>CAWEOX010000030.1:0-58697 GCA_963810845.1 uncultured beta proteobacterium | reverse complement strand
TCAAGGCGCCTTCGATCGCCGCGAGGATGGCGCGCGATCCGCCTTTGGTGCGGATCGCGGTCCCGCGGCTCGCGCCGACGAGGCTCCTAGCGTATGCCGTACTTCGCGAGCTTGGTGCGCAGCGTGTTGCGATTCATCCCGAGCATGTCGGCGGCCTGCGTCTGGTTGCCGTTCGCGCGCGTCATCACCGACTCGATCACCGCGCGCTCCACGTGCGTGATGACCATGTCGTAGATGCCGTGCGGGACCTCGCCGTCGAGCTTGCGGAAATACTCGTCCAGCGATTTCTCGACGGTCTTCCCGATTTCGTTGCCGCCATTGATCCGAAGAGTTTTTCTCACGCGGCAAGGGCCTCCCCGCCCCGTAGCGCCTGGGTTTCCGCCCGGCCGAACGCGGCGCGCGCATCGACGACGTCCGCCACCCGCGGCCGATAGTCGAGGCGCTCGCTTTCTCCGGCAAGGCGATCGAAAAGCCGGCGGACGGCGTCGAGCTGGGCTCGAGCGGTGTCCGCCGCGTTCACTTCCCGGCGGAAGGCTTCGCCGCCGGCGAGCTGTTGCGTATACCAACCGAGATGCTTGCGCGCGATGCGCACACCCGCCTCTTCGCCATAGAACGCGTAGTGGTCGGCGAGATGCCGGGTGATCGACCGCGTGCGCCTCGGCCACCGTCGGCGCCGGCAGGTGTACGCCGTGGTCGAGATAGTGGCGGATTTCGCGGAAGATCCACGGCCGTCCCTGCGCGGCGCGGCCGATCATCAGCGCGTCGGCGCCCGTGTAGTCGAGCACGTGCCGCGCGCGCTCGGGCGTGTCGATGTCGCCGTTGGCGATGACGGGTATGCCGGCGGCCGCCTTCACCGCGCGAATGGTGTCGTACTCGACGGGACCGGCGTAGGCACAGGCCCGCGTGCGGCCGTGGACGGCGAGCGCGCGGATGCCCGCGTCTTCGGCGATGCGCGCGATGCGGACGGCGTTGCGGTTGTCCGGATCCCAGCCGGTGCGGATCTTGAGCGTCACCGGAACGTCGACGGCGCGCACGACGGCGGCGACGATCGCCGCCACCAGCGCTTCGTTGCGCAGCAGCGCGGAGCCGGCGGCGACGTTGCAGACCTTCTTCGCCGGGCAGCCCATGTTGATGTCGATGATCTGCGCGCCCCGCGCGACGTTGTAGCGTGCGGCGTCGGCCATCATCGACGGATCGGCGCCGGCGATCTGCACGGCGATCGGCAGGACTTCGCCGGCGTGGTCGGTGCGGCGCTGCGATTTCCCGGTGCCCCACAGCAGCGGATTCGACGCGACCATCTCCGACACCGCGTACCCGGCGCCCAGCCGCTTGCACAACTGGCGAAACGGCCGGTCGGTCACGCCCGCCATGGGCGCGACGACCAGATTGTTCGCGATGTGGTAAGGGCCGATGTGCACGATCGATTCCGCGAAAGGAGAAAACAAAAGATCGAAGCGGGGGAGCGGATTATACCGGTTCCGCGACGCGCGCAATACGTCGAAATGCATCGCGCGCAAATGATTTGCGCGCCGCGACGTCGCGCGGCGAAATCCTGGATCGAATCTGCGACGGAGTATCTGGCGCGGTTTCGCTGCGCTCGGCGCCGCGCTACCGCCGGCCCGATGCAAAGCGACCGCGTCAGCGCAGCCCGAACAGCATCGCATGCGTGAACGCGCGCTTCGCTGCGGGGAGCGTGTCGAGCAGAGTGAGCGCCAACCCGCGCGGCCACCGCAGCAACGCGAGATCGCTGCCGAACACGCTGACGAGACCGTGCGTGAAGGCGATTCCCGCCCAGCGATCGGTGCGGCGGCTGCGTACGTACCGATCCAGCATCGCGCGGTCACCGATCTGATCGCGCGGGGTGTCCAGTACAACTTGCGCGAGGCCCGCGGCATCACGCAGGCCGACGTTGAAGCCCTGACCCGCGACCGGGTGCAGCGTCTGCGCGGCGTTGCCGAGCACGACGCACCGCGCGCCGACCGTCGTGCGCGAAAATTCGAGCGCCAAGGGAAAGGTGCGGCGGTCGGCGACGCGCGTGAAGCCGCCCATCCGGGCGCCGAAATGGCGCGTGAGCGCCGCGAGGAATGCGCGGTCGTCCTGCGCCAGCAATGCCTCCGCTCGCGCGGGCGTCGTGGTCCAGATGAGACCGAAATGATCGCCCTCGGGCAAGAGCGCGACCGGGCCTTCGCGCGTGAAGCGCTCGTAGGCGATGCCCGCGTGCGGGACGGCGCGCCACACCTTCGCCACCACTGCCGTCTGCCCGTAATCGTGGCGCTGCCGTCCGATGCCCGCGATCAGGGCACCGGTGCCGTCGGCTACCGCCGCGAGGCGCGCCATCACCGGATCGGCGCCCTCGATCGCGACCGCGGCGTACGCCGGCGTGCCGCCGACGGAGATCGCGGTCACGCCGTGGCGCACCGCGATGCCGCCGCGGACGAGCGCGTCGTCGAGCGCCGCCTGCAACGCGCGATAGCTGACGACATAACCCAGCGCCGGCAGATCATGCGCGGCAGCGGACAGGCGTGTCGTCCCGAAGCCGCCGGCCTGCGAGACGTCGATCTCGATGATCGGGGTGACCGCATTCCTGATCGCGGCGAGCACGAGCCAGACGCCGCAACGCTCGAGGATCAGCCGGGCGCCGTGCGACAGCGCCAGCGAGCGATCCCCGCGCAGCGTCTCGCCCCGGGCGCGCGCATCGTGCACGACCACGTCGAGGTCGCCGTCGGCGAGGGCGAGCGCGAGCGTCGCGCCGACCGGGCCCGCGCCGACGATGGCGACGTCGTGGAGCATCAGCGGAGCGCGGTGGTCAGCGCCGGCACGCGGCTTCGACGTCGGCGACGGATTTCGGCGCTGCCGCGGTCAGGTTCTCCGTGCCGGCCGCGACGACCAGCACGTCGTCCTCGATCCGCACGCCGATGTTCCAGAACGGCTCGGGGACGTTGTCGGCGGGGCGAATGTAGGTGCCCGGCTCGACGGTCAGCACCATGCCCGGCAGGAGCTTCTGCGACTCGCCCTTCACCTGGTAGAGGCCGGCGTCGTGGACGTCGAGGCCGAGCCAGTGACCGGCGCGATGCATGTAGAACTGCTTGTAGCTCCCCGACTCCAGCACCTCGTCGAGCGTGCCGGTGCACAGGCCGAGATCGATATAACCCTGCGCGAGGACGCGCTCGGCGACCTTGTGATAATCGTGGAAATCGACACCCGGGCTGACCGCGTCGATACAGGCCTGCTGCGCCGCGAGCACGAGCTCGTAGACGTCGCGCTGCGGGCCGGTGAACTTGCCGCCGACCGGAAAGGTGCGCGTGATGTCCGACGCGTAGCTCTGGTATTCGCAGCCGGCGTCGATCAGCAGCAGATCGCCGTCCGCGAGCTGCCGGTTGTTGTCGCGATAGTGCAGCACGCAGGCATTGGGGCCGCCGGCGACGATCGAGCCGTAGGCCACGGCCTGGGCACCGCCGTGAAGGAATTCGTGCGCCAGCTCGGCTTCGACCTGGTACTCGAACCAGCCCGGCCGCGTGCGCTCCATCGCCCGGCGGTGCGCGCCCGACGAAATGGCCGCGGCGCGGCGCATGAGGTCCTGCTCGTGGGCATCCTTCACCAGGCGCATCGCGTCGAGCGCCTGACGCACGTCGACGATCTCCTCCGGCGCGCTCACGCCCGTGCGCGCGCGACCGCGCACCTCGTTCAGCAGCGCGGCGATCCGGCTGTCCCAGGATGGGAACAGGCCGAGCGGCGTGTACAGCGCTGCCTGGTTCGACGCAAGGTCGGGCAGCATCGCGTCGAGGTCGGCGATCGGATGCGCGGCGTCGAAACCGAAGATTTCGCGGGCGGCGTCGGGCCCGTAGCGAAAGCCATCCCAGATTTCGCGCTCCGCGTTCTTCTCGCGGCAGAACAGGATCTGCCGGTCGCCCTCGGCGTCGGCCAGCAGCGCGATCACCGCTTCGGGCTCGGGAAATCCCGACAGGTAGTAAGAATAGCTGTCGTGACGATAGGGAAACAGCGAATCGCGGTTGCGAAACACCTCGGGCGCCGTCGGAACGAGCGCAAGGCCGCCGCCCGTCTGCGTGCGCATCCGGCCGAGGAGTGTCGCGCGCCGGTCGCGATAGAGTTGGCGGTTGTAGTTCATCCGGTACCCCAGGAGTCAGGACGGGATTATAAGCGCGTCGTCCGCCCGGCCGCTGCAGGCTGCCGGTCGGTGCCGCCCGGCGGCGCGCGCTTGCGCTACCATCCGCACATGATTTCGAATGCGGCGATCGGCAGCGACGATCCGGTCGGCCCCGCCCTGCGCGACGCCAAGCGTGTCCTGCGCGAGCAAGTGCTGGCCGCGCGCGATGCGCTCGCGCCGCCACTGCGTGCGCGGCTGGCCGAAGCGATTGCCGGCCGGATCGCACGCCTGCCTTCGTTCGCCGCCGCGCACACCGTCCTGCTGACGCTTGCCTTCAAGAGCGAATGGGACACGCTGCCACTCGTCCACGCGGCGCTCGCGGCGGGCAAGACCGTCGTGCTGCCGCGCGTCGACGTCGGCGCGCGGATGCTCGGACTGCACGCGATCCACGATCCCGCCGCGGATATCGCGCCCGGGTACCAGGGCATCCCGGAGCCGGGGTTGCATTGCCCCACCGTCGCACCCGGCGGCGTCGGCTGGGTGCTCGTGCCGGGCGTGGCTTTCGACCCCTGCGGTCGCCGCCTGGGCTACGGCGGCGGCTTCTACGACCGGCTGCTGCCGCTCTTCGCGCCCGCCACGGCGCGGGTGGCCGGTGCGTTCGACGTGCAGATCGTGCCGCGGGTCCCCGCCGCGCCGCACGATCTCGCGGTGCACGCGATCGTCACCGAAACGCGGACCATCCCCGCGGCCGGCGAATGACGGCGGCGAGCCCGGCGGGCACCGCCGCGATCGCGCTGGCGATCACGCTCGCCATCCAGATCTTCACGTCGCTGGCGGCGACCACCACCTCCGTGCTGGCGCCCGAGATCGCCCGCGACCTCGCGCTCTCGCCCAAGCTCGTCGGCGTGTTCGTCGGGCTCGTCTACGCCGGCGGCGCGGCGGCCAGTCTCGCCTCCGGCGCGTTCATCGGCCGCTACGGCTCGATCCGCGTCTCGCAGGCATGCGTCCTGATGTGCGTCGGCGGACTGCTCCTGCTGCCCGCCGGCACCGCCGCCTTGTTCCCGCTCACGGTGGTGCTGGCGCTGGCGCCGATCGTCATCGGTCTCGGCTACGGTCCGATCACCGCCGCGTCGTCGCATGTGCTGGTGCGCACCGCACCGCCGGCGCGGATGGCACTGACGTTTTCGATCAAGCAGACCGGCGTGCCGGTGGGCGCGGCGCTCGCGGGCGCGGCGCTGCCGGGGATGGCGCTCGCGTTCGGATGGCGGACAACGTTTGTCGCCGTCGCGATACTCGGCGTCGTCATCGCCGCCGTCGCGCAGCCGACGCGGGCGCGATTCGATGCCGACCGGCGCCCCGGCCAACACCTGTCGCTGGCCGGCATGTTGGCGCCGCTCAAAGTGGTGCTCGGCCACCGCGCGCTGGTCGTGCTGTCGATCACCGGCTGCGTCTACGCCGCGACGCAGATGTGCCTCATGAGCTTTCTGGTCGTCTACCTGACCGAGGGGCTGGGCTTGTCGCTGGTGGCCGCCGGCTTCGCGCTGACCGTCGCCAATCTCGGCGGGATCGTCGGCCGCGTCGGCTGGGGCGCCATTGCCGACCACTTCGTTCCGCCGCGAACGATGCTGGCGTTGATCGGTGTCGCATCCGGCGTGTTGGCATACGCGACGGCGGCGTTCGGCGCCGGCTGGCCGATGCCGGCGCTGCTCGCGGTGTGCGCATTCTTCGGCGCCACCGCCATTGGCTGGAATGGCGTGCAGCTGTCGCAGGTCGCGCGCCACGCGCCGCCGGGGCAGGCGGGCGCGGTCACCGGGGCCAGCGGGTTTCTCACGTTCACCGGCGTGGTGCTCGGCCCGCCGCTGTTCGCGGTGCTGGCCGGCATCACCGGAAGTTACCGCGCCGGTTTTGCCGCCTTCGGGACGCTGTCGATCCTCTGCGGCCTGTGGCTTCTCTTGACCCGCCGCGATTAGGTTTTCGGAATCATTCCCGTTTTGATACGATGGGCGCCCGTTTCCGGGTGTAGACAATCTGCTCGAGGAGCACGGCCATGGAAATGATCCCCGATAGTGATCCCCTCGAAACGCGCGAATGGGTGGAAGCGCTCGAAGGCGTCCTCGCGAGCGAAGGCCCCGACCGCGCCCACTTCCTGATCGAGCAGCTGATCGACAAGGCGCGCCGGTCCGGCGCCTATCTCCCGTTTTCGGCGAATACCGCGTACATCAACACGATCCCGGTCGAGAAGCAGGTCAGGCTTCCCGGCGATTTCAATATCGAGCAGCGGATTCGCCACTACGTGCGCTGGAACGCGATGGCGATGGTGCTCCGCGCGAACAAGGACACCAACGTCGGCGGTCACATCGCGAGCTTCGCCTCCGCCGCCATGCTCTACGACATCGGCTTCAACCACTTCTGGCACGCGCCTTCGCCTTCGCACGGCGGCGACCTCGTGCTCATCCAGGGCCACTCGGCGCCCGGGATCTACGCGCGCGCCTTCCTGCTCGGCCGCCTCACCGCGGAACAGATGGACAACTTCCGCCAGGAAGTCGACGGCAAGGGCATCTCGTCGTATCCGCACCCCTGGCTGATGCCGGATTTCTGGCAGTTCCCGACCGTGTCGATGGGTCTCGGGCCCCTGATGGCGATCTACCAGGCGCGGTTCATGAAGTACCTGCACGACCGGGGACATGCCAACACCGAGGGGCGCAAGGTGTGGTGCTTCTGCGGCGACGGCGAAATGGACGAGCCGGAATCGATGGGCGCGATCGGGATGGCCGGGCGTGAGCGGCTCGACAACCTGATCTTCGTCGTCAACTGCAACCTGCAGCGGCTCGACGGCCCGGTGCGCGGCAACGGCAAGATCATCCAGGAGCTCGAGAGCGACTTCCGCGGCTCCGGCTGGAACGTGATCAAGGTGATCTGGGGCCGGCACTGGGACCCGCTCTTCGCCCGCGACAAGAAGGGCATCCTGATGCGCCGGATGATGGAGTGCGTCGACGGCGAGTACCAGACGTTCAAGTCGAAGGACGGTGCGTATGTCCGCGAGTACTTCTTCAACACGCCGGAGTTGAAGGAGCTCGTCGCCGACTATTCCGACGACGACATCTGGAAGCTGAACCGCGGCGGCCACGACCCGTTCAAGGTCTACAACGCGTACCACGCGGCCGTCAACCACCGGGACCAGCCGACGGTGATCCTCGCCAAGACGATCAAGGGCTACGGCATGGGCGTGTCCGGCGAAGCGCAGAACATCACCCACCAGCAGAAGAAGATGTCGCACGATTCGATCCGGAGCTTCCGCGACCGGTTCCACATTCAGGTTGCCGACGAAGCGCTCGGCGAAGTCCCGTATGTCACGTTCGCCAAGGACTCGCCCGAGTTCCGGTACATGGAAGACAAGCGGCTCGAGCTGGGCGGCTACCTGCCGATGCGCCGCGGCAAGGCCGCGCCGCTGGCCGTTCCCGAGCTCGCGGTGTTCGAGCGCTTCCTCAAGAGCACGGAGGACCGCGAGATCTCGACGACGATGGCATTCGTCCAGATCCTGCACACGTTGCTGCGCGACAAGAATGTCGGCAAGCACATCGTGCCGATCGTCCCCGACGAATCGCGGACGTTCGGCATGGAGGGCCTCTTCCGCCAGCTCGGCATCTGGAACCAGCTGGGTCAGCTCTACACGCCGCAGGACGCCGATCAGCTGATGTTCTACAAGGAAAGCAAGGGCGGCCAGATCCTGCAGGAGGGCATCAACGAGCCGGGTGCGATGTGCGACTGGATGGCCGCGGCCACCTCGTATTCGACGCATGGCGTGCCGATGATTCCCTTCTACATCTTCTACTCGATGTTCGGCTTCCAGCGGGTCGGGGATCTCGCGTGGGCGGCGGGCGACATGCGTGCGCGCGGCTTCCTGCTGGGTGGTACCGCCGGGCGCACCACGCTGAACGGCGAAGGCCTGCAGCACGAGGACGGCCATTCGCACGTCTATGCGGCGACGATCCCGAATTGCATCTCTTACGATCCGACCTTCGGCTACGAGGTCGCGGTGATCGTGCAGGACGGCCTGCGGAGGATGTACGCGGAGCAGCAGGATGTGTATTACTACCTCACGGTCATGAACGAGAACTACCTGCATCCCGCGATGCCTGAAGGGGCGGCGCCAGGCATCATCAAGGGCATGTACCTGTTTCGCGCCGGCGACCGGGCCAAGCCGAAAGCGCCGCGCGTGCAGTTGCTGGGCTCCGGGACGATCCTGCGCGAGGTGATCGCCGCCGCCGACCTGCTGAAAGCCGACTGGGGCGTCGACGCCGATCTGTGGAGCTGCCCCAGCTTCACCGAGCTCGCGCGCGACGGCATGCGGGTCGCCCGCGAGAACATGCTCAACCCGACGGGGAGTCCCAGGCAGTCGCATGTCGAGGCGAACCTCGCGTCCACCGCGGGTCCGGTCATCGCAGCCACCGACTATGTCCGCGCCTACGCCGAACAGATCCGTCCCCATGTTCCACGGCGTTACATCGTGCTCGGCACGGATGGCTTCGGGCGCTCGGACACACGCGAAAAGCTGCGCGGATTCTTCGAGGTCGACCGGCACTATGTGGCCATCGCCGCGCTGAAGGCGCTGGCCGACGAAGGATCGCTCCCCGCGGCGAAGGTCGCGGAAGCGCTGCGGCGATACGGGATCGATCCGGCCAAGCCGGCGCCATGGACGGTGTGAGGGGGAGGCCGCTCGATGAGCACGATCGAGATCAAGGTTCCCGACATCGGCGATTTCACGGACGTCCCGGTGATCGAGATCTTCGTCAAGCCGGGCGATGCGGTGAAAGCCGAGGACTCGCTCGTCACGCTCGAATCCGACAAGGCGACGATGGATGTGCCGTCGCCGGCCGCGGGCACCGTCAAGGAGCTCAAGGTCAAGCTCGGCGACAAGGTGGCGGAAGGCATGGTGCTCCTGACGCTGGAGGAGGCCGAAGCTGCGCCCTCACCCCAGCCCTCTCCCGCGGGCGAGGGAGCGGGCACCACACCAGCGCCCTCACCGCAACCTTCCGCGAGCGAGCGAGCGAGCGGTACGCCCGCACCCTCACCCCAACCTTCTCCGGCAAGCGGGAGAGGGAGTGAATCAGACGCGCGATCCGACACCGGCGACGCTCCCGCCGAGCGCCCTCTCCCGCCCGCGCGAGACGGTGGGGGTGAGGGAGCGACAGCCGGCGCGGTCCCGAACGACGGCGAGGGTTTCAAGGCCGCCCACGCGTCGCCGTCGGTGCGCAAGGTCGCCCGCGAGCTCGGCGTCGATCTCGCGCTCGTTGCCGGATCGGGCCCGAAGGGGCGCATCCTGGTGGAGGACGTGCAGAGCTTCGTCAAGCTGGCGCTGGGCGGAACGACGACCGCGGGTGCGGCCGGCGTTACGGCGGGCGGCTTCACCGGTGGCGGCGCGCTCAATCTGCTGCCGTGGCCGGCGATCGACTTCGCGAAGTTCGGTCCCACGCAGACGAGACCGTTGTCGCGCATCCGGAAGATTTCCGGCGCGAACCTCGCCCGCAACTGGGTGATGATCCCGCACGTCACGCAGTTCGACGACGCCGACATCACGGACCTCGAAGCGTTGCGCGTCCGGTTGAACCAGGAGAACGAGAAGGCCGGCATCAAGATCACCATGCTCGCGTTCCTGATCAAGGCGAGCGTCGCCGCCCTGAAGAAGTTTCCCGATTTCAACGCGTCGCTCGCCGGCGACGACCTGATCCTGAAACAGTACTTCCACATCGGCTTCGCCGCCGACACGCCGAACGGGCTGGTCGTTCCGGTGCTGAAGAATGCCGACCAGAAGGGCGTGCTGCAGATCGCGAAGGAGATGGGCGAGCTGTCGGCCAAGGCACGCGAGGGCAAGCTCGGCCCGGCCGACATGCAGGGCGGATGCTTCACGATTTCGAGCCTCGGCGGCATCGGCGGCACCGCCTTCACGCCGATCATCAACGCCCCCGAGGTGGCGATCCTCGGCGTGTCGAAGAGCGCGCAGCGGCCGGTGTGGAACGGCAGCGAGTTCGTGCCCCGCCTCCTCGTGCCGCTGTCGCTTTCGTACGATCACCGCGTCATCGACGGGGCGTCCGCCGCGCGGTTCACGGCGTACCTTGGCGCATTGCTCGCCGACATGCGGCGATCGTTCCTGTAGCCGAATGCGAAAGGCCGACCCCCGCCACTGTTAGAATGTGACCGTCATCCCGCGCGGGAAGCCCCATGACCCAGGACGAGCAGAAACAGGCGGTCGCCCACATGGCGATCCGATACGTCGTCGACGATGCGTTCATCGGTGTCGGTACGGGCTCGACCGCGGACTACTTCATCGACGAGCTCGCCAAAATCAAGAACCGGATCAAGGGCGCGGTGGCGAGCTCGGTCAAGTCGGCGGAGCGGCTGAAGGGGCATGGGATTTACGTCGACGAGCTCAACAATGTCGGCGATCTGCCCGTATACATCGACGGCGCCGACGAAGTGACCGAACACGGTGCCATGATCAAGGGCGGCGGCGGCGCGCTGACGCGCGAGAAGATCGTCGCGGCCGCGGCGCGCAAGTTCGTCTGCATCGTCGACCATTCGAAGCTCGTGCCGGTGCTCGGCAAGTTCCCGCTGCCGGTCGAGGTGATCCCGATGGCCCGCAGCTACGTCGGGCGGCAGTTGCTGCTGCTCGGCGGCCGGCCGGGATGGCGGATGGGATTCACGACCGACAACGGCAACGTCATCCTCGACGTCCACGGGCTGTCGCTCGTCAAGCCGGCCGAGATGGAAGCGCGGATCCGTGGCATCGCCGGCGTCGTCACCGTCGGCCTGTTCGCGCAGCGCGGCGCCGACGTGATCCTGGTGGGTGCCGACGCCGGCGTGACCGAGATCAAGCCCCGGCGTGCGTAGCCCGGGGTTGAGGGAACCGAACCCGGATGGGTGCGAAAAGGAGCGGTTTCATCGCCGCATCCACCCGGGTTTCGCGGCGCTCAACCCGGGCCACGTGCCCCGGCCGTGCGGGTAAGCGACGCGCTACAATCATCGGATGACCAACCTCAACATCCCGGGCCTCGGCACCTTCGCCGACGTCGCCGCCTACATGCAGGGTGTGGGTGAAGCCGCGCGCGCCGCGGCACGCCATCTCGCCCGCGCCGACACGGCGGCGAAAAACGCGGCGCTGGCCGCGATGGCCGCGGCGATTCGCCGCGACGAGGCGAAGCTCGTCGCCGCGAACGCCGCCGATGTCGCGGCCGCGCGGGCCGCGGGCCAGGATGCCGCGTTCGTCGACCGGCTGACGCTCACGCCGAAGACGATCGCCGCGATGGCGGAAGGCCTCGAACAGATCGCCGCGCTCCCCGACCCCGTCGGCGAGATCACCGACCTCAAGTTCCGCCCGTCGGGGATCCAGGTCGGGATGATGCGGGTGCCGCTGGGCGTGGTCGGCATCATCTATGAATCGCGCCCGAACGTGACCGCCGACGCCGCGGGGCTCTGTCTCAAGGCCGGCAATGCGACGATCCTGCGCGGCGGCTCCGAGGCGCTCGCGAGCAACCAGGCGATCGCCGCCTGCGTGCACGAGGGCTTGCGCGCCGCCGGTCTGCCCGAGAATGGCGTGCAGGTCATCGCCACGACGGACCGCGCGGCCGTCAGTCATCTGGTCGCGATGGACCGGTTCGTCGACGTGATCGTGCCGCGCGGGGGCAAGAGCCTGATCGAGCGGGTCGCGCGCGATGCCAAGGTGCCGGTGTTGAAGCACCTCGACGGCGTCTGCCACGTCTTCGTCGACGCCAGCGCCGATCGCGCGATGGCGATCCGCATCGCCGACAATGCCAAGACCCAGCGCTACTCGCCGTGCAACACGATGGAGACGCTGCTCGTCCACGCCGCCATCGCCGCCCGCGTATTGCCGCCGCTCGCCGATATCTACCGCGCCAAGGGCGTCGAGTTGCGCGGCTGCGAGCGTTCGCGCTCGCTCGTTCCGGCGATGGAAGCGGCGACCGAGGACGACTGGTACGCCGAGTACCTCGCGCCGATTCTCGCGGTGCGCATCGTCGACGACCTCGACGCCGCGATCGCGCACATCGCGCAGTACGGCTCCCAGCACACCGACGCCATCGTCACCGAGGACTACACGGCGGCAATGCGCTTCGTGCGCGAAGTGGACTCGAGCTCGGTGATGGTCAACGCCTCGACGCGCTTCGCCGACGGCTTCGAATACGGGCTCGGCGCCGAGATCGGCATTTCGACCAACAAGCTGCACGCGCGCGGCCCCGTCGGGCTCGAGGGCCTCACCAGCCGCAAGTGGGTCGTGCTCGGATCGGGTCAGATCCGCAGCTAGCCCTCGTCCGCGCGGCGCGCGGCTGTGCGCGTCGGCGGCGCGCCGACCGCTCGATCGCCGCCTCGGGGCGCACGTCGCTCAGCGCTGATCGCGGTCCGGCGCCTCGATGTCCTTGTACAGCCTGACGGGCTGCCGCGGCTTGCGCAGCCTCAGGTTGAGCATTTCCACGGCGACCGAGAACGCCATCGCGAAGTAGATGTAGCCCTTCGGGATGTGCATGCCGAAGCCTTCGCCGACCAGCGCGACGCCGATCAGGATCAGGAACGAAAGCGCCAGCATCTTGATCGTCGGGTGCGTATCGACGAAATCGCCGATCGGCCGCGCGGCGAACATCATCACGCCGACCGCGATGACGATCGCGAGCACCATGACCGCGACGTCGTTCGCCATGCCCACCGCCGTGATCACCGAGTCGAGCGAGAACACGATGTCGATGATGGCGATCTGCACCAGCGTCGCCACGAAGCCGGCGTGACCTCCGCCGGCCGCGTGCGCCTCGTCGGCGCCTTCGAGCGCGCCATGGATCTCCATCACCGACTTCGCCAGCAGGAACAGCCCGCCGCCGACCAGGATCAGCGTGCGCCCCGTGATCTCCTGGCCGAGAACGGCGACGAGCGGCGTCGTGAGCCGCATCATCCACGCGAGCGACATCAGCAGCGCGATGCGCGTGAACATCGCAAGGCCGAGGCCCAGCACCCGCGCCCGCTGCCGTTGCTCCGGCGCGAGGCGGCCGACCAGGATGGAGATGAAGATGATGTTGTCCACCCCCAGCACGATCTCCAGCGCGGTGAGGGTGAGCAGGGCAATCCAGGCCTCGGGTGAAGCGAGCCACTCCATCAGCAGATCTCCTTGAACATTGCAGGCCCCGAGCCTGGTCGAGGCTATTCATCCGGCATCGGCAACGCCGATCATAATCGATGACGGCGACCGATGATCAGCGTCGCCGACAGCTGGAACCGCGCGTACTACGGGAACCCGGTGCTGCCACCCGACATCCTGGTCCGCGGCAGCGCGCGCAATCCGCAGGCGGACCCGTTGCTCGCCGCGCTCAGCCAGGCGGCGGGAAGTCAGAAGACCAGCGCCGCGCAATAGGCCACTGCACGCGAAAGTCGACGCCGGGGCGGAGGGAGTCTGCTTCGCCCCGGCGGCTTGCCGATCGCTGCCACCCGGCCGCGATCGGACTCGCCCAACCCGCCGGCCAGCGCTGCGACGACAGCGAGGCGGGCAGGACGTACCATATCAGGCGCGATGGATCCCCTCGCCACTGGCATTCTCGACTTCTGGTTCGGCGACGGAACCGGCGCCCGCGATGAATGGTTTCGCAAGGATCCCGCGTTCGACGAGGCCATCCGCACGCGCTTCGGCACGGCGGTGACGGCCGCGCTGGGTAGTGAATTCGGCGCCTGGACGGCCGAGCCGCGCGGTGCGCTGGCTCTGGTCCTGCTGCTCGATCAATTCACGCGCAACCTCTATCGCGGCACCGCGCGGATGTTCGCCGGCGATGCGCGGGCGCTGCGCGTCGCGGAATCGGCTGTAGCCGCGGGCTTCGACCGCGCGCTCGGCCCGCACGAGCGGTCGTTTCTCTATCTGCCCTTCGAGCACGCGGAAACCGCGGCGGCGCAGCAGCGCTCGCTCGCGCTCTTCACGCGAGCTCGCCGAGGAGACGGGCCTCCACGCGCCGCTCGAATGGGCGCAGAAGCACGCCGAGATCATCCGTCGCTTCGGCCGCTATCCGCATCGCAACGACATGCTCGGGCGCGCATCGACCGCCGAGGAAATCGCGTTCCTGGCCGGCCCGGGATCGCGGTTCTGATCACCGAATCGATTGCGTTGATGACGCCTCCCCTCGGCATTCTCGGCGGCACGTTCGACCCGATCCATTACGGCCATCTCGAGCTCGCGCGCGAGGTCATGGCCGCCGTGGGCATGACGGCAGTTCGGCTGATTCCGGCCGGCGACCCGCCGCATCGCGGTGCGCCCGTTGCGGCCGCGATCCACAGACTCGCGATGGCGGAGCTGGCCGTTGCCGGCTACCGCGGCCTCACCGTCGACGCACGCGAGATCCGCCGCGCAGGCAAGAGCTACACCGTCCTGACGCTGGAGGAACTGCGCGCGGAAATCGGCGGCCAACCGCTGGCGCTCATCGTCGGCGCCGACGCGCTTCTCGATCTGCCGACCTGGCACCGCTGGCGCGAGCTGTTCGTGCTGGCTCACGTCATCGTCGTCGCCCGGCCGGGCACGGTGTGGGATGGCTCGTTGCCGCCTGCGCTGGCGGCGGAGTGGGACCGTCGATACCGGACAACACCGGAGGCGCTGCGTGCGGCGCCCGCAGGTGCGATCGTCCGCATCGCCATTACGCCCCGGCCGATTTCCGCCTCGGCCATCCGGGCCGCGTTGGCCAAGGGCGACGGGGCGGCGGTTCGCGGTTTGCTCCCGCCCGCGGTTTTGGCCTATATTGAGCGCAATCGACTCTACCACCCGGGCCAGGATGCGACTTAACAAGCTGCAGAAGACCGCTGTCACCGCTCTCGAAGACATCAAAGCGCGCGACATCACCGTTCTCGATGTCCGCAAGCTCACCAGCCTTTACGACACGCTGATCGTCGCCAGCGCCGAGTCCGCCCGGCAGGTGAAGGCGCTCGCGCGTCATGTCCGCGACAAGCTGAAGGAAGCCGGTGCCGGCATCATCGGCGTCGAGGGGGAGGAAACCGGCGAATGGGTGCTGGTGGACGCGGGCAGCATCGTGGTTCACGTCATGCAGCCGACGGTGCGCGCCTACTACAATCTCGAGGAGCTGTGGACGCCGCCTACGCCGAAGCGTCGCGCCACCGCCAAGCCCGCCGCGCAGGCGGCGTAGGGGAACTCCGGGTCGGATACGATTTTTCCGGCGTGTCGATCCCGATCCGCCGCACCTGACGCCGCGTTCCCGCGCACCGGGACCGCTCTACGCGCTTCGCCGCGCCGATTGCCTCGGATCCGCCGCCATGAATCTTCGCGTCGTCGCGCTTGGTCATCGGATGCCCGCCTGGGTGACGGCGGGCTGGAACGACTATGCGCGCCGCCTGCCGCATGACTTCGTGCTCGAGCTGATCGAGTTGAAGCCGGAGCCGCGCGATCGCGGCAAACCCGTCGCCCAGCTGCTCGCCGCCGAGGCGCTGCGCATCGGCGCCGCGTGCCGTGGCGCGCGCGTCGTCGCGCTCGACGAGCGCGGCGAGGCGTGGACCACGCGCGAGCTCTCCGGGCGGGTCGCGCGCTGGCGCGACGAGGCGCAAGATGTCGCTTTCGTCGTCGGCAGTGCCGACGGCCTCGCCCAGACGGTCACGCAGGGCGCGGCGGCGGTCGTCGCGCTGTCGGCCCTGACCTTGCCCCACGGACTCGTGCGGGTGATCGTCGCGGAGGCGCTCTATCGCGCCACGACGCTGCTCGCCGGGCATCCCTATCATCGTGATTGACCGGCCACGCCCGGTACCGCGCCGAGGATAAGCTCATCATGCCCGTGCCTGCGATCTACCTCGCGTCGAAGAGTCCGCGCCGCCAGGAGCTCCTGCGGCAGCTCGGCGTCGAGTTCACCGAAATGCGGCTGCGGGAAGCGGCCGGACGCCGCCGCGACGTCGTCGAAAAGCCGCGCGCGGACGAGCCGGCGGTGGAATACGTGAAGCGCATCGCGCGCACCAAGGCGTCGATCGGCTGGCACCGGATGCAGCAGCGCAACCTCCAGCCGATGCCGGTGCTCGGAGCCGACACCGAGGTCGTCCACGACGGCGCGATATTCGGCAAGCCTGACGACGCCGCCGACGCCGCGCGCATGCTGGCGCTGCTCTCCGGGCGCACGCACGAAGTGCTGACGGCGATTGCCTTGCGCTGGGAGCGGCAGATCGTCCTCGCGGTCTCGGTATCCGCGGTCACGCTGCGCGAGCTCACCGCCGACGAGATCGCGCACTATGTCGCGACCGGCGAGCCATTCGACAAGGCGGGCGGCTACGCGGTGCAGGGGCGCGCGGCCGCATACATCCGCCGGATCGAAGGCAGTTATTCCGGCGTGATGGGCTTGCCGCTCTACGAGACCGCCGAGGCGCTCGCCCGCATCGGATTCCCCGTGCTATAACAGCCGCAATGAGCCACGAGATCCTCATCAATGTGACGCCGCAGGAGACGCGCGTCGCCATGCTCGAGCAGGGCATCGTGCAGGAGCTGCACATGGAGCGCGCCAGCGCGCGCGGGCTGGTCGGCAACATCTGCCTCGGCCGCGTCGCGCGCGTGCTGCCCGGCATGCAGAGCGCCTTCATCGAGATCGGCCTCGAGCGCGCCGCGTTCCTGCACATTGCCGACATCTGGGAACATCGGCAGAATGGCCACGGCGGCGCCGACTCGCGCCCGATCGAAAAGATCCTGCACGAGGGCCAGTCGCTGCTGGTGCAGGTGGTCAAGGACCCGATCGGCACCAAGGGCGCCCGGCTCTCGACGCAGGTGAGCCTCGCCGGGCGGCTGCTCGTGTTCCTGCCGCAGGATTCGCACATCGGCATCTCGCAGCGGATCGAGGACGAGACCGAACGCGAGATGCTGCGCGACAAGCTGCAGCAGTTGCTGCCCGAGGGGCTGCCCGGCGGCTTCATCATCCGCACGATGGCCGAGACGGCGACCGAGCGCGAGATGAAGAACGACATCGACTACCTGACCAAGCTCTGGGGCGACCTCAACGCCCGCACGCGCGAGGTGCCGGCGCCGTCGCTGCTCTACCAGGATCTCAGCCTCGCGCAGCGCGTGCTGCGCGACATGGCGACCGAGGAGACCGCGCGCATCGTCGTCGATTCGCGCGAGACGTTCCTGAAAATGCAGGAGTTCGCGCGCGAGTACACGCCGGCGCTGGTCGAGCGCATCCACCATCACAGCGGGGACCGGCCGCTGTTCGACCTCAACAGCGTCGAGGAGGAGATCGAAAAGGCGCTTGCGCGGCGGGTCGATCTCAAGTCGGGCGGGTACCTGATCGTCGACCAGACCGAGGCGATGACGACGATCGACGTCAACACCGGCGGCTTCGTCGGCGGCCGCAGCTTCGACGACACGATTTTCAAGACCAACCTCGAAGCGGCGCAGGTGATCGCGCGCCAGCTGAGGCTCCGCAACCTCGGCGGCATCATCATTCTCGACTTCATCGACATGGAGAACGCCGATCACCGTGCCGCGGTGCTCTCCGAGCTCAACCGCGCGCTGGAAAAGGATCGCACGCGGCTCACGGTGAACGGCTTCACGCAGCTCGGCCTGGTCGAGATGACGAGGAAGCGCACGCGTGAATCGCTGGCCCACGTGCTGTGCGAGCCGTGCCCGACCTGCCGCGGCCGCGGCCAGCTGAAGACCGCGCAGACGATCTGCTACGAGATCCTGCGCGAGATCCTGCGCGAGGCGAAGCAGTTCAATGCGCGCGAGTTCCGCATCCTCGCGTCGCAGTCGGTGATCGACCTCTTTCTCGACGAGGAATCGCAAAGCCTCGCGCAGCTGGGCGACTTCATCGGCAAGCCGATCTCGCTGCAGGTCGAGACGATCTACACGCAGGAGCAGTACGACATCATCCTGATCTGAGCGGGAGACGACGTTGCGCCTCTTCGCGAACGTCTGGTCGCACCTCTCCGGCTTCTTCGGCCGGTTCCTTCGCCGGAAGCTGCCGCAGCCCGGAACGTTCGTCACCGGGTCGAAGGCCTCGTGGCGCGGCTTTCTCGCGACGGCGCCGCTGATCGCCCCGCGCCGCGACTACCTCGCGTACGTGCCGGCGAGCCTCGCGAACCGGTGGGGCTGGAAGCGCCACCCGCTGCTCGTCCTGCTGCACGGCTGCAAGCAGACGCCCGAGGACATCGCCGGCGCGTCGCGGATCGCGGGGATCGCCGACCTCGAGAACATCCTCGTGCTCGTGCCGCGGCAGAACCCGCGGGCGAACGTGTGGGGATGCTGGAACTGGTTCGACCCGGCGACTGCGCGTGGCTGGGGCGAGACCGCGATCGCCGCCGCGCAGGTCCGCGCGGTGCGCCGCGCCTACCGGATCGACAAGCGGCGCGTGTTCGTCGCCGGGCTCTCGTCGGGCGGCGCGCTCGCCGCCGCGCTCGCGATCCGGCGGCCGGACCTGGTCGCCGGCGTGTTCATCCATTCGGGCATCGCCTGCGGCGCGGCCTCGACGCCGTACGCGGCGCTCGGCGTGGGAAAGCAGGGCGCGGACACCGACGTCGTGGCGATCGGCGAGGAAGCGCGCGCCGCCGCCGATCCGGCCGTGCTGCCGGTGCCGCTCGTCGTCGTCCAGGGCGGCGCGGACGACGTCGTCGCGCCGATCAACGCCGTGCAGCTCGTCCGCCAGTTCCTCGCGCTGAACGGCCATCCGGCGGCCCGCGCGGGCGCTGCCGCTGCGTTGCCCCCGGCCGACCGCACGGCGGCCACAACTCTCGGCGAACGCACGGTGACGACGAGCGATTGGAGCGTCGGCGACCGGCGCGTCGTCCGGCACGTCTACGTCGACAGGCTCGGGCACGCATGGAGCGGCGGCGACGCGGCCTACGCGTGGAGCGACGCGGCGGAGCCGCAGTCGAGCCGGCTGCTCGCGGATTTCGTCCGCGGCGACTGGCATTGACTCAGTGGCCGAGGATAAGCGCGAATCCCAAGCTCCGGTTCTGGGTTTGAGCGCGCCGTGCGAAGCGCCGCTGCTATCGGTCTCGCTTCACCTTCGTCCCGTAATCGAGCGACGCGCACCAGTCGCCGCGCCCCTGGGGCGTCA
The DNA here is from genome assembly GCA_963810845.1 of uncultured beta proteobacterium. Taxonomy (GTDB): domain Bacteria; phylum Pseudomonadota; class Gammaproteobacteria; order Burkholderiales; family Casimicrobiaceae; genus CAIWHR01. The sequence goes on along the minus strand of CAWEOX010000030.1, from coordinate 39,521 downwards.
GGTCGAGAACGTTGTAGGCAGGAGTCAATAGATCAATGCCGCGTCGGCTATCGGCAGCATGAAGGTCTACCTGCGCTGGACAACTTCGAGCAGCTCGGGCCACCCGCGCCGGTGGTGGCCGAGCTGCTCGGGGCCGGGACGTGCTGAAGATCCTGGTAACTAGCCGCGCGCCGCTCGAGCTGCGAGGTGAGCACGAGCTGCCGGTGCCCCCGCTGGCGTTGCCCGATCCCCCGGCTCCCGTCGATCGAGGCCCTTCCCAGTACGGGGCGGTCGCCCTGCTATGGTCTTCTCTCGCCCGCAGCCGCGCGCTCGTCCCCGGGGCTACTGCACCGCGAAGTTGACGTCGGTGCTCCAGGTGATGTCGACCTTGTCGCCCACCTTGACCTGATCGAACACCTTCGGATCGACGACCCGCCGGCTGTATTTCCAGCCGTTCGGCCCGACAAAAGTCATCGACGACGCGCCCTTGTCGATGTCGGCGATAGTTGCCGTCATCGTCCGCACCGTCGACGCCGTGCCCCCGGGCCGCGCTTCCTTTCCCATGGTGGAGGACGCGTCGCCGGTATCGACCGCCGCCTCGCCCGCCGGCTTCAGGCGCACGAAGACGTTGTTGTTATACGTCACCCCCACCTTGTCCCCCACCTTGAGCTCGTCGAAGCGCTTGGCGCTCGCGGGCACGTCGAGGGCGACGAACTTGCCATCGGCCGTCTTGATGTTCACGGCGCGTCTGCTCTGATCGATCGTCTCTACGGTGCCGGTAACGGTGACGGTCTGTTTCGGGAGCTCTCTGACCTGCGCCCAACTGGGCAAGGCGAGGGCCAAGACCACTGCGAACGCGCTCAGCATCGTCGTTACTCGCTTCATGTTCACTTCTCCTATTGGTTGCCCATCGCTGATGGTGTGCCGGATCTTGAAACAGCGCCGTCACCTAGTTGCCGGCACCCGACAAGGTGAGTTCGACCCGACGGTTCTGCGCCCGGCCCTCTGGCGTATCGTTGGATGCGACCGGATTGGAATCGCCGAGGCCGTGAGCAGAAACGAGATTCGGCTTGACGCCCTGAGAGATCATGTACTGCATCACGTCCTCGGCTCGTTTCTGCGACAGGATCAGGTTGGTCGTGATGCCCTGGGCTTTCAGACCGGCGCCGATTGGCGTGTTGTCCGTGTAGCCATCCACCATGATCTTCGTCGTCTGGTGAGGTGCCAGGATCGCGGCTATCTTGGCGATGGTCAGCTTGGCCTCGGCCGTCATCTCCCACCCGCCGGAGGGGAACAGCAGCTCGTCGTTGACCAGTATCTTGATGGCGTCCTGCTGTCGCGAAATCTGCATCTTGTTGGCACTTACCTCAGCGCTCATTGATTGGTTCAGGCTCTTGTAGTCCTCCTCCAACGTTGCATTCTTCTGATTGAGCGCCTGATTTTGCTGCTCCACGGCGTTATATTTCTGCTGCGACACGCAGCCCGCTAGCAGTAGAGCGGCGACAGCCACGTACACCATCCCCAAATTCTTCATCGGACGCCCTCCATTTACGTGAAGGTCCAGGCAATCCCACGGGGAATTCGGCAGTCGTACGACTGCCGCGCGTGTCTTCATGACGCACCTCCTTCGCTCAAAGGATCAGATACTAGGAGCGTTGCCTATTGTAGTCAACAGGGCGGGGGGCAAGCCGATGGGGGCATCCCACGCCCCCATGACCGGTTGATCAAGCCGGCGCGGTTGGTCCAGCCCCGACGAAGGACGATGATGTGGAGCCGGAAGCACGAGTAACATGCGCTCGATTGCGACCGGCGCAACGGAGGCTTCGATGGCGACCACCGGCATGAACCATTTCACGATCCTCACCGACGACGTCCCGCGCACGGTCGCCTTCTACCGCGAGCTCCTCGGTCTCGTCGACGGCGAGCGGCCCGACCTGGGCTTTCCCGGCGCGTGGATGTATGCGGGAGGCACCGCCGTGCTGCACGTCATCGGCGGCAAGCCGCGCGACGCGTTGCGGCCCGGCGTGATCGATCACATCGCCTTCTCGGCGACCGATCTCGCCGGCACGCTCGCGCGGCTCACCGAGCGCGGAGTCGATCACGTCTGCCGCCAGCAGCCCGGCACCGGCTTCTGGCAGGTCTTCTTCTACGACCCGAACGGTGCGCGCGTCGAGCTCGACTTCGCCGCGCACGAGCGGCGCGGATGACGCCGACCGCGGCGACGCTCGACCACCTGGTCGTCGCCGCGACGACGCTCGCCGACGGCATCGACTACATCGCCAGCATCACCGGCGTCGCGCCGCAACCGGGCGGCAAGCACGTGACGATGGGCACCCACAACGCGCTGCTGCGGCTCGGCGAGCGTGTTTACCTCGAGATCATCGCCATCGACCCGCAGGCCGCGAAGCCGCGACACGCCCGCTGGTTCGAGCTCGACCGCGTCGCGCTGCAATCGGAACTGACCGAGCGGCCCCGGCTCATTCACTGGGTCGCGCGCACCGCCGACATCGAACGCGCCGGCGCGCAATGCCCGGTGCCGCTCGGGACCGTGCACCCGATGGCGCGCGGCGACTTCCGCTGGCGGATCACGATTCCCGCGGATGGCGCATTGCCGGCGGGAGGCCTCGTGCCGACGCTGATCCAGTGGGACGTGCCGGCCCACCCCGCCGACAAATTGCCGGCGTCGAATGTCGGGCTCCGAAGTCTTGCGCGCGACGCATCCGGAGCCCGCGACGATCCGCGCGGCGTTGAAGGCGCTGGGTCTTGGCGACACGCTGGCCGTGACGTACGACCGCGAAACCCGGCTCGCGGCGATGCTGCGCACGCCGCGCGGACCGGTGACCCTGTCCTCGTAACGCCGGCAATGCGCCCCGGTTATTTCGGTGGCGCCGCCTCGAGTGCGGCCAGCTGACCGTAGACCACGCGGGCTACAGCCAGAAGCTGGCTCCGATCCACGTTTCCGGAAAGGGCGTAACCGCAACTGTCGTCGATCCAGTAGAACACGCCGACGCCGTTCTCGACCGCGTAACGAAACGCCGTCTCGCCGGCATCGGGCCCCTGCTTCCTGACCTGGAGCGTGAGGCGCTGCTTGTCGGCGTTCTCGTACATGAACAGCGCGGTGGGCTTTTCGTTGCCGGCGACGAGCCGCCCGCCGACGAGCGCATAGCCGACGCTGTTGAGATCCGGAGCGCGCACCTGGAACCCGAGACGTTTGGTGAGCCAGGTCACGAGACCTTTTTCTTCGGCCGCCCACACTTCGACGGGGCGCCGCGCGTCGGCGGCGTAGAGGGCGTGTGCGAACGCTGCCTGCCGCGCGAACGTCGTCGGCGTGCCGGCGCGCTCGATCACGACGTCGCGCCCGAACCAGCCGACGGCCACGCCCAGCACCAGCGTCGCCGCGGCCGCGAGCGCCGGCAGACGCCAGTGGCGCACGAGGGGGTCGCGGGCCGCGTGCATCGACGCCGGACGCGCCGCGTCGAGCAGCCGCTCGGGAATGCGCTCGGCGAGCATCGGATCGAGCGCATCGCGCAACGCCGCATTCTGCGCACGGATTTCGGCGACCCGCGCGGCCAGCGACGGATCGCCGGCCAGCGCTGCCTCGACCGCGCCGGCCCGCTCGGGCGCCAGCTGGCGATCCGCGTAGGCATTGAGATCGGCGTCGGATAAGGCGGACTGGTTCACGGCAGCTTCCTGGCGTTCGTGCGACGACTCATTTCACGACCTTGAGCGATACCGGCGATTCCGTCACCATGCGCCGCAACTTGTCGCGGGCGCGCGAGAGGCGCGACATCACCGTCCCTACGGGGATCGCGAGCACCGCTGCGATCTCCTCGTAGCGGAGCTCCTCGACCGCGGCCAGCAGCAGCACCTCGCGCTGCTCGGCCGCGAGCCGCCCCATGTGCTCCACAATCTGCAGGAGCTCGATGCGGTCGAGCTGATTGCCATGCACCGGCACCTGCCAGGCCGCACCGAACTCGCCTTCGGCGTCGAGCGAAACGTTGCCGGCCTCGCGCCGCGCGAGCGCCAACTGGTTCACGTGGACGTTGTGCATGATCGTGAACAGCCATGCGCGCAAATCGGTTCCGGCCTGCCACAGCGCCCGCTTCTCCCACGCTCGCGCGAGGGCGTCCTGCACCAGGTCGTCGGCACGCGACGCGTCCCCCGTCAGCACACGCGCGTAACGGCGCAACCGCGGAATCGCGGCGACCAGGTCCGGGTGCGGCAGCCCGGCGGCGGCAGGCGATGCCGGCAAGGCTATCCGACCGCCGTCACTGCTTGGCGACGTGCCACGCGTTGCTGGCCATGCCCTCGCCGGTCTTGTCGCCGGGCTTCTGGTCTTTCGCCCACAGGTAAAGCGGCTTGCCCTTGTACGCCCACTGCTTGGCGCCGTCGTCGCGCGTGACGATCGTCCAGTTGCCCGAAGGCTTGGCGTCGGCGCCAGCCATCAGCGGTGGCCAGTTGGCGGCGCAGGGGCCGTTGCAGGCGCTCTTGCCATCGGCATCCTTGTCGAACGTGTAGAGCGTCATGCCGGCATCGTTGGTGAGCATGCCGTCGGCCATCTTGGCCGGCGCCTGGGCCAACGCGCCACTGCCGAAACAGGATGCGGCCAGCGCGAAGACCAGGGCACGCAGGATGCGGGGTACGGAAATCATGGGAACCTCCTTGATGTTGTTGGGAACAGCACCGCCAACAGGCCGCGACCGAGCGTTATTCCCGTCGGACCGGTTCAATCGAGCGGCACGGCAGCTACACCAGGAACACCGTCGCGAGTCCGAGAAAGATGAAGAACCCGCCCGAGTCCGTCACCGCCGTGATCAGCACCGACGACCCGACCGCCGGGTCACGTCCGAACTTCAGCATCGTCATCGGGATCAGCACGCCCATCAGCGCCGCGAGCATCAGGTTCAACGTCATCGCCAGCACCATGACGAGTCCCAGCGCGACGTCCTTGTACAGGAGTCCCGCGATCAGCCCCATCACGCCGCCCCAGATCACCCCGTTCAGGAGGCTGACGGTGATCTCCTTGCGAAAGAGCCGCTTCGCGCTCTCGAGCGACACCTGTCCCAGCGCCGCCGCGCGCACGATCATCGTGATCGTCTGGTTGCCCGAATTGCCGCCGATGCCGGCGACGATCGGCATCAGCGCCGCCAGCGCGACCAGCTTGGCGATCGAGCCTTCGAAGGCGCCGATCACGCGCGAGGCGATGAACGCCGTCACCAGGTTGATCGCGAGCCATGCCCAGCGATTCTTGAACGACGCCCACACCGACGCGAAGACATCCTCCTCCTCGCGCAATCCGGCCTGGGCGAGCATCTCCTCCTGGCCGCGCTCGCGCACGAAATCGAGGATCTCGTCGACGGTCACCCGGCCCACGAGCCGGTCGTTGGTGTCGACCACCGGCGCCGACACGAGGTCGTAGCGCTCGAACGCGCGCGCCGCCTCGTCGGCCTTTTCGTGCTGCAAGAGCTTGACGGCGGGCGCCCGCATCACCTCCCCGACCGTCACATCGGGGTTGGTGACGAGCAGCCGGTTCACCGGCAGCACGCCGAGCAGCACTTCCTCGCGGTCGACGACGAACAGCTGGTCGGTCTGCGAGGGCAGCTCGTCGAAGCGGCGGAGATAGCGCAGCACCACCTCCAGCGTGACGTCCGGGCGCACGGTGACGTCCTCGAAGTCCATCAGCGCGCCGACCATGTCGTCGTCGAATGACATCGCCGCGCGCAGCTGCTCGCGCTCCTCGACCGGCAGGCTCTGGAACACATCGTCCATCACCTCCTGCGGGAGATCCGGCGCGAGCTCGGCGATTTCGTCGGCCTCGAGGGTGCCGGTCGCGGCGACGAGCTCCTCGGTGTCCATCGACGAGATCAGCGACTCGCGGACGGCGTCGGAGACCTCGAGCAGGATGTCGCCGTCGCGATCCGCCTTGACGAGATCCCAGATGTAGAGCCGCTCCTCCGGCGGCAGCGCTTCGAGGATGTAGGCGATGTCGGCCGGATGCAGGCGGTCGAGCGTGCGCTGCAGCGTTTCCTTGCTGCGCTTGTAGACGGCGCTTTCCGTCAGTTCCCGTCCGGACCCGGGCTCCCGCTGGTCGATGACGAGTCCTTCGACCAGCCGATGCCGGCGCAGGAGCGCCGTGACTTCGGCGAGTTCGTCCTGCACCGAAGCGCGCGGCTCGGGCCGTTCGATCGCGACGTTGTCGGTGGTCTCGGACATCAGTGGGGCATCGCCAGGGCCGGCACGCCGGCGGCGCGCGGCCGCCCGCATTCTACCCCCGCGGCCATCGCTGGCGCAGGGAATTTCGGCGTCAGGGCAACGCCGCCGCCGGCATTCGCGCGAGGATCGTCGCGACGCGGCCGGCGAGATACGATGAATAGATGTTGCGCTCGAACACGCGCGGGCTGGGCGTCATCGCGGCCAGCCGCGCCGCCTGCTCCGCCGACAGCTGCGCCGCGGACACGCCAAAGTAGCGCTGCGCGGCGGCTTCGGCACCGAACACGCCGTTGCCCCACTCGATCACGTTGAGGTAGAGCTCGAGAATCCGTCGCTTCGACAGCAGCGCTTCGAGCAGCACGGTGACCACCGCCTCCTCGGCCTTGCGCCAGTAGCTTTTCGCCGGCGACAGGAACAGGTTTTTCGCGAGCTGTTGCGTGATCGTCGACCCGCCGCTGACCACGCGGCCTTTTTTCCGGTTCTTTTCGAGCGCCTTCTCGATGCCGTCCCAATCGAAGCCGCCGTGCTCGGCGAATTTGGCGTCCTCGGAAACGATCAAGGCGCGCTTCAGTTGCGTCGAGATGCGCTCATAAGGCACCCATTGGTACTTCAACTGCGCCTTCGGATTGCGTGCCCGCCATTCGTCCATGCGCTGCGCCATGAACGCCGTTTCGTGCGGCGGATGCGACCGGTACCAGAGGATCTGCGCGCCGATCCATGCGAGCCACAGCAGCGCGAGCGCGACAATCGCCGCCAGCGCCAGCGCGAGGACCCGGGTCATGAATGGTTGCTAGAGCGAGCGCGTCCGGTCTCCGCGCAGCAGCGCATAGACCGGTGCGGTTTCCGGCCGCACGCCGCGCCAGATGAGAAAGCTTTCCGCCGCCTGCTCGAGCAGCATGCCGAAGCCATCCGCGACGCGCGCGGCGCCGTTCGCATGCGCCCAGCGCTCGAACGCCGTCGGCTCGTTGCCATACATGAGATCGTACGCGAGCGCGACCCCGACAAAGATCGTGTCCGGCCAGGGCGGATGCCCGGCGCCTGCCGTCGCCAGCGACGAGCTCGTCGCGTTCAGCACCACGTCGAAATGCGTGCCGGCAACGGCCGCCGGCGACAGGGCGCGAATCGGGCCCAGCGCGGCGAACGCGCGGACGAGCTCCAGGGCCTTGTCAGCGGTACGGTTGCTGATCGTCAGCGACCGCGGGTTCACGCCGAGCAGCGGAGCGAGGATGCCGCGGGCCGCGCCGCCAGCACCGAGGACCAGGACGTCATGTCCCCCCAGCGCGATGCCAAGATTGACGTCGAGATCGCGGACCAGGCCCGCGCCATCGGTGTTGTCTCCGAACCAGTGCGTGCCGCGCCAGGCGAGCGTATTGCAAGCTCCCGCACGCAGGGCGCGCGGACTGTGCTCCTGGGCGAGCGCGAAGGCCTCCAGCTTGAACGGCACGGTGACGTTGAGGCCGCGGCCGCCGGCGCGCTGGAACTGCGCCACGGTCTCCACGAACCCGTCGAGCGGCGCGAGCAGGCGCTCGTAGGTCAGGTCCTGCCCGGTCTCCCGCGCGAACGCCGCGTGGATGTCGGGCGACTTCGAGTGCGCGATCGGGTTGCCGACAACGGCGTAACGGTCGGTCATGGTGCGATGCCGTGGAAGCGGGCCACTCAGTTGCTGCGCAGCTCGTCGCCCCGGGCGAACGTCCACGTGCGGGTGATGTCGAGGACTTCGGTGTCCTGTCGGATCTCCGGCGGAAACGGCGCGTACGGCGCCGCCATCTCGACGATCCGCGCCGCGGCGGCGTCAAGGACCTTGTGGCCCGAGGTGCGGTCGATCACCACCTTCTCGAGGCTGCCGTCGGCACGGATCGACACCGTGAGGATCAGGCTGCCGTAGAGCTTCAGCTGCCGCGCCGCCTCCGGGTAGTTGAGATTGCCGACGCGCTCGACCTTCTGCCGCCAGTCCTCGACGTAGCGCGCATCTCGATATTCGGCGGCCCGGGCGCCGACCTGCCGGCGTTTCGGCCGCTTCTGGTAAGTGTCGAGATCGCGCGCGATCTGCGCTTCGAGGCGCATGCTTTCGAGCGTCCGCTGCGTGGCCTCGCTCGCGGACGGGAGCTCGGCTTTGGGCGTGGCCTCCACCGGCGCCGGCTCCGCGGGCGCCACCGGCACCCCCTTCAACGCGGTGATGAGCTCCTGCGCGCGCCGCTCCAGCACCTCGGCCTTGCGGGTGGTGACGGAAATATCGATCTGCGGACTATCCTTCTGCAGCGCCGGCAGCGGCGTCTTGGCGCGCCGGTCCTCGTCGGTGTTGCCCCCGCCATCCAGATTCGCCTGCGCCAGAATGTCGGCCTGCGTCGGCTTGACGGTCGACTTCGCGTTGACCAGCGTGACTTCCAGCGGTGGCCCGCGGTCCGACATACGCGGATCGAACAGGTGAAATTTCAGCGCCAGCAGCACGGCGTGGATCGCGAGCGAGGCGAGGAGCGCGTAGGTGAACACCGACGTACCCGATGCCTGGGGCGCGAAATGGCTCGGCCAGTATGCGCGCTCGACGCCCTGCCGGAGCGCGCGCGGTGTGCGCCGGGCCGCGGACGCCGCATCGGCGGTGACCGCCATCGCGCCCGGGCGCGACAGTGGGAGGCCTGGTTGCTCCCCGGCCGCTGCTGCTGCCGCTTTCCCCGCCGCCGCGAACACCCGGGCCGGCGCCGCTTGCGCCGCGGTCCGGGAGGATGGCGCGGCGGTGGGCGGAGCGGCAGGTGAAGAGCGACGCGGCACGGGACGAGGACGCAGGGGTCGAGCTGGTTATTGTAGGGCCTGTTGGCACCACATTTACATGCGCGGCGCGATCCTGGCGTCAGACCACGGCGACGGTGGCGGCGTAACGGCACTCCAGCGTGGCCGTGAGCAGGTCGATGCGGCCGATCGCGACCCGAACCGAGGTTTCCGGCGCGAAGGTCGGCAGGTCGGCAATCCGCACGACGAGCGGCACCCCCTCGAAGCGCACGAGGTTGTCGCGAATCACCGTCGCCATGATTTCGGTCACGCGCTCCTGCAGCAGCCAGCGCAGGCACCAGTAATGCTCGATGCGATCCTGGAATTCGGCGTACTGCGAGTAGGTCGCCTCGAAGTCGGTCAGCGTGGCGAAGAGCTCCGCGTCGTTGTCCGCGTAGGGCGGCTTCTCGCCGGCGACCACGGCCAGCAGCTGGCGCTGATTGAGAAGATCGCTGTACCGACGCAGCGGCGAGCTCGCCCACAGATAATGGGCGAGCCCGAGGCCTTGATGCTCGCCGGGACGCGTGCTCATCTTCACCTTGCCGCCGGACTGGATCCGATAGAGGCCGGCGACGTGGGCATCGGAGAGCACCTTTCCCCAGGTGTCGTTGACGAAGATCATCAGCTCGGAGATGAGCTTGTCGACCGGCGAGCCGCGCATCCGCGGCACGATCGACACGCGGCCGTCCGGACTCGCGTCCCAGTCCACGTAGAAACTGTAGTCGAGGCGCTCGATGTCCGGTTTGGCGCGGTTGGCGGAGAGCTTCTGCGCCACCTTCCACAGCACCCGCAGCTCCGCGTTTCGTGGCGGATCGGAGGGTGTCGGCAGGTCGTGCGTAAAGTGCTCGCCGATCTCGCCCAGCCGCAGATTCGCGGCGATCGTCACCCGATTGGCCCGCGTCGCATGGCGGATGACGCTGCCGTCGGCGCTGATTTCGGCATACAGCGACAGCGCGGGCGCCTGCGTGCCCTCCGCCAGCGTGAAACGGGTAACCGCCTCGGCGGGCAGCATCGTGATCTTGCGGCCGGGCATGTACACGGTCGACAGCCGCGCCCGCGCCGCGGCGTCATGCGGCGATCCGCGCGGGATCGATAGCGCGGGCGCGGCGATGTGGATGCCGATCTCGTAATGGCCGTTGGGCAGGATGCGCACCGAAAAGGCGTCGTCGATTTCGGTGGTCGTATGGTCGTCGATCGAGAACGCCTGAACGTCGGCGAGAGGCAGCTCGGGCACGGGCGGCAGCGGGCCCAACGGCGGGAACTCAACGCCATGCGGAAACGCCTCGGCGAGAAAGCGCTGGAAGTGGTACTCGTGCGTCGACGGAATCGCGCCGCATTCGGCGAGCAGCGCGACCGCGTTGGTGTGCAGCGCGTCGCACGCCGCCATCAGCGTCTTCCACTCGATCGCGTTCTTGTCGGGTTTGTACAGCAGCATCGGCAGCTTCGCGGCCAGTCCCGGCGGCAGCCGGCGCGCGGACAGGTCGGCGATCCACCCGGCGGTCTGCTCGGCCTCGCGCCGCTTGCGCTCGATCGAGGCGAGTGCCGCGGCCAGCGCGTCGGGCGGCGCTTTTCGATAACGGCCCTTGCCGCGCTTGTAGAAATACATCGGTGCGGCATGCAGCGCGAGCGCCGTGGCGGCGGCCTCGATCGGCAAGGGCGAATGGCCGAAATACTCGCGGGCGAGGTCGAGGAAGCCGAAATCGTCGTCGCCGGATACCTCCCACAGGAAGTTCGGGTCGAGTTCGGGCGCGAGCTTCTGCGCGCCGGCGAGCAATGCGGACGGCGATGGGTCGGCAAAGCGCAGCAGCACCGTCGCCGCCTTGATCTTCAGGCGTTTGCCGGAAGCGGCTTCGACCTGGAGCGAGGAATCGTTGTCGGCGAGGATCGTGCCGGCCTTGCAGTGGCCGTCGTCCTCGAAAAAGACGTGCATGGATTGAACCGGACGGGCGCGGCAACGCGCGCCGCTGGGGATGTTCATTATAGCGTGCTGCCGCGTGGTTACCGGCGCGACCAGCGCCTGTAGCCCGGCGTTGAGCGCCAGCGAAACCCGGGTGGACGGAGGCCATGGGCACGATTGGCACGCCAAGGATGCGTTGGCCCGGTTTTCGCACGCGTTCGAAACCGGGCCTTAGACTCTTGACATATTTGTGGAACGATGTTCCAATTCAGAACACTTACGCAAATATTGGAACGATGATGGCAGGAAGTGCGCTGGACCGCGCGTTCGCAGTCCTGGAGTTGTTGGCCGCCCACCCCGTCGGATTGCCGCTGCATCAGATCGCCGATTCCGTCGGCATCCCGAAAAGCGCGGCGCACCGGCTGCTCGCCTCGCTCGGCGCACGGCGTTATGTCCGGCAGGATGCCGACACCGGCCGCTACCTGCTGACGACCCGACTGGTATCCCTTGGTTTCCGATACCTGGCGCTGGCCGGTGTCGTCGACATCGTCCAACCCACGCTCGACCGGCTGGCACAGGACACCGGGGAGCTGGTGCGACTCGGCGTCATCGACGGCGATCGGCAGACCTGGGTCGCCAAAGCCCAGGGTGCGCGCGCCGGGTTGAAGTACGACCCGGACATGGGAATGGAAACGCCGCTCGCCTCCACCGCCTCCGGCCACGCGTGGCTCGCCTGCCTGACCGACGAGCACGCGGTCGAGCTCGTGGTCCGGCAGGGCTTCCGCCCGTCCGACGGCCAAGGCCCCAATGCCCCGCGCACGATCGACGCGTTGCTCGCCCGGCTGCGGGCGGCGCGCAAGCGCGGCTACGCGTGGGTGGTCGAAAGCTCCGCGCCCGGAATGTCCGCGATGGCGGCGGCGGTGCGCCATCCCGTTACTGGCGGCGTGGTCGGCGTGGTCAGCGTCGCCGGACCCAGCGTGCGCCTGACCGAAGCGCGCATGCACGCGCTGGCGCCCGTCATGCAGGCCGCCGCCGCCGAGCTCTCCGACGCCTGCAAGAGCTCCGAATACTTCACCGCCGCGAGCCGCTCGACCGAGCGCTCCCCGTCACAACCTCTGGAGACCCCGCATGCAGTTTGATCTCACCGAAGAGCAGGCGATGATCGTCGGCACGGTCCGCCGCTTCGTCGAAACCGAATTGATCCCGCTCGAGGACGAGATCGAGGACACCGGCCAGCTCGACCCGGCCACGGCGCGCGCGATCTTCGAGAAGTCGCGCGCGCTCGGCTTCTACGCGATGAACATCCCGGTCGAGTACGGCGGCGGCGGCCTCTCGGCCCATGACACGATGCTGGTCGAGGAGCAGTTCGGGCACACCAAGGACATCCTGATCCGGCGCGCGTTCGGCAATGTCTACGAGTCGCTGCTCGAAGGGACGCCCGCGCAGAAGGAGCGCTGGCTGCTGCCGGCGGTGCGCGGCGAACGCACCTGCTCGATCGCGATCACCGAGCCTGGCGCCGGCTCGGACGCCGCGGCGATCAAAACGCGCGCCGAAAAGCGCGGCGACGGCTATACGTTGACTGGCAACAAGCACTTCATCAGCGACGGCCTCTTTTCCGACTTCTTCATCGTGTCGGCGGTGACCGATCCTGGTGCGCGGCCACGCCACGTGTCGCTGTTCCTCGTCGACAAGGACCTGCCCGGCGTGATCATCGGCCGCGACCAGAAGATGATGGGCCTGACCGGCACCAGTCACGTCGAGCTTTTTTTCGAGAACGTGAAGCTCGGCCACGAGCATCTGCTCGGCAAGGAGGGCCAGGGCCTCGCCCTCGCCTACTCGACGCTGGGCCGCGTGCGGCTCGGTCAGGTGGGCGCCCGCGCCGTCGGCAAGGCCTGCCGCCTGCTGAAGCTGATGACCGACTACGCCCACGAGCGCCATCAGTTCGGCAAGGCGATCGGCCAGTTCCAGCTGATCCAGCAGATGATCGCCGACAGCGTGATCGAGATCAACGCCGCGCGGCTCATGCTGCTGCACGCCGCGTGGAAGATCGATCAGGGCCGCGACGCGCGCGACTGGATCTCGATGGTCAAGATCGAGGCGGCGGAAACGCTGGGACGCGTGGCCGATCGCGCGGTGCAGGTCTTCGGCGGCATGGGCTATTGCAGGGAGATGCCGATCGAGCGGCTCTATCGCGATGCGCGCATCTACCGGATCTTCGACGGCACATCGGAGATCCATCGCACCGTGGTCGCGAAGAGCGCGTTGAAGCACGGTGCGGCGCTATGGGACATCGGCGCTTAAAGACCATGGGTCACGTCAAGTTCATCGCCGCGAACGCGGCTCCCGGCCTGATCGGCGGCGGCGTTGCGGTGGCGGTGGCCGCTGTCGCACCGAATCGGTGCATCGATTCCCGGACTCCCGGCGCCGTCAGCTCTCTTCTTGATGGCAGTCAAACAGGCTGCCGCACGGCCATTTTGCAGTTCCTTTTCCCGTGACCTTGCGGGATGAAGGGGATACAATGCTGCAGCGCACCAAGACCTCGGGAGGCTTCATGGAATTTGCGGGAAAAGTAGCGGTAGTGACCGGTGCCGCCAGCGGCATTGGACAGGCGGTCGCGATCACGATGGCGCGCCGCGACGTGCGGGCGATGGCCTTGGTGGACATGGGCGAGTCGATCGTCCAGGTCGCCGCCGAACTCAACGCGGAAGTCGGCCGGCAGGTCGCCTACCCGTTCCGGGGCGACACGACCGACGAGGCATTTCGCAAGACGGTATACGATTTGATCAGTGAAGAGTTCGGCATCGTCACCATGTGCGTGCCGGCCGCCGGGATCACACGCGACGATCTCGCCGTCCGCATCGACAAGGTCACCGGCCAGGCACGCATCTATCCGATCGAGCGGTTCAAGCAGGTCGTCGACGTGAATCTCGTGGCGCCGGTCTACTGGTCGCTCGAGATGATCGCCCGCATCGCCGAGGATCGCGCCGCCCGCGGCCTCAAGCGCTGGCAGCCGGCCGAGGGAATGCAAGGCTCGATCGTATTCATCGGCTCGGTATCGTCGCAGGGCAACCGCGGCCAGATCTCCTACGCCAGCACCAAGGCGGGCCTCGAGGGCGCCGCCGCGACGATCATGAAGGAGGCCGTGTTCTACGGCGTGCGCTGCAGCGTCATCCACCCGGGATTCACCGACACGTCGATGGTGCGGGCGATGGGCGACGACTACATCAGCAAGCACATCCTCCCGTTCACGCAATTGGGCCGGTTGATCCGCCCCGACGAGATCGCCGACGCGATCTGCTTCATGCTCGCCAATTCGGCGGTGAGCGGCGAGCTGTGGGCCGACGCGGGCTGGCACGCCCCCGCGTAGCGCGCGTTTCGACCCCGGGCTGCCCCGGGGCGATGCGGAGAAATCGAGCAAGCGCAATCTGGTATCGTGCTGCCGGGAAGGCGATCATCCGCCCTCCCCGGCCGCACGTCCGCACCGCGGAAGCGACCGCGTCGCGGAACTTCGCGTCCTGACGAAGATCAATCCGGCTCTTGTGTGGACGCCGCGAGCGACCGATCGCGGCATCGGATCGGGTGCGTGGTGCCGATCGTCGCCCCGAGCAAGCCGAAACGAGACCTCCCTCATGCGCAAGCCGTTTTTCTCCTTGGCCGTAGGGTGCGCGTTGCTGCTGCTGTCGCCGGTTTCGCAAACCCGGGCGCAGAGCGCGGCCGCGGACGAAAGCGCGCGCGTGATCGTCAAGTACAAGGCCGATTCGCCGCTGCTGCGCAAGGACTTGCCGACCGCCGCCGCGCAACGAGCCGATCAGGCCGCGGCGCTCGGCAAGCGCGTGCGCGTCGCCTTGCGCACGGGCGCCGGCGTGGCCGAGCGCACGCAAGTGGTGTTCGCGACGGGCATGACCTCGGAAGAGCTGGCGCAGCGCCTCGCGGCCGAGAGCGACATCGAATACGCCGTGCCCGACCGGCGCCGCCGCCACGCGGCCGCGCCGAACGATCCGTTGTACCTCGCCGGCCCGGCGGTTGCGGGAACCACCGGCGGGCCCGCAGTCGGTCAGTGGTATTTGCGCGCGCCGACAGGCGACGTGCAATCGTCGATCAATGTCGAACCGGCGTGGGACGCGAGCGCCGGCGGCGCGAGCATCGTCGTCGCCGTGATCGACACCGGCGTGCGGTTCGATCACCCCGATCTCCAGCGCGTGGCCGCCGGCGGCAACCTGCTGCCGGGCTACGACATGATCAGCGACGCGCCCACCGCCAATGACGGTGACGGACGCGACGCCGACGCTTCCGACCCGGGCGACTGGCTCACGCTGGCCGAAGTCCAGCAGAGGGGCGGGGCATTCAACGGTTGCAACACCGTGGCCGAAGACAGCTCGTGGCACGGCACGCAGACCAGCGCCCTGATCGGTGCGCTGACCAGCAATGGCATCGGCATGGCCGGTGTGGGGCGCAACGTGCGCGTGCTGCCCGTGCGGGTGCTGGGCAAATGCGGCGGCTTCGATTCCGACATCATCGCCGCGATGCTCTGGGCGGCCGGCCTGGTCGTGCCGGGCGTACCGGCCAACCCGAACCCGGCGCGGGTGCTGAACCTCAGCCTCAGCGGAGAGGGTCCCTGCACCAGCGCCTATATCGATGCGGTGGCGCGGGTCAATGCCGTCGGCGCCGTGGTGGTGGCGGCGGCCGGCAACAGCACCGGCCATGCGGTGGGGACGCCGGCGAGTTGCGCCGGCGTCATCGCCGTCGCGGGGTTGCGCCACGTCGGCAGCAAAGTCGGGTTCTCCGACCTCGGACCGGAAATCGCCATCAGCGCACCGGGTGGCAACTGCGTCAACATCGGCGAAGGCGAACCATGCCTCTACCCGATTCTCACGGCAGCCAACAGCGGGCTCACCGTTCCGGTACCCGACGCCGCCGGCGGCTCGATCTACACCGACAGCTTCAACGTCTCGTTGGGGACGAGCTTCTCGGCACCCTTGGTAGCGGGCACCGCGGCATTGATGCTATCGGCAAAGCCGGCGCTCACGCCGGCAGAAGTGCTCGCCACGCTGCGCGCCAGCGCCCGGCCGTTCCCGACCACCGGCGGCAGCGACAGCGATGGCGTGCCGACGCCGCAGTGCGTCGCGCCAAGACCGGTCGGCTCGCCGCAAGTCGACCAAGGGGAGTGCTATTGCACGACGAGCACCTGCGGTGCGGGCATGCTCGACGCCGGTGCCGCGGTAAGAGCCTCGTTGGGTGGCGTGCAGGCGCCGGCGAACTACCAGGGCTTGTGGTGGAATGCGCCGGCCGGCTCGGAATCGGGATGGGGGATCAACCTCAACCATCAGGGCAACACCCTCTTCGCCACCTGGTTCACGTTCGGGCTGGATGGCAAGCCGCTGTGGTTGGTCGGGTCGGCAACCGCGACGCCGGCGGCGCCGAACGTGTTCTCGGGCAACCTGTTCACCGGTACCGGCCCCCCGTTCAATGCCTTCGATCCGGGCAAGGTCGTGGCGACGCCGGTGGGTGCGACCACGATCACGTTCACCGACCTCGACCATGCGACGCTCGCCTATTCGGTGGACGGGTTCGTGCAGACCAAGACGATCACGCGCGAAGTGTTCGGCAGCCCGGTGCCAACGTGCGTCTTCGCCGCGCAGCCGAACTTCGCGCTGGCCACCAACTTCGAGGGACTCTGGTGGAACGCTCCGCCGGGATCGGAGCCCGGATGGGGCATCAACCTCACCCATCAGGGGAATACGATCTTCGCGACCTGGTTCACGTTCGGTCTCGACGGCGGCCCGTTGTGGCTGGTGGTGGCGGCGACCCGGACGGCGCCCAGCGTCTACACAGGAACGCTGGTGAAGGCGGTCAGCGGGCCGGCGTTCAAAGCCATTCCGTTCGATCCGGCGCAAGTCGATGGCACGCCAACCGGCAACGTGACGCTGACCTTCACCGATGGCAACACGGCCACCTTCGCCTACAGTATCGACGGCATCGCGCAGACCAAAGAGATCACGCGCGAGATCTTCGCCGCGCCCGGCACCATCTGTCAGTAAGCCGTCCGCGGTGCGCCGACCGCCGACATCGGGCGATGCCGAACGATGCCAGGCGCCGTCGCGTTGTCGCCAAGCGTGCGGCCGCAAACATGACAGAATGGGAGGCTTCGTCGACCCCCTCCACACGCCTTGCCCGCCATGCCCAGACACGCCGCTCCGTCAAAGGAATTCGAGCCCGAATTCATCGCGGCGCTCATCAGTATTTTCGAAGAGAAGATCATCTTCAACCAGCTACTGGGGCTCAAGATCACCTCGGTCACGCCGGAGCTCGTCTGCGGGCGCATCGACATGCGGCGCGAACTGATCGGGAACTTCGCCCACGACCGGCTTCACGGCGGCGTGATCAGCGCCGGTCTCGATGCGATGGC
This sequence comes from uncultured beta proteobacterium, assembly GCA_963810845.1. Lineage (GTDB taxonomy): Bacteria > Pseudomonadota > Gammaproteobacteria > Burkholderiales > Casimicrobiaceae > CAIWHR01. The sequence goes on along the minus strand of CAWEOX010000030.1, from coordinate 22,266 downwards.
GGGTCTGGCGGTGATGGCCGCACTGGGCGCGCGCCACATGGACGAGTCGGTGGCGAAGCGCCTGGCGCGTTTCTCCCGGGTCGGCACGATCGATCTGCGGATCGATTACCTGCGACCGGGCATCGGCGAGCATTTCGATCTGCGCGCTCGAGGTGATGCGCATCGGCTCACGCGTGGCCTCGACCCGCATGGAGCTCCACGGCGCCGATGGCGAACTGCTTTCCACCGGAACCGCGGCCTATATCGTGTCCTGATCGCGTCGCGCGCGCCGCGCCGGCGGCAACTTCGCGCGGGGCAGGCGCTGCCGCGCTTGCGTTCGGCGGGTCGCGCCTTACGCCGGTGGCCGATAGGAAACGGTCGTGTGACACGCCTTGTCCACCTCGTCCAGCGTCATCAGCACGACCGTCTTGGTGACCGCGGCACCGGCATGATTGACGGCGAGGGCCACGGCAGCGGCCGCCACGTTGTTCGGCAGTTCCGCGATCAGGTAGACATCGACGTCGCCGAACGCGTAGTACATGTCGACGATTTCTCCGCCGAGGCCGCGGAGCATCTTGTCGATCGCGGCGCGACGGCCGGTTCCACCCTCGTGCAGGAGTCCCTTCACGCCTTCGGTCGTGTAGCGGGCTTCGAACAGGTACTTGGCCATTTGCTTTTTCCTCCATGTCGGCGCACCCGCGCAAACCTCACCTCACGCCCGGCCGGATGCGGAGCCGGATCGCGTCGGCGGATTCTGCCCCGAATCCGCGACGGTGCGCAAATGTCGCGCTGCCATCGGGGCGCGCGGCCAATCCTCCGGAATGGGATTGAGTGCGTCGTGGCGACGCATGCGGGCTAACGCCGATCGTCTTGCCCGGGCCGCACGGCCCTTGCCGGCACGCACCCGTCGCGCGGCCAAAGCGACTTCGGCGAAAAGAACCAGGGCGCCCGCCGCTTGCCGTCGGCGATGAGACGATCGATGAGACCGGGGCTGCGATCGAGCTTCGACGGATAGTCGAGGTCGGTCAAGCCGAGCTCGACGATGCGTATCGTGATGTGCTTGTACCGGGCGCGAAGCGTCGCGTGGTCAACGAGGAGGCGGTTGATCCGGTCGATGAAATACAGTTCCTGACCGAGCGACAGGTTTCCGGAAAGCTCGTTGCGCCGGTCCGCGATCTCGCGCGCGCTCTTCGGCTCCTCACGGCGGTGCTGGGGATTGATTTGCACGACCCAGATCTCGTCCGGCCGCTCGGCAAGATCGGTGAACTCGCGCACCGGAGGATTGGTGCTGAACAGACCGTCCCAGTAGAGCCGGCCGTCGGCGTTCACGGCGCGGAAGATCGGGGGAACGGCGGCGGAGGCGATAACCCGATCATAGGTGAGCCCTTCGCCGTCGAAGATCACGCGGTCGCCGCTCTGGATATCGGTTGCGCCGACCAAGAGCTTCGGCCGCTTCCGGCGCAGGTCGGGCGCGTAGGCTCTCGAGATCGAGATGCTTCCGCAGGAGCGCGCGCAGCGTGGTCTCGGCGACCGGCTCGTACGCGTACGGACTGATCTCTACGCTGACGGGAAGCCGCGCGAGCCAAACGCTCCAGAAGTTGACGGCGGCATCGGCGGGATCGTGCACCTCGAGGTCGCCCCAGAAGCGCGTGAGGCGCGCGCACGCCTCGTCGGGTCCTCCCGTCTGCATCCCCGCCCAGGCGAGCGACGCGCACATCGCGCCGCCGGAGGTGCCGCTCAAGGCGACCAGCTCGAAGCGATCCCGCGTGCCCGCGGCGAGCAGATGCAAGAGCACGCCCGCGGCGAACGCCGCGTGGCTGCCCCCGCCCTGGCAGGCGATGGCGACTCTTGGTAGGGTTGGCACGAATGATCCTGCCGTTGTCCACCCCAAATGTAAGCCGCGTCGACCGTGCGCGCAACCGATCGCGTGCCGCTGCAATCCAATCGTTTGGCGCGGTCCGGAGGAACGAGCGTCACGTGTGACATCCGCCGATGGCGTTGCTAGACTTTGACCGGAGCAGGGATGAAAAACCTTCCCGGGATCGTTAAGCGATGAGCACGAGTCCCCAGCCGGTGACGATAGCTGTCGACGACACGCGGCACGTTTCCGGATTGCTGCAGCGCCCGCCGCAAGCCAGCGCCTGCTACGTCATGGCGCACGGGGCGGGCGCGGGGATGACGCACCCGTTCATGGCTGCGATCGCAAATGGACTCGCCGAGCGCGGCATCGCCACGTTGCGCTATCAGTTTCCCTACATGGAGCAAGGCTCGCGGCGCCTCGACCCGCCGAAGGTCGCCCAGGCCGCCGTTCGCACCGCCGTCGCGGCAGCGTCACGCTTGCTGCCGGAGCTCGCGCTCTTCGCCGGCGGCAAATCGTTCGGCGGCCGCATGACGTCGCAGGCGCAAGCCGCATCACCGCTGCCCGGAGTCTGCGGCCTCGTGTTCCTCGCCTTTCCGCTTCATCCGGCCGGACGGCCTTCCGACGAGCGCGGCGCCCACCTTCTCGCGGTGCAAATCCCGATGCTGTTCATCCAGGGAACGCGTGATCAGCTCGCCGATCTGCAACTCCTGCGAACACGGGTGGGACAGCTGGGTGCGCGCGCCACGCTGAGACTGTTCGAGGATGCCGATCACGCGTTTCACGTCCCCGCGCGCACCGGGCGCAAGGATCCGGAAATCATGGCCGAAATAGCGGAAGTGCTGGCGAACTGGATCGCCACGACGATCTCAACCCTTGACCGCACCCATCGTCAGCCCCTTCACCACGTACTTCTGGAAGATCATCGTCAGGACTATCGCCGGCGCCATGATCGCGACGGCGGCGGCCATCACGCCGCCCCAGTCGACCTCGGCATAGGAAATGAAGTTGTAGACCGCGATCGGAAGCGTCTTCGTCTTCTCCATGCTGAGCACCTGGGAGAACATGAAGTTGTTCCAGGAAAAGATGAAGGACAGCGTCGTCGCGGTGATGATGCCCGGCCCCGACAGCGGCAGGATGATCTTCCAGAACGCGTATTGGCGGGTCGCACCGTCCACCATCGCCGACTCCTCCATCTCGCGCGGAATGGTGCCGAAATAGGTCGACATGATCCAGATGACGATGGGCAGCGCGATGAGCGTGTGGCTCAGGATCAACGCCGTGTAGCTGTCCATCAGGTCCAGCCGCGAAAAGACGATGTACCACGGCATCAGGAACGAGATTCCCGGCATCAGGCGCGCCAGCAGAATGAACACGGCGAGCTTTCCTTGCGCGAACCGCGAGATCGAATACGCCGCGGGAAGTCCGAGGACGAGCGACAGGCCCACGGCGGCGGTGCCGACGATCGTCGAGTTCAGGAAATATTTCAGGAAATCCTGTTCTCCGAACACCTTCTGGTAATTCTGCAGCGTCGGCGTGAAGAAGATCTTCGGCGGCCAGGAGATGATATCGATCTGCGTCTTGAACGACGACGACAGCATCCAGAGAAACGGGAACAGCACGACGAGCGCGATCCCGATGACGACGAGATAGAAGATGACGCTCGACGCGTATTTCCTGTTCATCGGGGACTCCTCCTCGGGCGCCGGCAGGTCACGGTCCGCCTAGACTTCGGACGCACCGCGCAGCTTCATGATCCCGAGGCTGCAACCGAAGACGACCAGGAACAGGACGACCAGAATGACCGCGGACTGGCCCATCCGGAAATAGTCGAAGCTGTACTTGAAGCCCATGATGTTGAGCGTTTCCGACGCGTAGCCGGGACCGCCGCCGGTCATGGCGAAAATGATGTCGAACGTCTTCAGTGCGTCGATCAGGCGGAGGATCAGCGCGGTGAGAATCACCGGCATGACCATGGGAATCGTCACCCACCGGATGATCTGCCACTCGCTCGCGCCATCGATGCGGGCGGCTTCGACCGGCTCTTCCGACAGCCCGGCGAGACCGGCAAGAACGATGAGCGTGATCATCGGCGTCCACTGCCACACGTCGACGAGGACAAGCGACGGGATGACCGACCTTTCGTTCGAAATCCACAGGCCGGGAGGCAATCCGACCGACTGCAGGACGAAGTTGGCGAGGCCGATGGTCGGATCGAAGAAGAGATTGAACACGATCCCGACGGCAACCGGCGTGGCCACGAGCGGCAGCAGAAGCAGCAGCTTGGCGAGGCTCTTGCCGACAAAGGCGCGGTTCAGGATGAGGGCGGCGGCGACGCCGAGAACACCCTCGATCGCGACCGCGAAAAAAGTGAACGCGAACGTCTTGGCCAGCGCATTCAGAAAACGCGGCTCCGTCAGCACCCGCTCGTAGCTCTTCAAGCCGACGAACGTCGGGGGCATCCCGGAGGTGAGATTCCAGTTGGTGAAACTGAGATACAACGTGTAGAGAACGGGAAAGACCATCAGCATGGCGACGAAGATGACCGCCGGCAGCGGGAACAATCGTCGCAGATTCCGTTCCGCCAGGTTCGCTTGGATCATGCGCCGACCCGCCGCTTGCCGGAGCTCGATCCGCGGCACCGCCGGCGAGCGGATGCCGGCCATCCGGCGCGTACGTCCGCGGATGGCCGGCGCTGCCTTCATGCGCTGTTTCGACATCGCTAGTCCAGAGGCGCTGATCCTTGCGAGTTGCCGCTCACGCTCCGTTCACTTTCCGTATTCGCCGGTGTCCTGGAGAAGCTCGTTCACCTTTTCGACTTTCTCCTTCGCCATCTTGTCGAGGTTCGGCGACGCGCCCTTGGTGTTGATCGATTCGATGACCAACTCACCGATCAGGTCACGCGCTTCGCCGACGGCGCTCATGTACGGACGATCCAGCGGATAGCCGTTCTTGGCGGCGAAGGCGCGCGTTTCAACCAGGCCGGGATTCACTTTCGCCAGGACCGCCTTGTCTTCCCAGACCGAGGATCGCGCCATCGTGATGTTGGCGAGCATCCCCTTGGCCGCGAGCTCCTTGCTCGTCGCCCAATCGACGAATTTCATCGCCAGGTCCTTCTTCTTCGACTGCTTCGCGACGGCGATGCCCCACGACGTCACGATGAACGGCGAATTCGTCTTCGGTCCCGCCGGGAAATTCGCGATGCCGACCTTGTCCGCGCCGACCTGCGTCTTGGCAGGATCGATGATCTGGCCATAGAACACGGAGGCATCCGTCCACATGGCGACCTTTCCGGCCTGGAACAGCGGCATGATGTTCTCCCAGGACATCGACGTGACGCCCTTGGGCCCGTAGTTGCCGAGAATCTTCCCGTAGAACCGGATGGCGTCGACCGCGGGCTTGGAGTCGAAGACGGCGACGCCCTTGTCGAGATACTGGCCGCCGTAGTTGTAGACGTAGCTCGACAGCTGGGTAACGGCCGCCGCGCCCTTGCCGCGCGAGGCGAAACCCGCGACGCTGTCGGAATTGAGCTTCTTGGCCGCGGCCTCGAGCTCGTCGAAGGTGGCGGGAACCTTGATTCCGGCGGCGGCGAGGAGATCCTTCCGGTAATAGAGCACCTGCCATTCGGTCACCAGCGGAACGATGTAGGACTTCGCTCCGAACGTCGCGACGCTCATCACGTTCTTCGGGTAATCGGAAAAGTCGTAGCCGGCGAGGGGCTCGTACCAGCCGTTCTTGTAGAACATCTTCCCTTCCTGCAAGGGACGGGTCATGAACACGTCGACCGAGGAAGAATTGGTGGCGAACTCGGTCGTGAGCTTGGTGGTGAGCTGACTCTCCTGGAGGCTCTCCGCATTGACCTTGATCCCCGTCGCGCTTTCGAATTCGGGAATGGCTGCCTTGAGCAGCTCGCCGTAAGGATGGTTCGCGAGCAGCACGCGAATCTCCTTGGTCGGGGCCTGCGCCATGGCACTCGCGGCAATGCAGAGTGAAGCCAGTGCAACCAGCGTATTCCTGACGACCTTTCTCATACACCCTCCTTCACATGGTAAGAAATTGGTTCCGGCGCATCTAGCTGTGTGCCGCCGCGTACTCGTTCCGGCTCCTAGATGATGGTCTGCGACGTCTCCGCGTCGAAGACATGCGTCTTCGCCATTTTCAGATCCACCGTCCAGCGTTTCACCGACGCGAAGCGGGCGTTTCCGGCACGTCCATCCGGGCGACGATGGAATGCGCGCCGCACGTCAGATGCGCGAATATCTCCGAGCCCAGCGTTTCCACGACTTCCGCCCGCGCCGTCACCGTGTTGCCGTTGTCCGCCCCCGCCGAGGCGTCGTGCGGCGCGATATCCTCGGGCCGAACGCCGAACACGACCTGCCGGCCGGCATACGGTTGGAGCCGCGGACGGAATGATTCGGGCACCCTGACCCGGAAGCCGCCGGCGTCGATGAACAGTCCGCCGTCCGGGGCGACCACCGTTGCGTCGATGAAATTCATTGCCGGCGAGCCGATGAAGCCGGCAACGAAGCGGTTGGCCGGCTTCGCGTAGACCTCCATCGGTGCGCCGCTCTGCTGCAGGAGGCCCTTGTTCATGATGAAGATCCGGTCGGCCATGGTCATGGCCTCGACCTGATCGTGGGTGACGTAGATGATGGTGGCGCCGAGACGGCGATGCAGCTTGCTGATTTCGGCGCGCATCGCCACGCGCAGCTTGGCGTCGAGGTTGGACAGCGGCTCGTCGAACAGGAACAGCTTGGGTTTGCGCACGATCGCCCGCCCCACCGCCACGCGCTGCCGCTGGCCGCCGGACAGTTCCTTGGGTTTCCTCTCCAACAGCTCGTGGAGACCGAGGATGTCGGCGGCCTCCTGCACCCGCGCATCGATCTCCGCCTTGGACATTTTCCGGATCTTGAGTCCGAAGCCCATGTTCTCGCGGATGTTCATGTGCGGATACAGGGCGTAGTTCTGGAACACCATCGCGATGTCCCGATCCTTGGGCGGCAGGTCGTTGACGCGCGTGTCGCCGATGTAGATCTCGCCGGAGCTGATGGTCTCGAGGCCCGCGATCATGCGCAGCGCCGTGGTCTTGCCGCAACCCGAGGGCCCCACCAGCACGGCGAACTCCTTGTCCTGGATTTCGATGGACAGGTCGTCGACCGCTTTGACCGCGCCGAACTGCTTGACGACGTTCTTCAGGGTCACACCGGACATGCCACGCACCACGTTGATTGAAATCCGCGGATGGGAGGCTGCGCTGCCAGTTCCACGCCAGGCGTCGGCGGTCGCGCAGCCCGCGATTCATGTTAGTCGCATCGCGGCTGACGACATTTGCGTTAAGTCAAGCGGGGTTCGACCGCCGCGGCTGCCGGGTCGGCGCCGCACCGGCACGGCAAGCAGAATTAGCGAGAGACCGGGCGGGCGGCGAACGGCACCCGATCCCGCTTGCAGACCCATTGAATGGCGGATCGTCCCGTCATCAGACCCGAAGGCAGCCCGCCGCCGGGCATGACCCATTGGCCCACCATCAAGAACTGCCGCAACCCGGGCAGGGTCCTGCGCAACGGCCTGAAGCCGGTGCCGGGTGTTGGGATCCAACCTTCCATGCTTCCCTTCCAGTTTCCCGTGAAGCGGATGACAGTGGCCGGCGTTGCCACATCGATCACCTCGATCTCCTGGCGGACGTCAGCGACGCTCCGCTCCAGGATCGCAATCACCGCTTCGGCGATGCGATGCTTCTCCGCCTCATAGCGCGCCGGATCGTGCTGGCGCAGTTGAACCCAGTACTCATAATTGAATGTCGGGAGAAAACACGTCACCGCGGTACTTCCCCGCGGTGCGAACGTCGGATCGAAATGAAAGAAGCGGAAGGAGACCTGGTGCAGCTCGGTGCCGGGATCGACGGTGAGCGGGGCATCGAGGAGTCGCGTCACGAAGCCGGCCTGCCGGGAAAGGTCACGCGCCACGCCGAGCGAAACCTGCAGATAGGACGGGAACGTCTTCAAGGTGCTGTAGACCTTGGCAGTGGCCGCGCCCGTGTACCTGCCGCCGAGCAGATCGTAAATCGTGGCGTGGCCATCGGCGGCGGAGATGACCCAGTCCGCCGCGACGGTCTCACCGCCGGCGAGCTGAACGCCGACCGCGGCGTCACCCTCCACGAGGATCCGCTCAACGTTGGCGCCCGGTCGCAGGCGCCCTCCGAGGCCTTGGAGATTGTCGGCGATGAGCCGGATGACGGCCTGCGAGCCACCGATCGGGTAACCAGCGTCGCGCTCGCTCATCCAGGCGAGAGTGAAGACCAGGGCCAATGCGGACAGCTCAGGATATTCGCCGCCAGCGAAGAAGGCTCTGAGCAACGGGTGCTTGAACCGCCTGCCGTAGTCCCCGACGCTCATGCCGGACCATCGGCGCAGCAAGGTCAGGTATGGCAGGGTTCGCAGCATGGCGACCCATCGGCCGGGCGCCTCCTCGGTCGGGTCAGGCATCGGGAAATTGGCCAGCCTGCGCGCGGCCGAGGCGAAACGCCGGATTTCCGCGGCGTCCTGCGGCGCCTGCCTCAGGAACTCCGCTTCCATGCGCTCGAGGTTCGAGTAGACGCTCAGGGACTCGCCGTGCTCGGTCTCCAGGCGCACGTACACTTCCGGCTGCACGAACGTCAGCTGGTCGATATCGAATACCTCCTGCCATTGCGAATACATCGGCCGGACGGGATTCGAGCCGAGCAGCCAATGGAGACAGGTCTCGAATGTGTAGTTGCCGCGGCGCCAGCTGGTGGCCAAGCCTCCGGGAGCGTCGTGCTTCTCCAGCACCTCCACGTCGTAGCCGCATCGCCGTGCATGGACCGCCGTGCACAGTCCCGCGATGCCTGCGCCGATGATGACGACCTTGCGGGCCTCGCGTGTCATGCTCGTCAACTCCGGTTGCGAACTACGCGCGCCAAGCGGCGCCCGGTGATCCAGAAGCCGGCGGGGCACGTTTGCGCGGAAAATCGACGGGAACCCGGACGTCCACCTGCGGCTCTGGCGCCGCCAGCCTGGCATTTCCTATTTCACGCTTTCGGGGTGCGCAGATGTTGACAAGGGTCAATAGGCGAGCACGCGCTGGCTCGCTACTGTGCAGACACGGACACGTTGCCGGGATTCCTGGCAATCTTTGGCACCGTCGCGGCGACTGCCGGAGCGAATGGCTCGATGCCGATCGCCTTGTAAATCTCGGCGGGGTAGTAAGCCACGCCGTCTTTGAAGACCATGGCGATATGGCGGATGTCGGAGATGTTTCGCGTCGGATCGCCATCTACCAGCAGCAGGTCGGCGCGCTTGCCCGGACTGACCGAGCCGAGCTGCGCCAACTGGTCGATGTATTTGGCCCCGTTCCAAGTGGCAATGTGCAGGGCTTCGGCCGCCGGGATGCCGGCTTGGACGTATAGCTCCAGTTCGCGATGCAGAGCAAAGCCGGCGGTGTCATCCGTGCCCGCCACCAGCGGCACGCCAGCCTTGTAGAGGCGGCCCACCATTTCCAGCATCTTGGCGTACGAGGCGCGGTAACGATCTACGTTGGCTGCCGTGACATCCATCGAGTTCTGCCGTAGTCCGCGCTGTACCACCGGCGGGAGGTGATCGGCGATGCTGACGTAGCCCGGGGCAACCTCGCCCTGTCGTTGCGTGAACATGCCCTCAAATACGGCAAGGGTGGTGTCGTGCACGGTGCCGTGGGCCCGCATCAAGGCAATGAAATCCTGCACCCTCTTCGAGTCGAGATCGAGTGTGTTGGCGTTCTCCGCGATCAGGTAGAAGCGTGCCAGCGTACGCGTGTCATCATCAGGCTTGACGAAGAAGTTGAGCATGAGCTGGTTGATGTGTGTCAGCTCGTCGTAGCCGTCAAGAATCGCCTGCTCGGCACGCATGAAGGCTGGCACATGGCCACTGACCCGCATGCCGCGGCTGTGCGCGTACGCAGCGGTTTCCTTCACCCATTCCGGCTTGAAGGAATTGTAGAGCTTGATTTGGCGGTAGCCGCGCTGGGCATACCAATCCACGGCATCGTTAGCTGCCTGCAGACTGTCGACCAGGATGCCATTGCCGGCCGAGTACGGGCTCTTGCCCTCGATGAAACCGAGCCGCACGATGCGCGGGCCCACGGTTTCGCCAGCATCGATCCGCCCCATCAGGTCGGCCAATGCGGCATTGTCGTTGCCCATGTCGCGCCCCGTGGTCACGCCGCCGGCGATCTGCAGCACGGCACGCCATCTGTCTTCGTGGTCGTGCATGTCGAAGAGGGCCGGCATCAGCACGCGTCCCTGGGCATCGATCTGCGTAGCAGCCGCACGCGAGTGTGAACCCGCTTCGTAGATCGCGGCAATTTGGCCGCGGTTGATGTAAACGTCGCGCTGCCCGGGCAGCATCCGGGAATGCTCCGAATCGAACACTCGGGCATTGCGGATCACGATCGGGTCGGGCAGGTGATGCGTGAGGCGCTGTGCGAGCGCCCGAAGCAGCTGGTATTCGGCGTCCTTCTGCAGGCTTTCCAGTTTGTCGCCCTGTGACTCCCAGCCAGTTTCCACTGTCTGCATGAATCCTGGATAGATGAAGGCGAACAGCCGGAACTCGGGTTTCTCGCTCATCCATACGTAGGTCGGCGAGTAATCGAGGCCGGTCAGGGCGTAGAGCGCGACCGTGCGCCGCACCCCGTCGTTGACAATGTCTGCCTCCTGCAGACGCTCCAGGGTGACAGTCCCGACCGGGAGGGCCGGCAGCTTGCGCTCCGGCGCATTCGTCAACGCGCGCACCATTTGCGACAGCGTCTCGAACGTGTAATTCAGCGGAACATACAACGTTGCGGCGCGGGAGTCGGTCCTTCCTTCGTCGGCAAGGGATTTCCATTTCGCGCCAGCGTCGTCACGCTGAAAGTTCTCATCAATTGGCGCGCCCATTTCCGTCTTACCGCTCACGCGCTGCGACAACGGTGTACCGTCCGACGCAAGCGTGATTTCCTCGTGCAGGTCCGGCCCGCGCCCATTTTCGCGGTAGCTGAATTCCACTGAAACGCGCCCATCGGCTGCGACGGTGGTGGTCTGGGTGCCGGCAGGCCGGCCAAAGATCCGGATCGTGTAGCCCGTGACCGTGGGCGCTGAAGCGTTGTCTGCAAACGCGCACGCTGGCGCAAGCAGCAACAATGCCACGATGAATCCGGCCCAATGCCGAGGCTTATCGGTTCTGTACATGCGAATTCCCCGTCGATCCCGCCACCAATGCTGGCACCAGGCGATCGCCCGCATGATAGTGCACGTAGCCGGTCCTTGCCCGACCGGCTCTCCCCGGCGATTTGGTACAGAGTGTTGGATCAGTGGCAATTGCGGTGAGTCACAATCTTCGCCTGCCATTGGTCCCACGGATGGGCACCATGCCTATAACGCGAAAGTAGTTGAATCGCCATAATCCACGTCTGTACACTTGTCTTTCCGGCGACCGCGAACGCGATTGATCAGAAGGGGCGATGGGTCATGCGGGGCCAGGGAGGTTCGAAGCTGCGACGGTCGTTGATGAGAGGATGCCATGACGAAAGCGCTGAACATCGTGCCCGACAGATGCACGGGCTGCATGCAATGCGAGCTCGCCTGTTCGTGGGTCCAGACGGGCACGTTTGCGCCGTCGAAGAGCCTGATCCGCGTCCACGTGTTCGACGAGGAAGCGAGCTACGCCCCGTACACCTGCCTGCAATGCGACGAGGCATGGTGCATGAATGCCTGTCCGGTGAATGCAATCGCGCTGGACCCCCAGACCGGTGCCAAGGTGGTCATCGACTCGCTGTGCATCGGCTGCCATTTGTGCACGATCGCCTGTCCGTTCGGCACCGTGTTCACGCTGCCGCATTCCGGCAAGGCCGCGAAGTGCAACCTCTGCGGCGGGGAGCCGGCGTGCGCCACCGCGTGCCCGACCCAGGCGATCGTGTACGAAGACTCGTCGCAGTCGGGGCAGTGGTTCGCGCCGTGGGGTGCGAAAGTCCATCGCAACTACGTCGACGCCTACGGCGCCTAGCGGACACGCCACCGCAAGCGGGCGCTCACGCCACGCGAACCGGAAGGAGCGAACCATGCAGGAACTCAACGGCAAGCTGCTGCGAGTGGACCTCACGACCGGCCGCATCGCGGTCGAGGCCGTCCGGTCCGATTGGCTGCGCGACTATATCGGCGGCCGCGGCCTCGCGGCCCGCTATCTCTACGAAGAACTCGACCCGCGGGTGGACCCGCTTTCGCCCGCGAACAAGCTGATCTTCGCCACCGGACCGCTGACCGGCACGCCGGTGCCCTGTGGCGCCCGCTACATGGTGGTGACCAAGGGCGCGCTGACCAACGCCATCACCACGTCGAACTCGGGCGGCCATTGGGGCCCCGAGCTCAAGTTCGCGGGCTACGACATGGTGGTCCTCGAAGGGCGGGCGGCGAAACCGGTCTACCTCTTCATTCACGATGACCACGTCGAACTGCGGGACGCCGGGCCCTACTGGGGCCGCCGGGTCGGAGAGACCGAGGACGGGTTGCGTCAGGAGTTGGGGATTCCGGGGTTGCGGGTGGCGTGCATCGGGCCGGGCGGCGAGAAGCTGGTGCGGTTCGCCTGCATCATGAACGACAAGCATCGCGCCGCGGGGCGCAGCGGCGTCGGCGCGGTGATGGGCTCGAAGAACCTCAAGGCAATCGCCGTTCGCGGCACCGGCGGCGTCCGCGTGGCGGACCCCGTCGCGTTCATGAAGGCAGTCTGGGCAATGCGAGCCGCCATGCAGGACAACCCTGGCCGTATGGCGTTCACGGACCTGGGAACGGCCGCTACGATCGACATGACGCAGGCCATGGGCGGCCTGCCGACGCGCAACTTCCTCGAGGGGCAGTTCGAGCAGTACGAGAACCTGAACGGCAACACCATCAAGGAAACGCGGATGGTCGCCAACAAGGCGTGTTTCGCCTGCACCATTGCGTGCGGTCGGGTGACGCGCCTGGGGGAGCATTCGGGCAAGTACCTGGTGAACATGCACCCGCGCAACTGGAAGCACGCGGGCGAAGGCCCCGAGTACGAAAACGCATGGGCGCTCGGTCCCGACTGCGGCGTTGGCGATCTGGACGCAGTCCTCAAGGCGAACTGGTTGTGCAACGACCTGGGCCTCGACCCGATCTCGATGGGCGCTTCGCTGGCGGCCGCCATGGAGCTCTACGAACGGGGCGTTATCAGGGATGACGACGTCGAGTTGCCATTGCGGTTCGGCTCGGCCGAAGCGCTCGTGCGGATGGTCGAGGCGACCGGTTATCGCGAGGGTTTCGGCAACGAAATCGCGGAGGGATCGAAGCGAATGGGCGAGAAATTCCGGCACCCGGACGTGTTCATGGGTGTGAAAGGTCAGGAGTTTCCCGCATACGACCCGCGCGGCTTCCAGGGGATGGGCATCGCCTATGCCACGTGCAACCGCGGCGCATGCCACCTCCGCGCGTGGACGCCAGGTGTCGAGACCTCGGGTGCCATGGACCCCCACACGCCGGTGGGGAAGAGCGAGTGGGTGGTCCATGAGCAAAACCGCACCACGGCGCACGACAACACCGGCACCTGCATGTTCATCGGCGCCTCGGGCGGGCCGCTCGAATCGCTCGTCCCCTGCACTGCCGCAGTGCGTGGCATCCCCTATACGGCCGATGACTTCGTGCTGGTCGGCGAGCGCACCTGGAACGTCGAGCGCCTGTTCAATCTGAAAGCGGGGCTCACCAGAGCCGACGACACGCTGCCGCAGCGACTGCTGAAGGACGCGCACAAGAGCGGACCGTCGGCCGGCGTCGTCGTCGACCTGGACGCCATGCTTCCGGTGTACTACCGCGAGCGCGGTTGGTCGGCAGACGGCGTGCCCACGCGCGAGAAGCTGGCCGAGCTCGGCCTGGCGTCCGCCTGATCGGGCGGGGAGCCGGCGTACGCGGCCGCGACAATCTAACGGGATCGAGACCATGCATCACGTCATCATCGGCGGCGGACCCGCCGCCACCAACGCCATCGAGACGATTCGACAATTCGACAGCGGCCAGTCGGTCATCACGCTGGTCTGCGACGAGCCCGCGCATTCCCGGATGGCGCTGCCGTACTGGCTGGCGGGAAGCATCCCCGAAGCGCAGGTGCACACGGGGGACGCTGCCTACTTCACGCAACTCAATGTCACGACCCGATTCGGCGTCCGCGTCGTGACCATCGATCCGAAGCGCAAGACCGTTACGTTGAGCGACGGCAACACGCTGGATTTCGACAACCTGCTGATCGCCACCGGTTCGTCGCCGCTCCGCCCATCGATTCCGGGCGTCGATTTGCCGGGCGTGGAGCCGCTCTGGTCACTCGCGCACACCGGTCGCGTTCTGGCGCTCGCGGAAACGCTGCAGGCGGCAGGACGCACTCCGCGCGTGGTGCTCGTCGGCGCCGGCTTCATCGGCTGCATCGTGCTCAACGCGATGTACAAGCGGAAGTGGCAACTGACAGTGGTCGAGCGCGAAGGGCGCGTCCTGCCGCGGATGCTCGACGCGACCGCCGCGGACCATGCGCAGCGCTGGCTGGCGACACGAAACATTCCGATCCATTGTGACGTGACGGTTCGTCAGATCCGACAGCAAGCCGACGGCACGAAGGCTGTCGACCTGTCCGACGGTCGATCGCTCGCTGCGGACATCGTGATCCTGGCGACCGGCATCCGTCCCAACCTTGAGCTGCTCCAGAAATCGGGCATCAGCACGGGCGAGGCGATTCTCGTGAACGACCGGATGCAGACAAACTTCCCGCACGTCTATGCGGGCGGCGACGTGGCCCAAGGTCCGGTCCTGTCCAGCGCCGAAAACGCCGTTCATCCGATTCAGCCGACTGCAGTGGACCATGGCCGCGTCGCCGGCGCCAACATGGCGGGCCACGAGGTGCATTATCCTGGCAGCCTGTCGATGAACGTGGTCGACATTTGTGGCCTCCAAGGCGCGAGCTTCGGTCGTTGGAACGACACGGCAGCCGAGGTGACGACAATCGACAATCCGACCGGCTTCATTTATCGCAAGCTTCTCTGGAGCAACGATCAGATTTCCGGCGCCATATTCACGGGCAGGGCCGACGACCTGGGGATGCTCACGGACATCGGCATGATCAAGGGAATGATTCAAACCGAGACCCGGCTCGGACCGTGGAAGAAGTACCTGCGCGACCACCCATTCGACATCCGCCGTGCGTACGTCGGGTGTGGCGTGGCGGCAAAGCTCGTCGGGACGACCCTGCTCCACCGGCCGGCCGCAGCGCGGCTGTTCCGTTTCGGATCGGCCGATCCGAAGACTCCGGCCAACTCGGCGCACGCCATATTCGTCGCCAGGACCTGACGACGGCCCGCTACGAATTGCGCGCGCTTGCCCCCGGCGCCATGCGAATCCGCCTGAAGCTGATGGGGATGCTGAAGTCCAGGACGCCGGAGGGAGGTGTGCTCGAAGTTGCCGATGGCGCCACGATCGAGGATGTGCTGCGTGCCTTGGATATCGCGCCACAGAGGATGCGAGTCTTCACGGTTAACGGCCAGTTTGAACGCGATCGCCGGCGAGCGCTCGAACCCAACGACGAGCTAACGGTCATCCCGCCCGTCGGCGGCGGTTGAAGGCGTCCCCGCACGTCCCTGCCGAAGGCGCGGTCCCGCTGCGTATGACCGATGCTCCGGGACTGCCGTCGCCGGCGGGGAGCTGCTTAGCGGTAGGATTCAGTGCTCCCGCACCACCTTGCCCATCGGGGCGAACCCGCCACACCGCCGCGCATCGCGCCAGCCCGGGGCACTCGTCCACCCGGGTCTCGGCGATCAGGACCGGGCGTTCGAGTGGCTCGATCGAGGCGTGGAGTATCGCGACTCGCAAGTGGTGTGGTTCGCCGTCGACCCGCAGCTCGCCTCGCTTGCAAGCGATCCCCGTTTCGCCGCGTTGAGACGCCGCGCGGGTCTCGACGCGCGTTGACGCGCACGGCACCCCGATGGGCTCGCGGCCGAAGCAGCGGTCGCCGACCTACAAGTGAAGGGCGGGTGGCGGGCGGGCCGCCTTCCCATCTTCACGTTGACTACACGGTGCTACTCCTCGAGCGCGAAGATCCGTTTCCAGTCATCCTTCATGCTGACGACGATCCGGCCATCCTTCCTTGCTTCATCGTAGAGCGGCTGCGTGAACGCTCCAACGCGGGTGGCGGGCAACCCCGGTGCCGGTCCGTACGCATACTCTCGCTTCGCGTGGTCGTGCATCACGAGCGTCGCAAGCCGCGTGCCGCCACCCGCTTTGGACTTCCTTGGGTCGTGGTCGCCTGCACAAACTCGACGATCGCCTTCCTCGTCGCCTGGAAACCGTGACAAGCGCGCTCGCGATCGTCGGCGCCCGTTCGATCGGCCGGCTATTGCCCGGCGTGACTCGCCGTCTGCATCTTCTTGACCTGATCCATGACCTGCGCGAGGTTGTATGAGGCCGGATCCTGCATCGGCGGGAACTCGACGTAGGACTCGAGCTCGCGAAGCCACAGGACCTGGCCGATGGGCAGCAGATTCCAGTCGTAGATATACGCGGTCGACGGCGACGCGATGGCTACCGGCCTGGCCGAACAAGGTCTTGATCTGCGACCCTACGGAGACCTCGAACGGATCGCGCTTGATGTTGACGACCTGCGCCCAGCCCAGCGTTTGCACGCCGTTGATGAATCCTTCGGGCGCATCGCTGACCATCGCGAAGTACAGCTTCCAGTTCTTGTAGCGCACCGCCGACGGGTGCGGCCCGGAGTAGTAGAAGAAGACGTCGCGCGCCGACTTCGCCGACTTGCCCGTCAGGTAATCGATCTGGTTGACGCCGTCGAGCTTGGTCTTGACGATGCCCGGGTACTTTCCCGCCATGATCTGCTCGTTCAGCGCGTTGCCCTTTGGTCCGCCGGCGATCTCGACCAACGTCGGCAGCCAGTCGAGCGATGCGAAGATGTCGTTGAAGATCGTTCCCGGCTTGATGACCCCCGGCCAGCGGATGACGCACGGCGCGCGCATGCCGCCTTCCCAGGTCGTGAGCTTGCCGCCCTTGAACGGCGTGACGCCGCCGTCGGGGAACGTGATGGTTTCGGCGCCGTTGTCGGTGGTGAAGACGACGATCGTGTTGTTCGACTGGCCCATGTCGTCGAGCTTCTTCAGCACGTAGCCGATGTTGTCGTCCATCTGCTTCATGCCGGCCTCGTTGACGCCCCAGTCCTTGCCGCCGGGCTCGCCGACCATCGCCAGGTACTTGTCGGGCAGAACGGTCGTGACGTGCATCCGCGCCGGGTTGTACCAGACGAAGAACGGCTTGTCCGTCTTCTTCGGGTCGTTGCGGTCGAGGAAGTCGATGACCTTGGCCGAGATCTCCTCGTCCACGGTCTTGGAACGCTCGAGCGTGAGCGGACCTTCGTCCTTGCACGTCTGGTTCTTCGCCGTGCCGTCGGAGGATCTGCACGACAGCACCGGCCGCGGCGGTGTCAGGCACGGCGCTGCCTTTGGATCCACGGCGCCCGCGACGTCGGGAAGCCCCGGGATCGGCGTGTTCCGGCACGGCGGCGATGACCGTCTGCTGGGTCGGCGTCTTGTTGATGTCGGGGAAGCTCACGCCCTGCATCGCGTCGAGGTGATACAGGTAGCCCCAGAACTCGTGGAACCCGTGCGCGGTGGGCAAGCGCGTCGGTGTGGTCGCCCAGATGGTTCTTGCCGAACTCGCCGGTGGTGTAGCCCTGGTCGCGCAGGAACCAGGCGAGCGCCGGGGTGCCGGGGCGCAGGTACGACGGGCTGCCGGGCAGCTGCGGCGGGATCATGCCCGTGCGCAGCGGATGCATGCCGGTGAAGAAGGCGTTGCGGCCGGCCGTGCAGCTCTGCTCGGCGTAGTACGTCATGAAGAGGGCGCCCTCGTTGGCGATGCGATCGATATTGGGCGTTTCGCCGACCATCAGGCCGCGGTGGTAGACGCGACGGCTGCATGATGCCGATGTCGTCGCCCATGATGAAGAGGATGTTGGGCTTGCCCTGGGCCAGCGCCGGCGACGACGCGAGCAGCACGACGGCGAGCGCGGCGATCGAGACGAAGAAACGTTTTCGCAGATTCATGTCGTTACTCCTACCGAACGGGATCGAAATCGCGCGCCAGTGGCATAGCCACGCGTCCGTGTGATCATCACACGGGTTGTGTTGTACAGACTCGCGGCAGTTCTCGAAACTAGTCTTTGGTTCAGTGGGCCGCGCGCCAGTGGCGTTGTGACACTTTCATGACGGGTCGCCCGGCTTGCTCCGGAGCGCCGCGCCGACCGCCTCGAGCAGCTCGTCGTTGGAGAAAGGCTTGCGGAGCAGCTTCACTCCGCCTGCCTCCAGGACAGTCTGACCCAGACTGAGATCGTCGCTGGCGGTGATGAAGACGACGGGAACCTCGATCTGCTCGGCACGCAGCCGCGCCTGCACGTCGAAGCCGGAAAGTCCGGGCATGTGCACGTCGAGAATCACGCAGTCGGGAAGCCGCGCCGCGAGCGAAGCGAGAAACGCCTCGCCGGAACCGAATGCGGCGACCTCGATAGTCGGCCAGGCGCAACAAGCGTCCGAGTGCGGTGCAGACAGGCGCCTCGTCGTCGACCACGGCGATGCAGGGATCGGCTCTTGTCACCCGTCCGAACGTTACGGCGTTGCGGGTCGGATCCGGAACTAGTCTTTGGGTTAGTGGCCGACGCAGACGCCTAGGCTCGCGGCGGTTTCTGCGAGCGGCTGGTTGGTGGCGCGGCCGGAGCGGCGCGCGTCGCGGCGCCGCCGATCCCGAGGCGCGCGGCGATGTGCATCAGCTCGGCGACGGTTTTTGCCTGCATCCGCTCCATGATGCGGGCGCGATGGAACTTGACGGTCTGCTCGACGACGCCCAGCTCCGCCGCGATCTGCTTGTTGAGCTTGCCCGCCGCCACTGCCGCGAGCACTTCGCGCTCGCGCGGCGTGAGGCTGGCAAGGCGTTGCCGAAGCTCTTCGATATCGGCCCGCGCCTGGCGTCGCTCGACGCGTCCTGCTCGATCGCGGCGCGCACCGCCGCCACCAGCGCTTGCGCCTGCACCGGCTTGGTCAGGAAATCCGTCGCGCCGGCCTTGATCGCCTGCACCGACATCGGGATGTCGCCGTGCCCGCTGACAAAGACGATCGGCAGCGACTCTGCCCGCCGCGGCGAGCCGGCGCTGCAATTCGAGTCCATCGAGGCCCGGCATGGTCACGTCGAGCACGAGGCACCCGTACCCGGCCTGATCCGGTCGCGCGAGGAACGCTTCGGCCGACTCGAACGTCTCGACGCTCCATCCTTCCTCCCGCAGCACGCGCGAAAGCGCCTTCAGCACGCCCGGGTCGTCGTCGACGAGGAAGACCGTCTGCGGCGCGACGCTTCGGTCATGCGTGTTGCCTCATCGGCAATTTGACGCAAAACGTCGCGCCGCCTTCGGCATTGTTGCGACGCCGTGATGCTCCCACGATGCGCGGCGACGATCGATTGGCAAATCGCGAGCCCGATGCCCATGCCTCCGTCCTTGGTGCTCCAGAATGCATCGAACACCTTCTTCAGGTCATCGGCGGCGATGCCCGACCCACGATCGACGACGCACAGCCGAACGTCGGCCCCGTCCAACTCGGTGCGGATCGTCGAGCTTGCGCTCCTCGCTTCGGTTCCGCTCATGGCGTCGGCAGCGTTCAGGATCAGATTCAGCAAGACCTGCTGCAGCTGCACGCGGCCGCCCTCGATCACGGGCAGCGCCGGCGCCAGATCGGTGACCGGTCGCGACCTGGCGGGTCAGCAACTCCGTGCGCACGAGATCGAGCGTCTCGCGGATGAGTTGCGTTCAGGTCGAGCGGCTCGCATCTTCATGTCGCCGCGTTTGTACAGCTCGCCGAGCCGACGAATGACCTCCGACGGCGCGGTGTCCTCGCTGACGATGTCGTTGCAGATCTCGCGCAGCTCCACGAGATCGACGTGCTCGCGTCCCAGCATCTTTTGCGCCGCTTCGGCATTGCCGAGTATCGCGGCCAGCGGCTGGTTCAGCTGGTGCGCGATCGCGGCGGAGAGCTGCCCCAGCATCGATACCCGGGTCATGTGCCGCAGCGCGCTGCGGTCCTGTTCGGCTCTGCAGCTCGGAGAGTTTGCGCTCGGTGATGTCGAGCGCGACGCCGAGCAGTCGCCGCTGGCCGTCTCCCTTCTCCACGCGTCCGCGCGCCGCGATCCAGCGCACCTCGCCATCGGGTCCCGACCAGCGCGGTACTCGACGTCGAGCTCCTCGCCGGTCGCCAGCGCCTTGCGCACGGCTCGGTCGAGTTCCTCGCGATCCGCCGGATGCGCCGCCTTAAGGACATCGTCGAAAGCGATCGGCTCTTCGTTCGGCAGGCCGGCGTTTTGCCGCAATTGTGTGGTCACCCAGATTTTGTCGCGGGCCACGTCCCAGATCCACATGGATAGCCTCGCCGCGCGCGCCGCGAGATTCATCTGCTTCTGGCTTTCCTCCAGCGCCAGTTGCCGTCCGGCGACGCGATCGCCGCTCGAAGAGAAGCGCGGCGATCAGCCCGGCCTGGAACACCAGGATCACGACTCCGACAGAGATCTCACGCCAATACCTGTCCCACGGACTCGGCTCGCGGAACCTCACGTCCGTATCGGCGGGCAACAGGCGCTCGTCCACGCCCCAGCGACGTATCTGGCGCCAATCGACCATCGGAACCCGCGTGGCCACGATTGACGGGATCTCCGAGGGCGCCGCTCCATTCAGCAGGCGCACGACGATTGCCCCGGCCTGCTTCGCCTCGTCCTCGAAGCGCGACATGTAGCCGCCGACGATGCCGGCGCCAATCAAGGTATCGTAGGCGCCGTAGACCGGGACCGCGGATGCTTGCGCGATGCGTTCCGCCGAAGCGCGGGGCGTACTGACCTCACCCGCGCCATCGACGAAGTAGCCGGGCGTGAATACGATGGTTCCTGGCGGCAGCGTGCCGACACGACGCAGCACTTCCGCGGTAGACAATCCCGAGAGATATTCAATCTGAAGACCGCCTTCAAGTCGCTCCACCGCGCGGCGGATTCGTGTGTCCCAGAGGCGGTCCAATTCTCCAGCTCCGCGTACCAAGACGAAGCGTCTGGCGTCCGGATGCAGGCGCAGCGCGAGTTGCAGGGTCGGCGTCGGATCGAAGTCTTCCAGAACGCCCACGACGTCCGACGGAAGCGCCGTTGTGTCCACCCTGTCGACTGCTACGCTCAGGTAGACGATCGGCACGCCGGGGAACATGCGGTCACGAAACTCCATCTCGAAGCGAAGCGCAGGCAGTGCATCCGCGACGATGACGCTGATATTGCGTCTGCCGTACTTTTCCCGAAGAAACTCCGCTTGCGCCAAGCCGTAGGTTTGCAGGGATGTCCACTCGACGTCGAGATACTCGGAGAAGAGGTGGACCGGACGTTTGAGCTCTTGCGGCACGACCGCTCGCAGCGTGTCGTCGATGATGACTTGCGCCGGCGTAGGACGCTGGTTGCTATGAAGGATCAGCACTCCGGGTGCCGTGTTTTCAGCAGCCGACGCAGTGAAGATCAACAGCGTGGCCGAAAGAGCGACCGCTGCGGACGCAGTGCCTTTCGAGGTGGCGACCATTGGACGGGAACGTCGAGGCAGGGATGTCCCGCCAGCCTCAGACCGGACCATTGTCTTGCGGAATGCGTCTGATATCAGGAATGACGCCACGAGGAGAATAACGACGCTTGCATGAACGACGGTTTCGGCAGGCAGGTTCATGGGATCAGGTTCTCGCATGACCTTGACGCGACATGGTGCTACCTCGTCCTTTCCACGCGCGATTTCGTAGTGTAATACAAGCGATATCGTGCTCGTAGCCGGCCCCGACGATTGATGTCCGAGCGCCGCCGAAAGCCTCCGTTCGCATGCGCACGCACACTCTATACCGTTACATTCGTGGGCAGCCGCGACAGCAAGAAAAAGGATCTGGTGAGCCCGAAATCAGCGACATGCAGTCGCTGACTCGCCAACAGAGACGCGACAGGAATGGATGTCCGCTTAGGAGCGAAGTGGGCCTTTGCTCTCCTTGTGGCAGCTCGCGGCCGTTCTGAAGCTACCCACGTTTGATGGACACCTCAATCAGAGCAATACTGACTTGAGGAGGTGTTCGATGGAATACACGCCGCGCAGGAAGTTGACTCGGGAATTCAAGCTGGAAGCGGTTCGGCAGGTGGCGTTGAGCGAGAAGCCCAAGGCCCAGCTGGCTCGGGAGCTTGGCGTTCGCGTTGGTCAGCTTCGAACGTGGCGGCTCGAGTTTGAGAGGGAGGCGGTGACCGGCATCGCCAAGCCCGATCGATCTGCCGCTGAGGATCTTGAGCAGTGGTAGCGAGAACGCAAAGCTCAAGATGG
>CAWEOX010000029.1:0-72246 GCA_963810845.1 uncultured beta proteobacterium | reverse complement strand
TCATCGGCGCGCAGCTGCGCGGCGGGCGCAAGGTCGAGGTCATCGCGGTCGAGCCGGCCGCCTGTCCCAGCCTGACGCGCGGGAACGTACGCGTATGATTTCGGCGACACGGCTCACCTGACCCCGCTCACGAAGATGCACACGCTGGGGTCGACGTTCACGCCGCCGGGCTTTCACGCCGGCGGCCTGCGCTACCACGGCATGGCGCCGCTGGTGTCGCACTTGAAGCAACTGGGCCTCATTTCGGCGGTCGCGTACCACCAGTCGACGGTGTTCGAAGCGGGCGTGCAGTTCGCGCGGGCCGAAGGCATCCTGCCGGCGCCCGAAGCCAATCACGCGGTCAAAGGGGCGATCGACGCGGCGATCCGCTGCCGCGAGGAAGGCCGGTCGCGCGCGATCCTGTTCAACCTGTGCGGGCACGGCCACTTCGACATGCAGGCGTATATCGACTACTTCGCCGGCAAGCTCCAGGATCTCGACTACGACGAAGGCGAGCTGGCGATGGCGCTGGCCGGCCTGCCGTCGGTCAGGGAAGCCGCGTAGCCACGGCTTGACGCCGCGAAACCCGGGTGGGCGTGGCCGTTGCCGCGTCCACCCGGGTTTCGCTTCGTTCAACGCCGGGCTACGGAACGAGTGCCAGGAACAGAAACGCGGCGAAGATCACGAGGTGGATCGCGCCCTGCATCATGTGCGTGCGTCCGCTCGCCAGCGTGATGGCGCTGACGACGAAGGTGAGCAGCAGAAGCACGAGATCCTTGGGCGCGATCCCGAGCACGAGCGAGGAGTCGAACCAGATCGCCGCCACCGCCACCGCGGGGATCGTCAGCCCGATGCTGGCGAGCGCCGAGCCGAGCGCGAGGTTGAGGCTCGTCTGCAGCCGATTCGCGAGCGCGGCGCGGATCGCCGCCCAGGTTTCGGGCAGCAGCACGAGCATCGCGATGGCGATGCCGATGACGGCCTTCGGCGCGCCGGCGCGGGCGACGGCCGCCTCGATGCTCGGCGACAGCACCTTGGCGAGGCCGACGACCGCGACGAGCGAAACCAGCAGCAGCCCGAAGCTTGCCCAGGCGAGCGCGGCCGACGGGGGCGCCGCGTGCTCGCCATCGTCCGCGCCACCCCCGCTCGGCAGGAAATAGTCGCGGTGGCGCACCGTCTGGACGAAGACGAACACCGCCCACACGGTGAGCGACGCGATGGCCGCGAACGCAAGCTGCGACACGGTGTACGTGGCGCCGGGCGAGCTCGTCGTGAAGGCGGGCAGCACCAGCGACAGGGTCGCGAGCGTGATCAGCGCTGCGAGTGCCGAATTGGCGCCTTCGATCCGGAACGTCTGCTCGCGATGGCGCAGCGCGCCCAGCAGCAGGCAAACGCCGACCACGCCGTTGCAGATGATCATGATGGTCGCGAAGACCGTGTCGCGCGGCAGGGCCGCCTGGTCCGCGCCGCCCGTCATCATCATCGAGACGATGAGCGCCACTTCGATCACGGTGATCGCGACCGCGAGGACGAGCGTTCCGAACGGCTCGCCGACCCGGTGCGCGACGACCTCGGCGTGGTGGACCGACGCAATGACGGCGCCGACGAGGGCGAGGGCACAGGCGCTCGCGAGCGCTGCGCCGAGCGGATAGACGAGCGCGGCGATGAGCAGCGCGACCGCGCCGATCGGTACCAACCATGTCCAGCGGGGCATGTGCTTGTCCTTTCGCCTGGTGCTCTTCAGTCGCTCAACGCCTCTTCCATCTCGCGACGGAAGGCGACGGCGGCGTTGGTTGGGTCGTAGGCGACGTCGTCCCAGCGCACCGGCGCATGCGCGGCCACTGCGCGTTTCAGCTTCACGCCGTGCGCGAGCCCGAGGGGCAGGCCGCCTGTCCGTAGCGAATCGCGCGCCGGCATCAGCTTGCCGTACACGGTGTAGCCGCCTTCGCCGTCGAGCGTTTCGCCGGCGGCGAGCCCGCGCTTGGCGGTGGCGACGACATCGCCATTCCACCCGATGGGAGCCCCCGTGGGTTCGCGGCGCAACCCCACCGACGCGACGCTGATGCCGAGCTCCAGTCCGATCGCGTGGTAGGGCTTGTACATCGCCGCATAGCGCCCGCCGGGGTCGGTCGAGAAGCCGTATTCGCTGAAGCAGCGGCGGACATAGTCTTCGCCGATCGCGTCCCCCGCGCGGAAGGTCACGTAGACGCCCCAGCGCAAGTCGCGGAACACCGGGCGGCCATCGCGCTCGACGCAGGAGATCACCTCGACCTGGCCGGTATGGTCGAGATGCCCGCCCTCGTCCTTCGGCCGCAGCACGCGCGGCAGGTCGTCCACGCCGCACGGCGGAAACGCGAGGCCGTCCGGTGCGGGCGTGAGGCCGGTGGCGTTGGCCACGGCGGCCATCTCGATCGCGCTCTTGGTGCCGTCGAGGAACGAGTTGAACATCTGCGCATTGAAGTCGCCGGCCGCGACCACGTCCGGCGTGAAGCCGTAATGCGGCCACACGGTGTCGGGGGTCGACGCGTGGTAGGCCGGCAGATACTTCGTCCCCTTGCCGGCGGCGACCACGGTAAACCCCGCGGCGCGGCACCAGTCGACCATTTCGCAGATCAGCGCCGGCTGGTCGCCGTACGCGAGCGAATAGACGATCCCGGCTTCGCGCGCCCGTTGCGCGAGCAGCGGGCCCGCCAGCGCGTCGGCCTCGACGTTGACCATGACCACGTGCTTGCCGTGCGCACAGCACGCGAGCACATGGCGGATCCCGGCAGCGGGATTGCCGGTGGCGTCGATCACGATCGCGATTTCCGGGGCCGCGATCAGTGCCAGCGCGTCGTCGGTGAGGTGCGTCGCGCCCGAGGCCTTCGCCGCGGCGAACGAGCGTGCCGCATACCGGTCGGCCGCCCAGCCAGTGCGCGCGAGCGCTGCGCTGGCGCGCGCGGGCGAAAGATCGGCGATGCCGACGATATGGATGCCCGGCGTGTGCTTCGCCTGCGCGAGGTACATCGCGCCGAACTTGCCGGCGCCGATGAGGCCGACGGTGAGCGGTCGGTTTTCGGCGGCACGCTGCTGCAGCATGTGGTGGAGGTTCATTCGCGGAGCTCCGGGGAAGAGTGCAATCGCAACGGCAGCCGGACCGGGCGTCGGGATCGACGCGGTCAGGCGATGAGGCGGAGCGCGCCGAGCGCAGCGCGCGCGCCGTCGACGCCGTCGACCCGGCGCGCGACGATGCCGAGCCGGGCGGCCGCGTCGACGTTCAGCCGATTATCGTCGACGAACAGCACGCGCTCCGCCGGAACGCCGAGGGCTTCGATCACATGAAGGAAATACTCGGCGTCGGGTTTGAGCTTGCCGACCTCATGCGACGGAAAATTGTGATGGAAGTGCGCGTCGAGCGACCACTCGCGCTGGAACCGCTGCCAGTGGAATTCGTTGGTGTTCGACACGCTCGCGAGCCGGTAGCGCGGCGAAAGCTCGGCGAGCAGCGCGGTGGCGCCGGGAAACAGCGTGCGCGGCCAGTACGCGAACGCGCGCAGGAATGCGTCCGCGTCCACGGGCAGGCGGAACTCGCGGACGATCTCGTCGGCGAACGCGGCGCGGGTCGTGGCGCCGGTTTCGTAGCGCCGCACGGCGCCGGATCGCAGCCAGCGCCGCCACAGCTCGTCGATGCTCGGCAGGTCCGGGCACCAGGCGAGCATCTGCTCGACGCCGGCGAGCTCGATCAGCACGCCGCCCAGGTCGAACAGGATCGCGTCGATGCGCGTCGCCGGCATCGGTTCAGTGGACCCCCACGCTTGCGGCTGGCGCCGCGGCGCTGCCCCCCGAGGCAGTCCGCAGTTGCGCATCTTGGGACGGCCCGGCGGCGCTCATGAGTGCAGCGCGAGGGAGACGCCGAGCGGCACGAACAGCACCGCCATCAGGTTGCCGATCAGGACGATCGACGCGACCTTGCCCGGTTCCTGGTTGTACTGCTCGGCGACCATGAAGTTGAGGACGGCCGGTGGCAGGCAGCCGAACAGGAGCAGCAATCCCTGTTGCATCGGATCGAGCTCGAGGGCCGGCGAGAGCAGCGCCGCCATCGCGATGCCGGTCAGCGGACAGACGAGACCGCCGATGACGCCCAGCTGCCAGCTCGACCACGACACTTCGGCGAGCCGCACGCCGAGCGAGATCAGCATCAGCGGGATCATCGCGTCGCCGGCGAGCTTCAAGGCGAGCATCAGCCAGTCGGGCATCGGCGGATGCAGGATGGCGAAGGCGAACCCGACGAACGTCGCGGCGACCATCGGGCTTTTCAGCATCGTCCAGAACTTCGCGTGGTGGTCGATGATCCAGATGCCGACGGTGAAATGCAGCAGGTTGGAAATCGTGAAGATCGCGACCATCGCCGAGAGCCCCGCCTGCCCGAACGCGAGCGCCGCCAGCGGCAGGCCCATGTTGCCGCAGTTGTTGAACATGACCGGCGGCACCAGCGTGCGGTGGTCCTCGTGCAGCAGCCTAGCGAACGGCCACGCGAGGAGACCCGAGCCCAGCACCACGCCGATGCAGCCCAGGATCAGCAGCTTGTTCGCGGCGAGGTCGAAATCCTTGCCCGCCAGCGCGGTGAAAATGAGCGCCGGCGCGAGCACGTTGACGTTGATCCGGTTCACCCACGTCATGTCCGGTCGCGCGCGCCGCGCGAATCCGAAGCCCAGCCCGATGATGAAGAACACCGGCAGGATGATGCCGAGGACACGCTCTAGCATGGTCCGCCGTCCGCGGCCGGACCTAGAGGATGTAGCGCGAGACGTTGTCGTCGCCGGCGATGCCGGCCAGACGGCTGTCGACGTACGCGGCGTCGATCACGATGGAGGCGTGCTCCAGTTTCGCCGCGTTGTACGAGACGTCCTCCAGCAGCCGTTCCATCACCGTGTAGAGCCGCCGTGCGCCGATATTCTCCTGGCGCTCGTTGACCGCGAACGCGATCTCGGCGAGCCGTCTGATGCCGTCGGCGCGGAAATCGAGCTGCACCTGCTCGGTGTCGAGCAGCGCCTCGTACTGGCGGACGAGGCAGGCGTCGGTGGCGGTCAGGATCTGCTCGAAATCGGCGACCGACAGCGAGGCGAGCTCGACGCGGATCGGGAACCGGCCCTGCAGCTCGGGGATGAGATCGGAGGGCTTCGCGAGGTGGAACGCGCCCGAGGCGATGAACAGGACGTGGTCGGTGCGCACCATCCCGTACTTGGTCGAGACGCTGGTTCCTTCGACCAGCGGCAGGAGGTCGCGCTGCACGCCCTGGCGCGACACGTCGGCACCCTGCATTTCCTGGCGGCTCGCGATCTTGTCGATCTCGTCCAGGAACACGATGCCGTTCTGCTCGACGTTGGTGAGCGCCCGGGACTTGATCTCGTCGTCGGAGAGGAGCTTCGCCGCTTCCTCGTCGGTGAGCACCTTGAGCGCGTCGGCGACGCGCATCTTGGTGACCTTGCGCCGGTTGCCGGAGAGCTGCGCGAACATGCCCTGCAGCTGGCCGGTCAGGTCCTCCATCCCCGGCGGCGCCATGATCTCCATCTGCGGCGGCAGGAGCGAGACCTCGATTTCGACCTCGCGGTCGTCGAGCCTGCCTTCGCGCAGCATCTTGCGGAATTTTTGCCGCGCCGCCGAATCGGTGGGCTGCAGGTCCTGAAAGTTGACTTCGCGGGCGGGCGGCAGCAGCACGTCGAGGATCCGCTCCTCGGCCGCATCCGCGGCGCGGTCGCGCACCTTGCGCGTTTCCGCTTCGCGCGTCTGCTTGATGGCGACGTCGACTAGGTCGCGGACGATCGTGTCGACGTCGCGGCCGACGTAGCCGACCTCGGTGAACTTGGTCGCCTCGACCTTGATGAACGGCGCGTCGGCGAGCCGCGCGAGGCGGCGAGCGATCTCGGTCTTGCCGACGCCGGTCGGCCCGATCATCAGGATGTTCTTCGGCGTGATCTCCTGGCGCAACGGCTCGGGCACCTGCTGCCGGCGCCAGCGGTTGCGCAGCGCGATGGCGACTGCGCGCTTGGCGGAGTCCTGGCCGACGATGTGCTTGTCGAGCTCGGAGACGATCTCGGAGGGGGTCATGTTGGACATGGCGGGCCTGCGGCGAAGAAAAAACGGCCGCCCATCGCGGACGGCCGTCGTATTCTACCCCGGGCCTCATGCCCCTCACCCCAGCCCTCTTCCCGGCGGGGAGAGGGGGCGCGCGCCGGATGCGCGTGGCCCGCGGGCGTGTCGAGGAGGGGCGCTCGCGTCGCCGCTGCGCGTGGCCCGTCGGCGTGGCGGTCAGTCGGGGATCGTCACCGTGCGGTTCGCGAACGTGATCTGGTCGGAAGCGGGCGGCGCGCCGGAAATCGGCGGCACGTTCGCTTTCGTGATCGCCGGTGCCGAACCGGGCGCGCCGCCGCGGGGCGTGGTGCGCACGACCTGCGACGGCGGGAGCGCGGCGCCCTGCGTCAGGTGCGCCCACATACGGTCCATCGCCTGGATGTAGTAGTAGTGCAACGGCACGTACCGCGCGTCGTAACCGGGGAACGCGCCGCTGTCGATGAACGCGTCGAAATGCTGCGCGTTCTGCACCTCGATGTAGGAGAGCCTGCTCGCCGCGCCTTCGACGATCCGGTTCTGGCCGAAATACGGCCGTGCGTTGAACGGCACCGGCACCTGCGTGTCGGCGCGGCCGGCGACGATCAGCGCCGGCTTGCCGCGCAGGTTCGCGTTGCGCAGCGTTTCCTTGATCCCGCTTTGCACGCGGGCCGCGCTGGCGTCGTTGCCGGTGATGAGTTTGCGGTGGCAGATCGCGCCGTCGACGTTGAAATCCTGCTGCCCGGTCGACGGGGAAATGGAGATCGCGGTGGATAGCGGTCCGCCCGGATGGTTGTCGTTGACGATGTTGACCGTCGCGGTCGGCGGAATCCCGTTGCCATTGGCGAAGACCTGCGCGAGTTGGGCGGCGGCGATCGCCGTCGGCTTGCCGGCGGCATCGGTCGCGGCGAACGAATAGCCGCAGAGCCTGTCCGCGACACCGAACCTGCCGTAGGCGCTGGCGAACGTCACCACGACCGGCGAGACGCCGAACGGATAATGCGACGCGTGCAGCACGTTGGACTCGGGAAGGTAGCCCGCGTCGAGCAGCGCGTCCATCGCTTCCTCGGCCTGTCCCGCGGTTGTCGGTGCGGTGACGAGGCCGTTTGCCTTCAGCGCCGCGCAGCGGTTTGCGGACAGCGCCGGGCTCGGCAGGACGGTGGCGAGGCCAGGCGAGCCCGCGGCCCGCGTCGACAGCGTCGCGCAGGGCTGATAGAGGTTGGCGAGCGTGTAGTAGTCGAGGAGCGGCTTACCGCCACCCGCGAACCACTTGCCGCCCTGGCGGACAACGAGGCTCGGGTTGGCCGCGAGCTCGAGGACCGGCTCGCTGACGGCAACGCCATCGATCAGGCCTTCGGTGTCCTGCTCCGCCGCCGCGATCGCGGCCGCGCCGCCATTGGACACCGACGAGGCGATGACGATGGTGTTAGCGGCGTTGAACTTGACGGTTGTCCGGCCGTCGGCGGCCTTGGGCGCGAGCTGCTCGTTCAGGACGTAGAACGCGAACCGGACCGCGTTGAGCGTGTCGCTGCCCCAGTCCTTTTCCGGGTTCTGCCGGGAATGCGCGTGCTTGAACGCAACCCGGTTGGGATAGGCGGTGTTGAACGCGGCGAGCTCCGTCGCGCCGAGCGCGGCGGTGAAATTGGATTGCGCTCCCGCCGTCGCGGCGTCGGCGCGCGTGCCGTCCTGCAGGTTGACCGTATGGGTGGCAAGGTCGTGGGTCCCCAAGCCGGTGCCTTTGTCGGTGTAGGCGACCGCGCAGCCGTGTTTGAGGCCCCACTCGCCGGCGCTGCCGATCGCGCCATAGACCCCGCGCGAGCCGGACGACGCCGCGGTGATGATGCACGGCCGGCCTTGATTGAACGATGCAGGGACCTGGACCAGCATCGTCACGTTCCGGGTACCGCCGCCGTCGTCGGCATAGGCGAGATATTCGGTCCCGGCGATCCTGCCTTCCCCCAGCGTATCGTTGCCGTCGACGTCGATGTTGGGGCCGTACAGCGTGCCGTAGCCGCCCTTCGGGCTGATGTCGAGTATGGCGCGGTAGTTGCCGAATATGGCGTTGCGGCGCAACTCCGCCGCGGTCGGGGCGACGGGATTGACCGGCGCCGGCGCCGCCGCGGCGCCGAGCCCGGTCCTTGCCCAGCCCGGCGGTGAGCAGGTCGTCGCGGGTGCCGTCATACACGGTCTTGGTCACGGTGCCGACGAACCCGGGTTTCGCGTTGATGGCCGGAGGCGGGCCGATGCCGGCGCAGGCGGCGAGCATTCCCGCGCCGGCGAGCGCCGCCGCCACGCCGGCCGCGCGCAATGCCCCGGCGATGGCATCCCGGGCCCCCGGTTCTCTGGTCGCTTGCATCGTTGACTCTCCCATGAATGGCGCGCGCCTCACCGGACGGCGGTGCGGGCGAGCGGTGGACCCGCGGCGAATTATAGGAGCGCTCGGGCCGTCACGGTGATGGAATCGCTCCCGAGCCGCGTGGTGGTCTTCGTCGCGGCCATCCCTTATCATTCGCCGTTGCCGGCGATCGGCGTGCGCCGCGCGCGCGAGCCGGAACGCTCAGGGAGACACGATGAGAAGTTGGATCGGCATGGCGGCGGTCGCGATGCTCGCCGCGGGATGCGCGGGCATGACGGCAAGCGGACCGTCGGCCACCGCAACACTGGAGACGACCAAAGGCAACGCGGTCGGCGGCAAGGTGGATTTCGTCCAGAAGGGCGACAAGGTGTTCGTCACCGCGAACGTGTCCGGACTCACGCCCGGCCAGCACGGCTTCCACCTTCACGAAAAAGGCGATTGCAGCTCGGGCGACGGCATGAGCGCGGGCGGGCATTTCAATCCGCTCGGCAAACCGCATGGCGCCCCGTCGACGGCGGATCGTCACGCGGGTGACATGCCGATGCTGGTGGCGGATGGCGCCGGCAATGCGACGCTGACGGCCGAAGTCGACTTCGTCACGATCGGCGCAGGCGTCACCGATATCGTCGGCAGGAGCGTCATCGTCCACAAGGATCCCGACGATTACAAGACCCAGCCCACGGGCAACTCCGGCGCGCGCGTCGCCTGCGGCGTCGTTCGCAAGGCAGTGAGCGCCTCCGGCGTCGGCGCGCGCCGCCGTACGCCAGTGGGTGCGCTGGCGCCATGGGTGCTGCCGCTGCTGGCGACTGTCGTCGCCCTCTGCGGGTGCCAGTCGCCGAGCGAGCGGCCGGCCGATGCGGGTGGCGCGGCGCTCCCGGGCGGGGCCGGCAACGTCGAGGCGAGACTCGTCGGCACGGGCGGCTCGGTAGCAAGCGGCTCCGCCGTGCTGCGCGAGGCGCGCGGAGGCGTGGACATCGCGGTGTGGCTCGGCAGCGTGGGTCCGGGCGAATATCGGATCGCGATCCACGAGACCGGAAACTGCTCGTCGCGCAACGGCTTTGCCGCCGGGCCGCCGTGGGCGCCCCCGGGGGTGCCGCTCGCCGTGGTGATCGTGGCCAAGAATGACGACACGCTGACGCGCACCGTGCACCTGCCGGGATACCGACTCCAGGGACCGGCAGGCGCCATGGGCCGGGCGGTCATCGTGCACGCCGGGGCGAGCGGTTCGCTGGAAGCGCAGGCCGGGATTCCCAACAATCGAATCGCGTGCGGCGTGATCGCGCCGGCGGTTTCCTTGTTCTGATCGCAGGGCGGGCCGTGCCCGCGTTGCCAACCGGCGCGCGGCCACCCATACTCTCGCGGCGCGCTAACGCGGCGCTGCCGCGCACGCCGACTCCGGAGTCACGATGGGCTTTCTCGCCGACAAGAAGATCCTGATCACGGGCATTCTCTCGACCCGCTCGATCGCCTATGGCGTCGCACGCGCCTGCCACCGCGAGGGCGCGACGCTCGCCTTCACCTACGTCAACGACGCGCTGAAGGACCGCGTCTCGAAGATCGCCGCCGAATTCGGCACCGTGCCCGTCCTGCCGTGCGACGTCACCCAGGACGACCAGATCGACGCGGTCTTCGCCGCGCTCAAGTCCGAATGGGGCGTGCTCGACGGCCTGCTGCACGCGATCGCCTTTGCGCCGCGCGAGGCGCTGGCCGGCGATTATCTGAATGCGATCTCGCGCTCGGCGTTCGCGATCGCGCACGACGTGAGCTCGTACAGCTTCGCGGCGCTCGCCAAGGGCGCGCGGCCGCTGATGCAGGGCCGTCCGGGATCGCTGCTCACGCTCACCTACCTGGGCGCGATGCGCACGGTGCCCAATTACAACGTGATGGGTCTCGCCAAGGCGAGTCTCGAAGCGAACGTCCGCTATCTCGCCACCTGCCTCGGTCCCGAGGGCCTTCGCGTCAACGCCATTTCTGCGGGGCCGATCAAGACGCTCGCCGCCGCCGGCATCGGCAACTTTTCGCGGTTGCTGAGCCAGTTCGAAGGGGCCGCGCCGCTGCGCCGCAACGTCACGATCGACGAGGTCGGCAACGTCGCCGCGTTCTATTTCTCGGAGCTGTCGAGCGCGATCACCGGCGAGATCACGTACGTCGACTGCGGTTTCTCGACCATCGCCGCGGCGCAGCCCAACGGCGATTCGTAATTCGCTGCCGGATGCGCGGCGGGGCTTTCGTCCCGCTCGCAGTCGCCGATGACTTCGCCACGCCGCCGCTACGATGCCGTCATCATCGGCGGCGGCCATAACGGTCTCGTCTGCGCCGCGTATCTCGCCGGCGCCGGCCAGGACGTCTGCGTGCTCGAGCGTCGCGCGATTCTGGGCGGCGCGGCGGTCACCGAGGAGTTCCATCCCGGGTTTCGCAACTCCACCGCGAGCTACACGGTCAGCCTCCTCAACCCGAAGATCATCCGCGACTTGAAGCTCGCCGCGCATGGCCTCGCGATCGTCCCGCGTCCGCTCGCGAACTTCCTGCCGCTTCCGGACGGCGAGGGCGGCGGCTATCTCAAAGTCGGCGGCGGCATCGCGGCGACACAGGCGGAAGTCGCCAAATTCTCGGCGGGCGATGCGCAACGTCTGCCGGCGTACTACGCGATGCTGGACCGCGTCGCCGGCGTGCTGCGCGACCTGCTGCTGGTCACGCCACCCAACGTCGGCGGCGGGCTCCATGCGCTGCTCGACGCGTGGAAGGTGGCGAAGCGTTTCCGCACGCTGGACCTCGCCGGCCAGCGCGACGTGCTCGATCTCTTCACCAAGAGCGCCGGCGATGTGCTCGACGGCTGGTTCGAATCCGCGCCGATCAAGGCCGCTTTCGGATTCGACGCCGTCGTCGGCAACTTCGCGAGCCCGTACGCCGCGGGCTCGGCGTACGTGCTCCTCCATCATGTGTTCGGCGAGGTCAACGGCCTGCGGGGGCAGTGGGGTCACGCCAGAGGCGGGATGGGCGCCATCACCGATGCGATGGCCCGCGAGTGCGCGGCCCGCAACGTGACGCTGCGCACCGATGCGCCGGTCGCGCGCGTCGTCATCAAGGGGGCGCGCGCGGTGGGCGTGGAGCTCGAAAGCGGGGAGGTGGTCGACGCGGCGCGCGTCGTCGCCAACGTGAATCCGAAGCTCCTGTTCCTGCGCCTGGTCGCGCCCGAGCATCTCGATGCCGACTTCCTCGCGCGGATTGCCGCGTTCCGCTGCGGCTCCGGCACGTTCCGGATGAACGTCGCGCTGTCCGAACTGCCCGATTTCGACGCGCTGCCGGGCAAGGCGCCGGCGCCGCATCACGCGAGCGGCATCATCCTCGCGCCATCGCTCGCGTACATGGAGCGCGCCTATTTCGACGCGAAGACGACCGGCTGGTCGCGCGCGCCGATCGTCGAAGTGCTGATTCCGTCGGTCGTCGACGATTCGCTCGCGCCCGCCGGAAAGCACGTCGCGAGCCTCTTCTGCCAGCACGTGCATCCGGACCTGGCGGCGGTCGCGCCGGGCCGGACCTGGGACGACGCGCGCGACGAAGTGGCCGACCTCATGATCGAGACGGTGAACCGCGCGGCGCCGAATTTCAAGGCCAGCGTGCTCGCCCGCCGAGCGCTGACGCCGCTCGATCTCGAGCGCGAGTTCGGGCTCGTCGGCGGCGACATCTTTCACGGTGCGCTGTCGCTCGATCAGCTCTTTTCCGCGCGGCCGATCCTGGGGCATGGCGACTATCGCGCGCCGGTGCCCGGACTCTACCTCTGCGGATCGGGAACCCATCCCGGCGGCGGCGTGACCGGCGTTCCGGGCCACAACGCGGCGCGCGAGATATTGCGCGATGCGCGACGGAAGCGATTCTGAGTGCGCGCGCCAGGCGCGATGCGCATCGGTGCGGCGCGTGGCGCGAAATAAGGTCGAAGTCAGCCGATAAGCCGGGTTCTGTTACGGCGCGTTTTCAAGGCGCGCTATGGCCGTCATTCCTCTAGGCGCGTCGTTACCTTCGCGCTCAAGCCACCTACCCGCGGACTCGGCGAGCAGCGTCGTCGTCCGCCTACTTGGTGTTGCTCCGGATGGAGGTTGCCGCGTTTCACCCGCTTCCGTGCCGGTATAACCCGGAACGGACGCGACTCGTCTCTGTGGCCCTGTTCATCGCCTTCATCGGCCGCGCTAACGGCGACTTATAGCGTCTGGGCGTTACCCAGCATCCTGCTCTTCGGAGCCCGGACTTTCCTCCCCTCGCTTGCGCGAGCGGCGACGGTCTGGCTGGCTTCGATCAATCAGCATAGCACGCGCAACACTGATGCGACCGTCGCGGTGGCCGCGTGACCGTAGCCCGGGTCGAGCGCAGCGAAACCCGGGTGACTGTGGCAATGAAGCATTCCTTTGCTGCGCCGACCGGTTTCGCTGCGCCTAACCCGGGCTACGCCGGGTGCCCGGGCGCCAATTTCCAGCGCACGGTTTCGCCGCCGCGCAGCGGCACGATCGTGTGTTCGCCCAACGGATACTCGGCCGGCACGGTCCAGGGTTCGCGCACGAGCGCCACGGTGTCGGCGTGCGGCGGCAAGCCGTAGAAGGCGGCGCCGAAACGGCTGGCGAAGCCCTCGAGCCGGTCGAGCGCCCCGGCATCCTCGAATGCCTCCGCGTAGAGCTCCAGCGCGGCCGGTGCGGAGTAGCAGCCGGCGCAGCCGCAGGAGGCCTCCTTCGTGTGCCGCGCATGGGGCGCCGAATCCGTGCCGAGGAAGAACTTCGGATTGCCCGAAACCGCGGCGTCGACGAGCGCCCGGCGATGCCGCTCACGCTTCAGGATGGGCAGGCAATAGAGGTGGGGCCGCACGCCGCCCACGAGCAGCGCATTGCGCGAGTAGAGGAGATGCTGCGGCGTGATCGTGGCGGCGACGGTCGCCGGCGCCGCGCGCACGAAGTCCGCGGCCTCGCCGGTCGTGATGTGCTCCAGCACGACCTTGAGCCCCGGAAAATCGCGGACGATGGCCGAGAGCGAGCGCTCGACGAACACCCGTTCACGGTCGAACACGTCGATGTCGGGATCGGTGACCTCGCCATGCACCGACAGCACCACGCCGTGCTTTTCCATGGCGGCGAGCGCCGGGTACGCGCGCGCGAGCGCGGTCACGCCGGAGCCCGAGTTCGTCGTCGCGCCGGCGGGATAGTACTTGACCGCGTGGACGATCCCGGAGGCCTTGGCGGCCGCGATTTCGCCGGCATCCGTGCGGTCGGTGAGATAGAGGGTCATCAAGGGCACGAACGCGGCGCCCGCCGGTAGGGCGCCGACGATGCGTGCGCGATACGCGCGCGCGTCGGCGGTGGTCGTGACCGGCGGCGCGAGATTCGGCATGATCAGCGCACGCCCGAAAACGCGGGCGGTCGCGCCGACGACGGCGGCCATCGCGGCGTCATCGCGCAAGTGCAGGTGCCAATCGTCAGGACGGGCGAGCGCGACGCGGGGCAGGGCGGTGGGAGGCGCGTTCATCGGCGGGCAAGTCAACCGGCGGATTATACGGTCGACCCTCGTCCAGGGTGGCATCCGGTTCGGGGGGCAAGGTGGCGACTGCGGCGGCCGATCGCGAGGGTGGCGGCAACCGGCGTTCGCGGGATATAATCACAGGTTAGGTGCGGGCGGCCTGTCGCCCGCAAAGGGGCGTCCCCTGTACAAGGCGCGAAACCGCGGTCCCGGAATCGGGCCGCACGGGCACGACGAAGTCATAGAGGCGAGCATGGCAGCCAAGAACGCAGTCACCAGCGCAGTCGCGGCGAAGAAGCCGAAGGTCCTCACGGAAGAGGCGCTGCTGAAGGCGCCGGACAAGGATTACATGAACGAGGCGCAGCTCGTGTTCTTCCGCCAGCGCCTGCTCGAGCTTCGGGCCCAACTCCTCAACAATGCCGACGACACCGGGCAGCACCTTCGCGAAAACGAGGTCACCACGGATCCGTCCGACCGGGCGACCCTCGAAGAGGAGTACACGCTCGAGCTGCGCACCCGCGATCGCGAGCGCAAGCTCCTGAAGAAGGTCGAGAAGTCTCTGCGGATGATCGATGACGGCAGCTACGGCTTCTGCGAGGAAACGGGCGAGCCGATCGGCATCCCGCGACTCCTCGCGCGCCCGACGGCGACGCTGTCGCTCGAGGCGCAGGAACGCCGCGAGCGCGTGCAGAAGCTGTACGGCGACTGACCAGGACGCGCCCGCTACCCCGGGCGCAGGCTCCTAGAGCCCGAAGGCGGCCCGATGCGTGAGTCCCCCGGCCATGAAGAAGAGCAGGGGAAGCGAGAGCATCAGGTTGAAGCGGGAAGCGAGTAGCGCGACGCGCCGCGCCTTGTTTTTCTCGTCGTCGGATGCCGGCTTCATACCCAGGATCTTCTGCTGGCTGGGCCAGATGATGACCCAGACATTGAACAGCATGATCGTCCCCAGCCACGCACCGATGCCGATCGCGGCGTAACCCTTGCTAAGCGTGAACGCGGCGACGAACTGGCCGCCCAGGAGCGCCGCGCCGGCAAGCCAGGTGACGACGGCGGACCAGCGGAAATAGAGCAGGGCCCGGGGCGCGACGTGCCGGGTGATGCCGGCGGCGGTGCCGTCCGCAACGGCCGCCTTGAGCGCGGGAATCTGGACGAAATTGAAGTAGTAGAGCAGGCCGACCCACATGATTCCCGCCAGGAAATGCAGCCAGCGGGCAAGAGCAGGAACGAGTTCCATCGTCACCCGCCTGTCGTCAGTTGAGGAAGGTTCGAACGGCCAGCGCGAGGATCGCCGTCAGGATCAGGCCGGAGATAATGGTGCCCCAAAGCGAATCGAGCGGATTCTTCATCGCCACACCTCGTCCCGGACAATTGGTTGATCAAATCAGTCGGATTCATTCTAGCAAGCGGCGCGGGAATAAGCACTGCGGCGGCGGATTTGTCGTCCTTAGCTTGCGCCGCGCGGCTTGTCTCGCGCATATGTCAGGAACATAATCAGCGTCTTAGCGGCGATCGCTCGGGCTCTGTCGATCCGGCCGGGACAGCGCGCCCGACCCACGGTGCGCACGCGGCGCGGATTGGCTGGACCATCCTCTGAACCGGACCCCGAATCTCATGGCGTTGTTTCCCAAATTGCCGGTCAAGAAGCCCGGACAGTCCAGGCCGGACGCGAACGCGCGCGCGCCCGGAAAGGGCGCCAATGGCGGCGGCGCCGACCATCGGGAGCGGCGGGGCTTGTCGGAGACGAGCTGGCGTCCGACCAAGCCGGTGACCGGCGGGATCACGATCACCGGCTTCGGGTTGGTCGAACCGTCGCCGACGCGACGCGTGATCGAAGTGACGCACGGCAACGCGGGCATGTGCGCGGTGCTGGAAAATGCGGTGCTGCTGTTCGCGAGCGGCCATGCCGAACCGGCACGCGCATTGCTCGCGGACGGCATCGAGACCGACAAGGACACGCGCGGCTCGCCGCTCGCATGGCTCGCGCTGTTCGACCTCATGCAAAGGGCCGCGGATCGCAACGCGTTCGAGCAGCTCGCGCTGCAGTATGTTGTCCAGTTCGAGCGCTCGGCGCCAACCTGGGACGATCGGGTCCGGCCGACGACCGGGCCGCGTCCGGCGCCCGGAGGGTACGTGAGCG
The DNA here is from genome assembly GCA_963810845.1 of uncultured beta proteobacterium. Classification (GTDB taxonomy): domain Bacteria; phylum Pseudomonadota; class Gammaproteobacteria; order Burkholderiales; family Casimicrobiaceae; genus CAIWHR01. Next base: position 56,194 of record CAWEOX010000029.1, on the reverse strand, counting down.
TGACCGGCAAGCTGACCGCCGCGAGCGCCGCGCAGCTCGATGCGCTGCGCGGCGCCATCACCAAGAACGCGTCGCAGGCGCGCTTCGACCTCGCGGCGATCACCGAGTTCGACGACGCCGGCGCGCGGCTGCTGGCCGACGTTCTGGGGGAAGCGCGCCGGCGGCAATATCCGCTGCGCCTGCAGCGCCCGGAAAACCTGAAACACGCGCTCGACGCGGCGGTCAAGCGCGGACGCGACGGCGGCGAGGGCGCGTGGCTCCTGTCGCTCGAGCTCCTGCAATGGCACAACGACCGCGCGGCCTTCGACGACCGCGCGGTCGACTACGCGGTGACGTTCGAGGTCTCGCCGCCTTCGTGGGAGCCGCCGACGATAGCGCAGGCCACGGCCGCGCAGGGCCCGGACACCGGCCCCGCGGCCACGGCCGTTGGCGAGACGGTGGTGGAGGACCTCTCCGCCGGGGCCGAAGAACTCGCCTGGTCGGGCGTGGTGACCGGCCCCCACCCGGAACCCGTGGTCAAGCTGACGTCGTTCGCCGAAGGCCGCGAGATCGTGCCGGTCAACATGACCCAGGTCGAGCGCATCGATTTCGTCGGTGCCGGCGCGGTCTACAATGCGATCAAGTCGATCGAAGAACGGCGCAAGGCCGTGCAGATTTTCGGGGCGACGCCGATCATCCGCGCGATCCTGTTGCTGATCGGCGTGTCGCCCGGGCACTTCTACAAGAAAACGCAGTAGCCCGGCGAAGCGCCGGGTGTACCGCCGCCCTCACCGGCAACTCATTCGCATGCAGACCTTCCACGGCACCACGATTCTTTCCGTTCGACGCGAGCGTTCGGTGGCGCTGGGCGGCGATGGCCAGGTCACCCTCGGCAACATCGTTGTCAAGGCGACCGCGCGCAAGGTGCGCCGGCTCCACAACGACAAGGTGCTGGCGGGTTTTGCCGGGGCGACGGCGGACGCGTTCACGCTGTTCGAGCGTTTCGAGGCCAAGCTCGACAAGCATCAGGGCAACCTCACGCGCGCGGCCGTCGAGCTCGCCAAGGACTGGCGCTCCGATCGCATCCTGCGCCGCCTGGAAGCGATGCTCGCGGTCGCCGATGCGTCGGCGTCGCTCATCATCACCGGCAACGGCGACGTGCTGGAACCGGAGTATGGGATCGTGGCGATCGGCTCGGGGGGGCCGTATGCGCAGGCGGCCGCGCGGGCGCTCATCGACAACACCGCGCTGCGCGCCGAGGAGGTCGTCAAGCGCGCGCTGACGATTGCCGGCGATCTTTGCATCTACACCAACCAGCAGCACGTCATCGAGGTGCTGGAGGACGGCGAATGAGTGCGCCACGCGGCACCGGCCCCGCGCAGCAATCGGACTGCGACGTCCTGATCGCGGGCGCCGGGTTGGTGGGGCTGGCACTCGCGCCGGCGCTCGCGGAACTGGGGCTCACCGTCGCGCTGGCCGACCGTGCGCCGGTCGCGATGCCGGCCGACCCGGCCGGCGACGCCGACTGGGATACGCGCGTGTACGCGATCAGCCCCGGCAGCGCCGCGTTCCTGCGCGCCGTGGGGGCGTGGCAGATGCTGGCCCCGGAGCGGATCGCCCCGGTCGAGCGGATGTGGGTCGCCGGCGACGGCCGGGCGACGCTCGAATTCTCGGCCTACGACCTTGGCCAACGCGCGCTGGCCTGGATCGTCGAGGAGCGCTCGCTGCGCGCCGCGCTCGTTCCGCGCGCGCACGCGGCCGGCGTCGCGATCCACGCCCCGCGCACCTTCGCGGCGCTCACGTGGTCCCGTGATGCCGGCACGGTCCGGTTCGACGACGGCTCCGCGGTGACGGCGCGGCTGGTCGTGGCGGCCGACGGCCTGCGCTCGTGGGTGCGCGACGCCGCGGGCATCGTCGCCACGGTGCGGCCCTATGGACAGACGGCGGTCGTCGCCAATTTCCGCTGCGAGCGCGCTCATCACGGTCGTGCCCGGCAGTGGTTCCGCGCCGATGGCGGCATCCTCGCCTGGCTGCCGCTGCCGGGACGGCGGATGTCGATCGTCTGGTCGGCGCCCGACGCGCTCGCCCGGGAGTTGCGCGACCTCGATCCGGTGGCGCTCGCCGACCGCGTCGCCGAGGCCGGCGGCCATGCCTTCGGCGCACTCGAGTGCATCACCCCGGCCGCGAACTTCCCGCTCGCGTCCCTGCGGGTGCCCTGCACCGTCGCGCACCGCATCGCGCTTACCGGCGACGCTGCCCATGGCGTGCATCCGCTGGCCGGTCAGGGCGTGAACCTGGGCTTCGGCGACGCCGAGGCGCTGGTGGCGGTCCTGCGCGAGCGCGGCCCGGTCACCGACGCCGGTGCCGACGTGCTGCTTGAACGATATGCGCGCGGCCGGGTCGAACCCGTTCGCGCGATGCAGACGGTTACCGACGGCCTTTGGCATCTGTTCGGCGCGGCCGCCCCTTGGGTCCGGACGCTACGCAATCTCGGCCTGACAGCCGTCGACCGGCTGCCGCTCGCCAAGCGCCTTTTGGCACAATCCGCGTTGCGGTAACGGCCACTCCCGGTCGCCCGCACGCTGCACCCGACTTCATGGAGAAGACGATGTCCCCCACTTGCAAGCGCCTTCTGCGCACCGTAACGGCCGCGATGGTCGTCAGCATCGCCTTCGCGCCGCCGGCCATGGCGCAGTCGACGGCCAAGCCGGCGGACGCCGCCGCCAGGTCGTCCGATGCGGCGACGAAGCCGACCGATCCGGCGGCGAGCGCGGAGGTGGCCACGGTCAAGAAGCTCCTCGAACAGAAATTCCCCGGCGCCGCGGTCAGCAACGTTTCCCGCAGCGCGTACTTCGGCCTCTACGAGGCGCAGTTCGACAGCCAGCTCGTCTACACCGACGCCCGCGTCACCTACGTGGTGGTCGGCTCGATCTACGATGCCAACACCAAGCAGAACCTGACCGAGGATCGCCTGCGCAAGCTGAATCGCGTCGCGTGGGACAGCCTGCCGTTCGAACTCGCGATGAAGAAGGTGAAGGGCAACGGCACACGCAAGCTCGCGATTTTTTCCGATGCCGACTGCCCGTTCTGCGCGCGGCTCGAAAACGAGCTGAAGGGTGTGGACGACGTGACCATCTACACGTTCCTCTATCCGATCGACCAGCTGCATCCGGATGCCGCCCGAAAATCGAGGATCATCTGGTGCGCTCCCGACCGGCAGAAGGCGTGGGACGAGCTCCACGCTTCGGGGAAGCTGCCCGACAACAAAGGCGAGTGCGATACGCCGCTCGCGGCGACGCACATGCTCGGCGAAAAGCTGCGGGTCAACGCGACGCCAACGCTCGTCTTTGCCGACGGCTCGATCATCCCCGGCGCCTTGCCGAAAGACCGGCTGGAGGCCGAGCTCGTCAAGGCGGCGACGGAGGCGAAGCCCGCCGTGGCCGAAGCGAAGCCGGCCGCGGCCACCGCGAAGAAGTGACGCGGCGCCCTCGCGCCGCCACCCTCCAATCGGGACCAGGGAACCACGATGGCGATCATTGATTTCCTCAAGAAACAGTTCATCGACATCATCGAGTGGACCGACGACTCGCGCGACACGCTGTCGTTCCGGTTCCCCGACGAGGACAAGGAAATCAAGAACGGCGCCCAGTTGATCGTCCGCGAGTCGCAGGTGGCGCAGTTCGTCTACCTGGGCGAGTTCGGCGACACGTTCGGCCCGGGCAAGCACACGCTGACCACCGACAACATCCCGGTCCTCACCAACCTCAAGAGCTGGAAATACGCGCTCGAGAGCCCGTTCAAGGCCGACGTCTATTACGTCGTCACCCGCACCTTCACCGGCAACAAGTGGGGCACGGCCAACCCGGTGATGATGCGCGACACCGATTTCGGGATCGTCCGCTTGCGCGCGTTTGGCACCTTCGACTTCCACATCGTCGCGGTGACCAAATTCCTGAAGGAGGTCGCCGGCACCGACGACCACTTCCGGCTGGACGAATTCGCCGACACGATGCGCTCGCGGATCGTCAGCGTGTTCTCCGAGGCGCTCGCCAAGGCCAACATCCCGGCGCTCGACGTCGCCGCGCGCTATTCCGAGCTCGGGGCGGCGCTCCTGCCGCTGATCAACCCGATCCTCGCCGACCGCTACGGGCTCGAGATGACCACGTTCGTCGTCGAGAACGTCTCGGTGCCGCCGGAAGTCGAGGCCGCGATCGACAAGCGCTCCAGCATGGCGGCGGTCGGCAACCTCAACGATTACGTCAAGTTCCAGATGGCGCAAGGGATGGAGAAGGGCGGCGGCGGTGCCGGAGGCGTGGCGGCAGAGCTGGCGGTCGGCATGACGGTGGCGCAGCAGATGATGAAGGACACCGGCGGCTTTACCCGCCAATCGACGCCCGGCATCGAGGTGCCCGCGGCAGCGGCGCCTTCAACCGCCGCGCCGACGCTGCTCACGCCCGGGCAGGTGGCGCAGGCGCTGGGCGTCGGGGAAGCCGACGTGATGGCGAGCCTCGAGGCGGGCGACCTGAAGGGCAAGAAGATCGGCACGCAATGGCGGGTGACCCGCGCCGCGGTCGACGCCTTCCTCGCTTCGTGACGGGCGCGCGCTGGCGTGCCGCCGGCTGCCGCATCCCCTGACCGCGTGCAAGGCGAGCCGATGCCCGGGGAAACCGTAGCGCTGTCGAAATTCGCCTGTCCTGCGTGCGGCGGCGAGGCGATCTGGAATGCCGCCAAGCAGAAGCTCGTCTGCCCGTTCTGCGGCACCGAGTCGCCGGCGAAGCTCGATGCCGCGGGCGAAATCGTCGAGCACGACCTGGTCGCGGCCTTGCGTGGCATCGGCGACGAACGTCGCGGCTGGCAGTCCGCCAAGCGGCAGGTCAAGTGCCAGAGCTGCAACGCGATCTCGGTGCTCGATCCCGCGCGGCAGGCGCAGAACTGCGAATTCTGCGGCTCGGCGCAACTCGTCCCGTACGCGGAAACGAAGCCGGGCTTCAGTCCCGAAAGCGTGCTGCCGTTCCAGGTCAGCGAAACGCAGGCGCGCGATGGCATCCGCGCCTGGTACGGCAAGCTGTGGCTCGCGCCCAATCGGCTGAAAAAGGCGGCGCTGACCGACACCGTGCGCGGTGTCTACCTGCCGTACTGGACGTTCGATGCGCACGTCGACGCGACCTGGACCGCGGACGCCGGGCATTACTATTACACGACCGAAACCTACTCCGAAGGCGGCCAGCTGCGCACGCGGCAGGTGCAGCAGATACGCTGGGAGCCCGCGGCAGGCCGCGTCCGGCATTTTTTCGACGATGATCTCGTGTGCGCGTCGGTCGGCGTCCATCCGCGTCTGCTGCGCGGAATCGAGCCGTACCCGACCACCGAGCTCAAGCCCTATGCCCCGGGGTATGTCGCCGGCTGGGTGGTCGAGCGCTACCAGATCGATCTCGTCGCCGCCGCGGAGCGCGCGCGCGCGGCGATGCAGGCGAAGCTGCAGGCGCTGTGCGCCCACGAGATTCCCGGCGACACCTATCGCAACCTCGTGGTGAACGCCGATTATTCGGCGCAGACGTTCAAGCACATCCTCGCCCCGGCTTGGCTCTTGTCGTACACGTTCGGCCGCAACACCTACCAGTGCGCGATGAACGGCGTGACCGGCGCGATCGACGGCGAATACCCGAAGAGCCCATGGAAGATCGCGCTGCTCGTGCTGGCGATCCTGATCGCCGTCGTGATCGTCATGTCGTTCGCCGGCGGCCGCTGATCACCGCGTCGTCAGGGGCGCGGCCGCGATGGCGCGCGGTCCGCGCCCGACCCGCCTCTTCGCGCCGACCGCCGTGATACCGTTCGCGCACCCCGCCTTTGCACCGTACGCGCGGTGGCTCGCGGGATTGGACGCGGACGCGGCGGTACCGCTCGCCACACTGAACGGCTGGGCGCGAGCGGCCGGGGCCGCGCTGCCCGATGGCCGGCCACTCGCGTTCGTTGCGCCGCCACCGGGGCGGCTGCCGGCGCTCGCCTATGAGCGGCGGATCGCGGAGCGCGGCCTGGTGCCGACGCGCGAACGCAATCGCCACGATCTCTTCAACGCGCTCGCGTGGCTCGTGTTCCCGCGAGCGAAGGCGGCGCTTAACGCGATCCACGCCGCGGCGCCGCTGCCCGCGATCGGCGATGCGCGCGATCGCAGCCGCGACGCCGCGACGCTTCTGGACGAGTCGGGCCTCATTGTCGCGTGCGCCGATGCCGCGTTGCTGGCGATGTGGCGCGCGCATGCGTGGCGGGACCTCTTCTGGACCCGGCGCGGCGACGTTGCCGCTAGAATGCGGGTGGTGGCGATCGGGCATGGCCTGCTCGACCGGCTGGTGACACCGTTCCGCGCGCTGACGGCCAAGGCGCTCGTGCTGGCGATCGACGCGACGGCGCTGCCCGTCGACCCGCGCGCGCTGTGCGCCGTGCTGGATGGCGCGGCCGCGGCGCGAATCGCGGCGCGCGGTGCGGCCCTGCGGCCGGACGAGCTGCTGCCGCTGCCGGTCGCGGCGTTGCCCGGCTGGGACGCGGCTGATGTGGGCGCGCGGTTGTTCGACGACGTGGCGGTATTCCGCCCGCGGCCGGCACGATGACGACGCCCGCAACGGTACGGGCGATTCGACGACAGGGAGACGGCAATATGCATGCGGCGATTATCACGGGGACGTCGCGCGGGCTGGGCGAAGCGCTGGCGGCGGCACTCGTCGAGCGCGGCTATTTCGTCGTCGGCGTGGGGCGGTCCGACAGCGCGCGCCTCGCCAGCGCGCGCTATCGCTTTGTCGCGTGCGATTTTGCGCAGCCCGCGCACATCGGCGCCGCGGTCGAACCGGCGATCCGCGAGCTCTCGACCCGGGCGCCCGAATCGGTGACGCTCGTCAACAGCGCGGCCGTCGCGTGGCCGGTGGGCTGCATCGGCCGGCTCCCCGACGCCGAGGCGGAAGCGGCGCTCGCGACGAACGTCATCGCGCCGCTGGCGCTCTGCAACGCGTTCCTGCGCGTGTTCGCCGACGATGCCATGCCGCGCCGGATCATCAACATTTCGTCAGGCGCCGCGCAGCTGGCGATCGCGGGCAGCGCCGTCTACAGCATGTCGAAGGCGGCGGTCGAGATGCTGACGCGGGCGATCGCCGCCGAGTGCACGGCACCGAACTTCCGGTGCATCACGCTGCGCCCGGGGATTTTCGACACCGACATGCAGGCGTACATGCGCGGCCGCGACCCCGCGGAATTCCCGGATGTGGCGCTATTCCGGGGCTTCAAGGACAGCGGCCTGCTGAAGGAGCCGGCGGACGTGGCGGCACGCATCGCCGACCGGCTCATCGCGTCCGACGTCGAGCACGGGCGGACCTACACGCATCAGGATTTTTGACCGCCGGCGCGCGCCATGGGCGACCACCGACCACGACGCGCGCGAATGCGCCGGAACTTCATCCGGTATGCCGGACCCAAATACAAATGAGCCATGCGCACGGCTGTCGGGCTGCGGCGACGGCCGCCGCGTGATCCGCGACCTTCGCTCGCAAACCCCGGACTTTCGCGCCGCGATGCCGGATGACCCACGATGAAAGGATGCTGCGCACCATGACCTCGATGATCACCGACGAAGCGCGGCGCACGGCGCCGCTCGCCCTCTGGCGTTACGCCCACGAATATCTGCGCGCGGCGCGCGCACTCTGCCGCGAGATCAGCGTGCGCTCGTGCGAATCGCAGGTGCCCTACCACGTCGCGGCGCAGGGCATCGAGTTCGCGCTGAAGGCGTTCCTGCGCACCCGCGGCGCCACGATGGCCGAGCTGCGCAACGACATCGGCCACTCGCTCGCCGCCGCGCTCGCGCGGAGCGAGGCGCTGGGCCTGCCGGCGATGCCGGAACGCTGCCGCGCGGCCATCGCCCTCGTCGCGCCGTGTCATCAGGACGCGCAATTCGTCTATCTGACCACGCCCGCGAACGCGTTCCCGGACATCGACCCGCTCGTCGACGCCGGCGTGTGGATCCTCGACTGGATCGCGCCCGACGTCGTCGAACACTTCGTGGGCCACCTCGCGGGTGACGCCTCACCGACCGTTCCGGAGTTCCTGCAACGCATGCGCGCCGATCTTTCGGCGACCTCCGACATCGTCTACGTGCGACCGTCCGATACCGCCAACGCCGTCCGCGGCATCGGGCAGGGCGTCCCGCCGGCCGCGTCGCCGGACAAGCCCGACCGTTCCTGATCGGTCGCCGGCATCCCGCCGTCAGGCTTCGCGTCGGCGGGAAGCCTAAAGCGCCGCCGGGCGGAGCCGTACACGGTAGTCGAGCACGGCGCCCGCCGCCCCGGCCTCCCACGTGAGGCAGTAGTCCTGTGCGAGACGCGGCACGAAAACACCGCTGTCCGCGGTCACCTTCTCGCGCACGACCGGCGAGACCACCGCGTTGCCGTCGCGATATTGAATGGTGAAATCCACGGGCTCGGTCGCATTGAAGTCGTACTCGACGCGCTCGCCCACTTCGAGGCGCAGGCATTCCTCATGGATGTCGTACGGCGTGAGCGGCTGGTCGCGTACGGCTTTCGGGTGGTCGGGCGTGACCGTGTCCGACGCACAGGCGGCGAGGGCAAGGCACGCGGCGAACGCGGCGCGCCGTCCGCAGGCGGGGGCGAGGCGATGCGGCGGCGGAAACCGGATCAGGACCGGCTCCGTTGCGCTCGCCAGTCCTCGGCGAGCATCGCCCAGCGCTCGTGATCGCGCCAGCGGCCCCCGATCTTCACGTAGCGCCGGGAGTATCCTTCGCGGGCAAATCCCGCGCCGCGCAGCAGCGAGATCGAGCGCGCATTCGCGGGCTGGACGTTGGCTTCGACCCGATGGAGCCTGAACTTGCGGAAGGCCACGACCAGCATGAGCGCCAACCCCTCGCTCATGTAGCCCTGGCCGGCATGCGGCGAGAGGCCGTAATACCCGAGATAGGCGCTCTCGAAGCTGCCGCGGACGATCTCGCTCAAGTTGAAGACGCCAACCGGCGTGTCGTCGGTGACGCGGCAGACGAGGAAGCCCGCGTGCGTCGCGTGCGCCGGTTGGCGCGACCGCGGCCCAGCGAAGCGGGCAACGTACAGCGAATATTCGGCGCCGGTCGCGGGGGGCTGCACCCAATGGCGATGGACGGCGCGGCTCGCGGCGACCGCGCTGACGAAGGCCTGCGAATCGCTGCGCCGTGGCGGGCGGACATAGACGCGCAGGCCCCGGCGTCGCGTTTCCAGTGCCGGGTCCGGCGATGGGGTAGGCATAATGGCGATTTTACCAAGGCAGCGACGAATTCGATGAGCAAGTGGGTGGAAGGCAGGGTAATCGGCAAGCGGCTATGGACCGAACGGCTGTGCTCGTTGCAGATCGAGGCGCCGGAAGTGACGTTCGCCGCGGGGCAATTCGGCCGCCTCGCGCTGCCCGCGCCGCCCGGCTCGGCAGAGGACATGGTCGGCCGTCCCTACTCGTTCGTGAACAGCCCCGGCACCGGGCCGCACGAGTTCTACTTCATCACGTTGCCGGACGGCCCGCTCTCGCCCCGCCTCGCGGCGCTCGCTCCGGGCGACAGGATCTGGCTCCTGCCGCGCGCCAACGGTTTTTTTTCCATTTCCGAGGTTCCGCCCGCGGAAGTGCTGTGGTGCCTTGCGACCGGCACCGGGATCGGTCCGTTCCTGTCGATCCTGCGGACCGCCGAGCCGTGGGAGAAGTTCGAACGCATCGTGCTCGTGCACGCGGTGCGCTTCGCCGAGGAACTCACCTATCGCGACGTCATCGCCACGATCGCCGCGGACCATCCGGGCGCCTTCACGTCGATCCCGGTGGTAAGCCGCGACCTGTACCCGGACGCCCTTTCGGGGCGCATTCCGGACCTCATCCGCGACGGCCGTCTCGAGGCGCGGGCGGGGCTCGCGCTGACGGCGGAAAATTCGCATGCGATGCTGTGCGGCAACCCGGCGATGGTCGACGATACGCAGAAGGTGCTGGAGGCGCGCGGCATGCGCCGGCATCGGCGGCGGGAGCCGGGGCAGATCACCGTCGAAACCTATTGGTGACGCGGCGCGGACCGCCCCCGTCATTCGGCCAGATTGCGGAGGACGATTTCGCGCACATCCGGCGACAACGAGCTTTCCGCGCCGATGCGTTCCAGCGCCGCGCGCTGCAGCGCCGATCGCGGCGCGGCGAACCGCCGCCACTGGTTGAACGCGCCCGCGAGCATCGACGAGATGTGCGGATTCACGCGATCGAGTGCCAGCACCTGTCCTGCGACGAACGCATAGCCGCCACCGTCGGCAGCGTGGAACGACTGCCAGTTCTGCAGCGCGAATGCTGCCAGCAGCGCGCGGACCCGGTTCGGATTCCTGGCGTTGAACTTGGGATGCGACAGCAGCGCCTCGACGCGCTGACGCGTGTCCGGACGCTGCGACGTCGCCTGCAACGCGAACCACTTGTCGAGCACCAGCGGCTCGTCGTGCCACTTCGCCTCGAACCGCGCGAACAGCGCTTCGCGCTCCGGCGCACGACTGTGGTTGATGGCCGCCAGCGCGGCGATGGCATCGGTCATGTTGTCGGCGCCGCCATACTGCGCGATCGCCAGTGCCCGCGCCGCGTCGTCGTCCTGGGTGCCGAGATAGGCGAGGCACCGGTTGCGCAACGCGCGCGTGCCGATCTGCGCCTGCGTCGGCGCATACGGCTCGGTCGGCTTGCGCGAGGCGAAGCCGTGCAGGAACGCGGGCCGCAGCGCCCGCGCCAGTTCGCGGATGACGAAGTCGCGCGCCGCCACCAGCGCGTCGATGTCGATGGTCTCGGAGAGCCCGGCAAGATAGGCGAGATCGGGCGGGGCGAGCGCCAGCGCGATCAACGCCGGGTCGCTTTCCCGATCGCCGACGAGCTTGTCGACGACGGCGACGACGGTGCGGTCGAGCGCCAGCGGCAGGCCGGCCGCGTGGCGCTTCGCCTCGCCGAGGATCGCATTGCAAAAGCCGCGCTGCACGGCCGCCCAACGAGCGACGGGGTCGCGATCGTGCGCGGCCAGCAGCGCCAGCTCTTCGCGCGTGTAGTCGAATTCGACCGTCACCGGCGCCGAAAACCCGCGCAGCAGCGACGGCACCGGGGCAACCGCAAGGTCCTCGAACCGGAACGACTGGCTGGCGGCCGTCACGTTCAGCACCCGTGTGGTTCCGGCCGGCGCCGATTCTCCTTCCATCCGGAGCGAGAGATCGCGGCCGTCGGGATCGAGAAGGCCGATCGCGAGCGGGATGTGCAACGGCGCCTTGTGCGCCTGCCCGGGCGTCGGGGGGCAGTGCTGCGCCACGTCGAGCGTGTAGCAACGCGCGGCGGCGTCATAGTGGCCGCGCACCGAGACCACCGGCGTTCCCGCCTGCTCGTACCAGCGCTTGAACTGCGCGAGATCGATGCCGTCCGCGCCCTGCGCGGCATCCTGCATCGCCTGCACGAAGTCGTCGCAGGTGACGGCCTGCCCGTCGTGGCGCGCGAAGTAGAGGTCCATGCCGCGGCGGAAGCGCTCGGGTCCGAGCAGCGTGTGCTGCATGCGGATCACTTCGGCACCCTTTTCGTAGACGGTGCCGGTGTAGAAGTTGTTGATCTCCAGGTATTCGTCCGGGCGCACCGGATGCGCCATCGGCCCCGCATCTTCCGGAAACTGGTGGGTGCGCAGGAATTCGACCGCCGTGATGCGCAGGACCGCGCGCGAGCCCATGTCGCTCGAGAATTCCTGGTCGCGGAACACGGTGAGCCCTTCCTTCAGCGACAGCTGGAACCAGTCGCGGCAGGTGACGCGGTTGCCGGTCCAGTTGTGGAAGTATTCGTGGCCGATCACCGCCTCGATCGCCTGGTAATCGGCGTCGGTCGCGGTATCGGGCCGGGCCAGCACGAGCTTGCTGTTGAAGATGTTGAGGCCCTTGTTCTCCATCGCGCCCATGTTGAAATCGTCGGCGCAGAAGATCATGAACGTGTCGAGGTCGTATTCGCGGCCGAATTTTTCCTCGTCCCAGCGCATCGCGCGCTTCAGCGATTCCATCGCGTGCGTGCAGCGGTCGAGGTTGGCCGGCGTCGAGTAGATGGCGAGGGCGACCCGCCGCCCCGACATCGTCGTGAAGGTGTCCTCGAGCGCGGCGAGATCGCCCGCGACCAGCGCGAACAGGTACGTCGGCTTCGGAAACGGGTCGTGCCATTTCGCGAAATGGCGGCCGCCGGGCAGGTCGCCGCCGCCGACCGGATTGCCGTTCGAGAGGAGCACCGGATAGCGCGCGCGGTCGGCGATGATCGTCGTCGTGTACACGGCGAGCACGTCCGGGCGGTCCGGGAAGTAGGTGATCCGGCGAAAGCCTTCGGGTTCGCACTGCGTGCAGAACACGCCGGACGAAACGTAAAGGCCTTCGAGCGCGACATTGGCGGCCGGGTCGATCCGGGAGCGAATCGTGATCTCGCCCGCGGCCGGCGGCGCGTGCAGCGTGAGCGCCGTCGGCGACAGCGTGTACGATCCGGGCGCAAGGACGGCGCCGTCGAGCGCGACGGACACGTCCTGCTGCTGCTCACCGTCGAGAACGAGCGGCGGGACCGGACCGCCGGCGTCGGCTGCCGGATTGCGGCGAAACGCCTGCACGGCGGTGACCCGCGTCGCCGCCGCGTCGAGCTCGAAGGTGAGCGCGACGGTGTCGACGAGATAAGCCGGGGGCCGGTAATCCTGCCGGCGCACGACGCCTGGCGGGCCGTCGCGGGGAAGCATCGGGTGCGTCAGCCCTTGATGTCCACCAGCTCGACGTCGAACACGAGCGTGGCGTTGGGCGGAATCACGCCGCCTGCGCCACGCTCGCCATAGGCCATCGCCGGCGGGATCACGAGCGTGCGTTTGCCGCCGACCTTCATGCCCGCGACGCCTTCGTCCCAGCCCTTGATCACTTTGCCCTCGCCGAGGATGAAGCCGAACGGCACCTTGCGGTCGAGCGAGCTGTCGAACTTCTTGCCATGGCCGTCGGGCGCGGCCGGGTCGTAGAGCCACCCGGTGTAATGGACGATCACCGCCTTGCCGGCTGCCGCTTCGGCGCCAGTTCCCTGTTTGACATCGAGTTTCTGTAGTTCAGTCACGTTGGCTCCGATCTTGCTCGATAGAGTGGAGGAAGGGGCGGTCGTCGCGGCGGTGCTTTGGCCCGACGTCGTCTGGGCCGCGCCGGTGCCCGCGATCGCAGCCAGCAGGAGTGCCGCCGCTGCAGACCGGGCCGGCGTGATCGCCACCCGGGCCCTGTCGCGGCAGGCGCGGCGAATGAAGGAAGACCAGTGGAACATGGAAGGACCTCGCAGGGAAAAGAAAGGTGTCGCCGGGCAGCGGGCGGAATGACCCGTTTGGCGCCGACGCCGGAAAGCGCGGGAATTGTAGCCGACATCGCGCCCGCGTTGCGCCGAACCCGGATTTGAACGCTAGAATACTCTCGTCTCCGGCGAGGCGAGCGCGATTCCCTCCGCGGGCAGAGCGAGGCCACAGCACTGCCAGGAACGACGGGGTCACGTCCACCGCGCACGCTTCGATGCCCACCTTCAACTTCCGGACCCTTTCGTACGACGCGCATTCCGAGCCGCTCGCGACGCAGAGGGCCGCGGCGGCGTGGTTTCGCCAGCTGCCCCGCGCCGACACGATCGGGCGCCAGCAGATCGTGACGCGGGCGATCGAAAGCGGGTTCCGGTCGGCGAGCGAGCTCCGCTTCGAGCAGGTGGGCGCGATCGAGTTCCTGGATGCCGAGCTCGCGACGGACCGCGGCCGCCTCATCACGCAGTATGTCGAGCATGCCGAAGGCTCGGCCGTCCTCGCCAATCGCATCTGGCAGGCCGCCTACGAGATCTGCCAGGGCTTCATCCTCGCGTACCGGAGCCTGCTCGACCGCGCGTTGGCCGCGGCGAACGAGGTCCGGTGGAAACAGGCGGTTCCGCGCCTCACCGCGCGTCTCATCCATTTCTACGGGACCGACGCCAAGCTGCGGGTGCTGAAAAACGAAACGTGGATTCCGGCGAAGTGGGTCGAGGTCCATCGGCTCTACAAGCGCGCGGTCGATCTTCGCATCGAGCGCGCGCCGGCGGGCTCCGATCTTCCCGGATCCGGTGCTGCCCGCTCGTCGGTCGAGCAGGAATATGTCGGCGTGCTGCTCACGCATTTGTTCAACACCGGAACGCTGGTGCCGCGCGAGATCGACTGGGCGGCGGCCCAGGTCCGCATCTGGACGACGGGGCTCCTGCTCGACGCCGCACCGCGAACACCGGCCGGGTTCGTGGTCGACGTCGGCGGCAAGCGGGGACTTCTCCGCCGCCAGGACAACGAAACCGGCGCGATGCTGCGCTATCTCGACACCCGGCCGTTGGCCGAACAGCTCGACCGCGCCATTGCCACGTTGTCGCAATCGGTCGCCGCCGATCCGGAAGGCGCGGGACCGGTCGGCCGGCAGCGGATCGCGATCCTCGAACGTCTGCGTCCGGTGGTGTCGCCGAATGCGCCGACGGCGGTGCCGCGGGAACCGCGCGCCCACGTGAACGTGTCGGCCGAGGTGCGCATTGGCCTTTATCATATCTGCCAGGAGCTGGCGCCCACCGACATGCACGACGCGGCGATCGAGCTCGTGGCCGATCCGGACCCATCGGCCCTTGCCGGAGGGGACCCGGACCGCCTGCGCCGCATCGAGCGCCGCACTCTCCGGCGCGCCGCTTCCCGCGGAGCGCCTGTGGCGCGTGCTGGACCGCAGCGCTACCGGCATGCGCATCGTGGTGTCGGCAGCGCTGGGGCAGAACCCCGCGCTGGGGATGCTGGTCGCGATCCGCGAGGCTCGCGACGGCACCTGGCTGCTCGGCGCGGTCCGGCGCGTTGTCCGGCCAGCGCCCGAGAGGATCGAAGCCGGCGTGTTCATCATCGCCTCCCGCGTGATCGCCGTCGCCTTGCATGCGAAGCGCCAGGCGCGCGAAGAGATGGGCTTCGTCGTCGACGGCGTCGACGTCTCGACGGTGGGCGAGCGCTTCGACGGCCTGTACCTGCCGCCGGCGCCGCGTCCCGTCAGGCCGGCCGCGAAGACGCTGGTGATCCCGACGTCCGAATACAGCGAAGGTCGCCACGTCATTCTCATCACCACGCGCACCGTGTACACGGTCGCGCTGCGCGAGCCGCTCGAACGGCATCCCGACTGGACGTGGGTCGCGATCGACATCATCGAGCGGACGGCGCGGGACGCGTGAAAGGCTAGCCGCGCTAGTCGCGCGGCCGCAACATCAGCCGCAGCTCGCGCTTCCAGAGATCGGGCGGATTCGGCAGCGGCAGCGGTGACGACTTGCGGATCGCGCGCTCGACGGCATCGTCGTAGGCGCGCAGGCCGCTCGACTTCACGAGCTTGACGTCGATGATCTCGCCGGTGGGGAGCTGCACGACGCTGAACGTGGCTTCGGGATTGCCCGGAATGTCTCCCGGCACGTTGATGTTTCCCCTGATCTTGGCCCTGATGCGGTCGCTGTAGTCCTTGCTCGCGCGCTCGTTGGCCTGCTGTTGCATCCGCTCCTGCGTCTCCCGCGCGGCCTGCGTCTTCAGCGCCTCGGCCTCACGCGCCTGCCGCTCCCGCGTGGCCTGCGCCTTGAGCGCTTCGGCTTCGCGCGTTTGCCGTTCGCGCGCGGCCTGCGTCTTCAGCGCCTCGGCTTCGCGCGCCGCCCGCTCGCGCGCCTCGGCGAGGCGCTTCTGCTCGTCCTGTTTTCGCTGCTCGGCCTCGCGCTGTTCGCGCAGGGCTTCCTCGCGCCGCTTGCGTTCGGCCTCCGCCTTCGCCTTGAGCGCGATGTCGGCGGCGCGCGGGTCGGGCTTCTCGACCACGGGCTCGGGCTTGCGGACGGCGGGGGGCACCGGCGCGGGCGGTGGCGCGGGCGTCGGTTCGGGTGGCGGCTGGCAACGGGCGGACGTGGCGGCACGACCGGTGGTTGGGCGACGGGGGAGGCGACCGGCGGAGCATAGAGTTCGGCCGTCACCGCCTCGGGCCGGCGATTCTGCCAGCGGATCGAGAACACGAGCACGGCGATGAACACCACGTGCACGGCGAGGGCCAGGCCGAACGCGAGCCCCCTTCCGGCAACCGGTACCGGGGTCCGCGGGCGGTCCTTGCGGGTGGGCACCGTTTACTTCGCCTGCGGACGCGCGAGCAGCCCGACCTTCTTCACGTCGTTGCGCTGCAGGAGGTCGAGCACGTCGAGCACCTCCTGGTATCGGGCATTCTTGCCGGCTTCGATGACCACCGGCTGGTCGGCGGCCTTCGCCTGTTTTGCCCGGATGCGCGCGACGAGCTCGTCGCGCGAAACCGGCGCGGCGGGGCCGCCCGCCTGCTGGTCCTGCAGCGACAGCGTGCCGTCGTTGTTGAGCGTCACCTTGAGC
This sequence comes from uncultured beta proteobacterium, assembly GCA_963810845.1. Taxonomy (GTDB): domain Bacteria; phylum Pseudomonadota; class Gammaproteobacteria; order Burkholderiales; family Casimicrobiaceae; genus CAIWHR01. The sequence continues at coordinate 39,810 of CAWEOX010000029.1, read as the reverse complement.
GGCTGCGCCGGTGCCGACAGCGAGCGGCCGACCGACGGCAGCTCGATCTGTCCGGGATTGATGAGCGGCGCCGTGACCATGAAGATCACGAGCAGCACCAGCATCACGTCGATGTAGGGAACGACGTTGATCTGGTTGATCGACTTGCGGGGACGGCGCATCAGTCGAATCGAGCGTGGGGGCTCATCTGCTTTTTCACGCCTGCCGCTGCAGGATGTTCGAGAATTCCTCGATGAACGTCTCGTAGCGCACCGCGAGGCGGTCGACGTCGTGCGTGTACCGGTTGTACGCGACGACCGCCGGAATCGCGGCGAAGAGGCCGATCGCCGTCGCGATCAGCGCCTCGGCGATGCCGGGCGCCACCTGCGCGAGCGTGGCCTGGCTCACGTTGGCGAGCCCGCGAAACGCGTTCATGATCCCCCACACCGTGCCGAACAGCCCGATGTACGGGCTCACCGAGCCAATGGTGGCCAGTCCGGAGAGGTGGCCCTCGAGCATGTCGATTTCGCGCTGGTAGGCGGCGCGCATCGCGCGGCGCGCGCTGTCGAGCGTCACCGCCGCCGAGCTGCCCTGCTTGCGGTGCTTCGAGTATTCGCGAAACCCGGCGCTGAAGATGTGCTCGAGGCTGCTGCCCGATCCCGACTTGCTCGCCCGCTGGTACAGGTCGACCAGGTCGCCGCCTTTCCAGAAGTCGTCCTCGAACACGTTGGTGTTGCGGGTCGCCTGCTGCAACTGGAAGAGCTTGAGAAAGATCCGCCACCACGACCACAGCGACAGGCCGACGAGCAGCGCCAGCACCGCCTGGACGACGACCGACGCCTGCGCGATCAGCACGACGAAGGACAGATCAGGATGCAGGTTCAAACGGGAATCTCCATGCGGGCGGCGAGCGGCGCCGGGATGCGCGCCGGCCGCCAGGTGAGGCGGTCGAGGCAGGCCAGGGTGACGCGCGCGTCGACCAGCACCTCCGTGCCGCGCCGCACCTGCTGGTCAGCGAAGAGCCGCGCGCGGCCGTGCCCGCTGATGGCGACCGTGACCTCGAGCCGGTCGCCGAGTCGCGCGGGTTGATGATAGCGGATGTCGAGATGATGGACCGCGAACGCGATGCCATGTTCCCGTTCCATGACCGTGAGCTCGAAGCCCAGCGCGGAAAGCCACTCGGTGCGCGCCCGCTCCATGAAGCGAAGATAGTTGGCGTAGTAGACGACGCCCGCGGCGTCGGTGTCCTCGTAGTAGACGCGCACCGGCAAGCGAAAGGCCCCGTCCGGGCCGGGCGCCGTCATTCGTGGGCCCCCACGCTTGCGGCTTGCGCCGCGGCGCTGCCCCCCGAGGGGGAGTGATTCGCGCCTTGGGGCGGCCCGGCGGCGCTCATTCGCCCGGGAACAGGTCGGCCGCCGCGCCGGGCGCCGGCGGCGCCAGCCCGAAATGGCGGTACGCGAGCGCGGTGGCGATCCGGCCGCGCGACGTGCGCTGCAGAAAGCCCTGCTGGATCAGGAACGGCTCCAGCACGTCCTCGATGGTGTCGCGCTCCTCGCCGATCGCGGCGGCGAGATTGTCGACGCCGACCGGGCCGCCGGCGAACTTGTCGAGCACCGTCTGCAGCAGCTTGCGGTCCATCACGTCGAGGCCGCCGCTGTCGACGTCGAGCATCGCCAGCGCGGCGTCGGCGACCGCGCGCGTGATCTCGCCGTCGGCGCGCACCTCGGCGTAATCGCGGACGCGGCGCAGCAGCCGGTTGACGATCCGCGGCGTGCCGCGCGAGCGGCGGGCGATCTCGTGCGCGCCCTGCGGGTCGATCGCGATGTCCAGGAGCCCGGCCGAGCGCGTGACGATGCGGGTCAGCTCCGACGCCGTGTAGAACTCGAGCCGGGCGACGATGCCGAAGCGGTCGCGCAGCGGATTGGTGAGCATCCCGGCGCGGGTGGTCGCGCCGACCAGCGTGAACGGCGGCAGGTCGAGCTTGACGCTGCGCGCGGCCGGGCCTTCGCCGATCATGATGTCGATCTGGAAATCCTCCAGCGCCGGATAGAGGATCTCCTCGACCACCGGCGACAGGCGGTGGATCTCGTCGATGAACAGCACGTCGTTCGGCTCGAGGTTGGTGAGCAGCGCCGCGAGGTCGCCGGCGCGCTCGAGCACCGGGCCCGACGTCTGCCGCAGGTTCACGCCGAGCTCGTGCGCGATGATGTGCGACAGCGTCGTCTTGCCGAGCCCCGGCGGGCCGAACAGCAGCACGTGGTCGAGCGATTCCTTGCGCTTGCGCGCCGCCTCGATGAAGATCGACAGCTGGCCGCGGATCTTTTCCTGGCCGACGTACTCGTCCAGCATCCGCGGGCGCAGCGCGCGCTCGACGACTTCCTCCTGCACGCCGGCCACCTTGGCGGTGACGAGGCGGTTGAGCTCGTCGTTTTCGATCATCGCGCCATTATGCCTTCGCCAGGAGCTTCAGCGCCTGCCGGATCGCGTCGCCGACCGCGAGGCCCTCGGGCAGCTTCTTCACCGCGGCGACCGCTTCCTTGTCGCTGTAGCCGAGCGACAGCAGCGCGTGCAGCACGTCGGACATGACCGGCGCGGCGCGGTGCACGCCGACCGTCGTGGTGAGGTCGACCCCGAGCTTGTCCTTCAATTCGAGCAGCAGCCGCTCGGCGGTCTTCTTGCCGATGCCGGGGATCTTGGTGAGCCGGCCGGTGTCCTGCATCGTGACCGCCTGCGCGAGCTCGGCCACCGACAGCCCCGACAGCACCGACAGCGCGGTCCGCGCGCCGATGCCGCTGATCTTGACGAGCTGGCGGAACGCGCGGCGCTCGGGCTCGCTGCCGAAGCCGAAGAGCAGGTGCGCGTCCTCGCGCACGACGAGATGGGTGAACAGCACGACGCGCTCGCCGGTGCCCGGCAGGTTGTAGAAGGTGCTCATCGGCACGTCGACCTCGTAGCCCACGCCCTGCACGTCGAGCAGGAGCTGCGGCGGATTCTTTTCGACGAGGATGCCGGTGAGGCGGCCGATCATTGGGTGCCCGGACAGTTCGCCGGATTATCGCACGGGCTCACGTGCGCGACAGCGCGGCGAGATGGGCGTGGACCTCGACGAGCGAGGAGAACACCAGCGGCGCGCGCGCGAGGAGTGCCGGCGATGGCGGCGCGCGGTCGGGCACCATGATCGGCGTCATGCCGGCCGCGAGCGCCGCGTCGATGCCCGGCTCCGAGTCCTCGAGCACCACGCATCCCTGCGGCGCCACGCCGAGCCGCGCGGCGGCCTCGAGAAAGATGTCGGGCGCCGGTTTGCCGCGGGCGATCTCGTCGCCGCCGACGAGCGTGGCAAAGTGCCCGAGGAGATCGGTGAGGACCAGCTTCGCGTGCGCGCGCGAGCGCCGGGTCGACGTCGCGACCGCCTTGGGAATGTTCTCGTCCTCCAGCCACGCGAGCAGCGCGCCGAGCCCCGGTTTCTGCGCGATCCCCTCGCGCAGGACGATGGCGTCGTAGGCGTCGTGCCAGGCGCGCATCAGGTCGTCGATGGGATAGCCATCGCCATGATGCGCACCGATCAGCATCCGGCAATCGGCAAAGTTGCGGCCGATGAGCCGCGAGGTCACGGCGTGGTCGAACGCGACGCCGACTCTCGCGGCGGCGTCGGTCCACGCCCGCGCCGCGAGCGGCTCGGTGTCGAGCATCAGCCCGTCCATGTCGAAGATCACCGCCGCCGGACGCGTTGGCGCCCGCGCGGCGCGCGGCGGCGGCGACGGCGGCGCGGGTCCACGCATCAGATCAGCCGGCCGCCGCGCACGCGGTAGCCCGCCTTGCGCAAGCCGCCGAGGCCCACCGCGCCATGGGCGTGGGCGATCGCGCATGCCAACGCGTCGGCCGCGTCGGCGGACGGCGTGCCGGGAAGGTCGAGCAGGCGCTTCACCATCTCCTGCACCTGCTCCTTGGCCGCCTTGCCGTGCCCGACCACCGCCTGCTTCACCTGCAGCGCCGTGTATTCGGCGACCGGGAGGCCCGCCTGCACCGCCGCGGAGATGGCGGCGCCGCGCGCCTGCCCGAGGAGCAGCGTCGACTGCGGGTTGACGTTGACGAACACCTTTTCCACGGCGACTTCGGTCGGCTGCTCGCGGGCGATGACTTCGGAGAGATCGGCGAGGATCATCTTGAGCCGCAGCGGCAGCGCGTCGCGGGCATCGCTCCTGATGCAGCCGCAGGTGACGTACACGAGCTTGTTGCCGGTGATCGTCACCACGCCGAATCCGGTCACCCGCAGGCCGGGATCGATGCCGAGGATGCGCCGCGCCGGCGCGGGCACCGTCCGCGGCGGGAGCGCGGCCGTCGCGCTACTCCTCGATGACCGCGTTGGTGTAGACATCCTGCACGTCATCGAGCGATTCGATCGCGTCCAGCAGTTTCTGCATGCGCACCGCGTCGTCGCCGACCATCACGACCTCGGTCGACGGCTTCATCGTCACTTCGGCGAATTCCGGCTTGAGGCCGGCCTTGCCGAGCGCGTCCTTCACCGCCAGGAAATCGTACGGTCCGGTGATGACTTCGAGGCTGCCATCGTCGTTGGTGACGACGTCGTCGGCCCCGGCGTCCAGCGCCGCCTCGAGCAGCTTGTTCTCGTCGGTGCCGGGCGGGAACAGGATCTGGCCGCAATGCTTGAACAGGAACGCGACCGAGCCGTCGGTGCCGAGATTGCCGCCGTGCTTCGAGAACGCATGGCGCACGTCGGCGACCGTGCGCGTCCGGTTGTCGGTCATGCAGTCGACGATCACCGCCGCGCCGTTGATGCCGTAGCCCTCGTAGCGGATTTCCTCGTAATTGACGCCCTCGAGCTCGCCGGCGCCGCGCTTGGCCGCGCGCTCGATCGTGTCCTTGGGCATGTTGTTGTCGTAGGCCTTGTCGACGGCGAGGCGCAAGCGGGGGTTCATCGACGAATCGCCGCCGCCCAGGCGCGCGGCGACGGTGATTTCCTTGATGAGGCGGGTGAAGATCTTGCCGCGCTTCGCGTCGGTGGCGGCCTTCTTGTGCTTGATGTTCGCCCATTTGCTGTGGCCAGCCATGGAGACTCCGGTAACACGGCGTTTCGTTTCGAAGAAGGAAATTATACCCGTCGATGGGTCGCTCTCCGCCGGGCGGGGCAACGGTCCGGGCTCTTGGGATCGTGCGCTGCCGAGCGCGGTGCTCCCGATTCGCCGGCGCAGAACCGGGGCCGATCCCGGTTACAGGACGCCCTGCTGCGCGAGGAAGCGCTGGAGCACGTCGAGGCGCACGTTGCCGTCGTTGACCTCGAGCATGCTCTGCTTGATCGACAGCGGCAGCGGCAGGAGCTCCGCGAGCCGGTAGCCGACCCATGACGCGTCGTCGAACGCGCGCGTCGCCGGGAAATCGCGTGGGCCGATCCGGGCAGCCAGGACCTCGAGCAACTGGACGAGCGGCGCGTGCGCGGGGGTCAGCGCCACCGCGGGCTCGGGCGGGATCGGGGTGACGTCGGCCACGATCAGGCCATCGGGGCGTACGGCGTGCGATCGCACTTCGAAGCGTGCGCCGCCGGCAGCCCTGACATGGAAGATGCCGAGCTCGGGCATGTCCCACTCGTCGATCGTGGCGAGCGTGCCGATGCTGGCGAAGCGCGGCAGGTCCGCCGCGGTGCCCGCGACTTCCGCGCCGCGCGTGATGAGACACACGCCGAACGCGCTGCCGTCGCGCACGCACGCCTTGGTCAGCTCGATGTAGCGCTGCTCGAAGATCTTGAGCGGCAGGAGCCCTCCCGGGTACAACACCGTGCGCAGCGGGAACAGCGGCAGTTGCAGCGATCCGTGGTCCGGGGCGCCGCGCCGTGACGAAAGCATCGGCTATCCGAGCTCGCGATGACGGACCTGCACCTGGTACTGCGGGGCGAACGCGCGCGCGAGGCGTTCGACCAGGTAGACCGAGCGGTGCTTGCCGCCGGTGCAACCGATCGCGACGGTCAGATAGTTGCGGTTGTCGCGCGCGTAATCGGGCAGCCAGCCGGCGACGAAGCGGTGAATGTCGCCGTACATGCGCTCGACGTCGGGCATCGATTCGAGGAACGCGATCACCGGGCCGTCGCGCCCGGTCAAGGGCTGCAGCAGCGGCTCGTAGTGCGGATTCGGCAGGCAGCGCACGTCGAAGACGAGATCGGCGTCGAGCGGCACGCCGTGCTTGAAGCCGAACGACTCGAACAGCACCGTGAGCTTCCCCGCGTCGACGCTGATGTAGCTCTTGATCCAGGCGCGCAGGGTGGCAGCGGACGTTTCGCTGGTGTCGAAGACCAGCGCCAGCGGCCGCACGTCGGCGAGCAGCTCGCGCTCGAACTCGATGGCTTCGGTCAGCGTGCGCGTGTCGCTGGAGAACGGGTGCCGCCGGCGGGTCTCGGAGAAGCGCTTGACCAGCGTGTCGGTGCGCGTGTCGAAGTAGACGAAGCGGACCGAGCGGCCGGCGGCGCGCAAGCGGGCGATCATCGCCGGCAGCGCCGCGAGGCCCGGCTCGGTCTTGATGTCGAGCCCGATCGCGACGCGCGTCTGACCGGCGCGTTCCAGGTAGGCGGCCGTTTCCGCGAGCAGCGGCAGCGGCAGGTTGTTGACGGCATACCAGCCGGAGTCCTCGAGCGCAGCCAGCGCGACGCTCTTGCCGGAACCCGACACGCCGCTGAGCAGCAACAGGTCCATGTGGCTAGTCGCCATCCTCCATGAGCTTCTGTTGCCGCTCGATGAATTCCTTGGTGCTGTCGATGCCGCGCTGGTTCAGCACGAAATTGCGCACGGCGGCCTCGACCAGCACCGCGAGGTTGCGGCCGGCGGCGACCGGGATCGTGACCTTGCGGATCGGCACGCCGAGGATCTCCTGATAGGTCGCATTGACCTGCAACCGGTCGAGCTCGGAGAACGCCTCGTGACTGTGGTCCTCGAGATGGACCATCAGCTTCAGCAGCTTGCGCGGGCGCACGGCGGTCTCGCCGAAAATCGTGCGGATGTTGAGGATGCCGATGCCGCGCACTTCGAGGAAGTCGCGCAGCACGCCCGGGCAGCGGCCCTCGAGCGTGTCGGGCGAGATCCGGTGGAGCTCGACGATGTCGTCGGCCACGAGCCCGTTGCCGCGCGAGATCAACTCCAGCGCGAGCTCGCTCTTGCCGATCGCCGAGGCCCCGGTGATCAGCACGCCCATTTCGAGCACGTCGAGGAACACGCCGTGCAGCGTCGTCGATTCGGCGAGCACGCGCATCAGGTACAGCCTGATCACGTCGACCACGTGCGGCGACGGCTGCGGCGACGTGAACAGCGCGAGATGGTGCGCGTTGCACTGCTCCGCGAGGTAGTCCGGCACCGTTTCGCCGTTGGCGACGACGATCACGGCGAGCTCGAGCGTGAACAGCGCGTCGACCACCGCCTTGAGCTGCTCCGGCTCGAGTCCCTTGAGGTAGGCGACTTCCGCCGCGCCCAGGATCTGGATCCGGAACGGGTGGATGAAGTTCATGTGCCCGACCTGGCCGATCGTCGGCTTCAACGCCGCCTCGCCGGTCAGCACCTTGCTGCCACCTTGGCCGCCCGCGAGCCAGTTCATGCCGAGGCGCGTCTGGTTCTCGGCAAAGAGCTTTGCGACGGTGACCTGCCGCATCATGCCGCTCTGGGTGCTCATGGCGCTGCCGGGCTGCCAATCGTGGAACAGCGCGTGCACCGCGTTGGCGTCGGCGGCGGCGGTCAACCGCTCGCGGAAGCTCCGCTCGCTGAACATCTGCGCCAGTTCGGACAGGAGCTGCAGGTGCTTCTCGGTCGCGTGTTCCGGCACGAGCAGCACGAACACCTGCGTCACTGGCTTGCCGTCAGGGGCATCGAAGGCGATCGGGTCGGCAAGCCGGATGAACGCCCCCTGCGCCTCGGCCAGCCCCTTGATGCGCCCATGCGGGATCGCGACACCTTGCCCGAGGCCCGTCGAGCCCAGCTTTTCGCGCGCGCCGAGGCTGCCGACGACGGTGTTCCGGGCGAGGCCCCGATTGGCCTCGAACAGCGCGCCGACCGCCTCGAACAGACCGGTCTTCGACCCGGCGGCGAGGTCGAGCCGGATATTCGATGCCGGCAGGAGCGAAGCGATCTGGTTCATCGGGACGGATTCGGACGGGGGCGAGCGGCAAACAAAAAAACCGGCGGACGGTCAGGTGGCTGACGGCCCGCCGGTGCGCGTCCTGCGAATTATACGCGTGTGTGGCGTTCGCTGATCCCCATCACCGGTCTCACGTGCCGCGCGCCGCGCCGGGGGCGACCGGAACGCCGGCGGGGAGGGCCTCGGCCGCGGCCACGTCGCGCTTGATCCCGGCGCCGTCATGGCGGTGCACCGCGAGCTTCTCCTTGTGCCTTACAACCTGGCGGTCGAGCTTGTCGGCGAGCGCGTCGATGGCCGCGTACATGTCCGGCTCGACCGCTTCCACATGGATGTCCTTGCCGCGTGCGTGGAGATTGGCCTCCACCTTGTGCCGCAGCTTGTCCACCGACAGCACGACATTGACGTCGATCACGTGATCGAAATGTCGTGTCACCCGCTCCAGCTTGGCGACGATGTAGTCGCGGATTGCGGGGGTGATCGGGAGGTGGTTGCCGGTGAGGTTCAAATTCATGAGGCTCTCCTCTGTTGCGCTGCGGTCGTCGCGCATCGGGCGTCAGATCGCCTTGCGCTGGTTGACGGGAGGAATCATGAGCGCCTCCCGGTATTTGGCAATGGTACGCCGCGCCACGACGATGCCCTGGTCGCCCAGGAGGTCGGCGATCCGGCTGTCGGTCAGCGGCGCGCGCGGGTTTTCGGCGCCGACCAGCTGCCGGATCAGCGCGCGGATCGCGGTGGCCGAACAGGCGCCGCCGGTGTCGGTGGCGACGTGGCTGCCGAAGAAATACTTGAGCTCGTAGGTGCCGCGCGGCGTGAGCATGTACTTCTGCGTGGTCACGCGCGAGATCGTCGACTCGTGCAGGCCGAGCATGTCGGCGATCTCGCGCAGCACCATCGGCCGCATCGCGACATCGCCGTGCTCGAAGAAACGCCGCTGCCGCTCGACGATCGCCTGCGACACGCGCAGGATCGTCTCGAAGCGCTGGGCGACGTTGCGGATCAGCCATTTCGCTTCCTGCAATTGCGCCGAGAGCTGCTGGTTCGAGGCTTCGCGGTTGCGGGTCAGGATGTCGGCGTAGATGCGGTTCAACCGCAGCTTCGGCATCGCCGCCTCGTTCAGTGCCGCCACCCATTGCCCCCGCACCTTTTTCACGATCACGTCGGGGATGACATAGTTCGCGGACGAGTCGGCGAATGCGGCGCCCGGCCGCGGATTGAGGCTCATGATCAGCGCGCGCATCGCGCGGACGCCCTCGTCGTCGGTGTGCAGCAGTCGTTTGAGGCGGGTGAAGTCGCGCGCGGCGAGGAGCGGCAGGTGCTCGGTCACGAGCGTGAGCGCCTCGGCGCGGTACGGCGTGGTCTCGGGCATCGCCTTCAGCTGCAGCGCGAGGCATTCCGCCGGGTCGCGGGCGCCCACGCCGGCCGGCTCGAAGCTTTGCAGGAACTTGAGCGCGATCGAGATCTCGTCGGGTTCGATCGCGAATTCCTCGGGAAAGAGCAGCGCGAGCTCCTCCGGGGAGTCGGCGAGATAGCCGTCCTCGTCGACCGCGTCGATCAGCGCGGCGACGATCTGCCGGTCGCGCAGCGGAAGATTCAGCACCGCGAGCTGGCCGTAGAGGTGGTCGCGCAGCGTCGAGGTCGCTTCCTGCTGCGGATAGAGGCTGTCGTCGTCGTCGCCGCGCGCCGCGCCGGCGCCGACGCCGCTCCAGTCGGATTCGCCGGCCGAATAGTCGTCGAAATCGGCGCGCTCGACCGGCTCGGCGCGATCGCCGGCGTCGGCCGCGGGCCGGCTGTCGCCCGAACCGTTGTCGCCGGCGTCGCCGGCTTCGCCGCGGGCTTCGGCTTCGCCGGCACGGGCGGGTCCCGCGAGCGGAAGCTCCGCCGGCCGGGCGTCGTCGTCGCCTTCGACCTTCTCGAGCAGCGGGTTCTCCTGCAGCATCCGCTCGACCTCGGCATTGAGCTCGAGCGTCGACAGCTGCAGCAGCCGGATCGACTGCTGCAGCTGCGGCGTCAGCGTGAGATGCTGCGTGAGCTTGAGCTGGAGGGTCTGCTTCATCGGGTGCGGTCAGAGGCGGAAATGCTCTCCGAGATAGACCTTCCGGACCGCCTCATTATAGACAATTTCGCTGGGTGCGCCGGAGGCGAGCACGCGGCCTTCGTTGATGATGTAGGCGCGGTCGCAGATGCCGAGGGTCTCGCGCACGTTGTGGTCGGTGATCAGCACGCCGATGCCGCGCTCCTTGAGAAAGCCGATGATCTTCTGGATGTCGAGCACCGCGATCGGATCGATGCCGGCGAACGGCTCGTCGAGCAGGATGAAGCGCGGCCGCGTCGCCAGCGCGCGGGCGATCTCGACGCGGCGCCGCTCGCCGCCCGACAGCGAGATCGCCGGCGCGTCGGCGAGGTGCGAAATGGTGAGATCCTCGAGCAGCGCATCGAGCCGGTTGGACAGCGTGTCGGCATCGAGGTCCTGCAGCTCGAGGATCGCGCGCACGTTTTCGGCGACCGTGAGCTTGCGGAAGATCGAGGCTTCCTGCGGCAGGTAGGAGAGCCCGAGCCGGGCGCGCGAATGGATCGGCAGCCGCGAGAGGTCGCGCCCGTCGAGCGTGATGCGGCCGCCGTCGGCGGCGACCAGGCCGACGATCATGTAGAAGCACGTCGTCTTGCCGGCGCCGTTGGGCCCGAGCAGGCCGACCACTTCGCCGCTCGCGACATCGAGCGACACGTCGTGGACGACGGTGCGCGCCTTGTAGCGTTTTTCGAGCCGCGCGACGGTGAGCTCGCTGGCAGCCGGGGCCGCGCTGCCGCTCATTTCGACACGGGCGGCGCGAGCTCGCCGGCCGGCTTCAACGTGAGCGGCGCGCCGCCGGCTGCGCCGGCTTTGGGCGGCGCCTCCTTGCCGGCATCGGGCGCCGCCGTCTTGGCGGCGTCAGGGGACGCGTCCTTGGCGCCCTTCGCCGGAGGCGCCTCGGACTTCGGCTGGAACACCCCGCGCACCCGCGCCCCCGGATCGCCTTCCTTCGGGGCGGAAGGGCTCGCCGGCCGGCCTTCCGCCTTGAACATCTCGGTCGCGGCGTTGTAGGTGATGTAATTGCTGCGGATCTCGTCCTGGCCGCGGCGCAGGAGCGCGCGGTCGAACAGCTCGAGGAACTGCTTCGTGCCGTCGTACTCGGCGTGCTGCGCGTAGCCCTCGAAATATTCGTCGAGACCGTCGCGCTTCTGGCGGAAGGTGACCGGGTTGCCGAAGGCGCTCGCCGACATCGAGTTGTCCGGATTCTGCTTCAGGACCACTTTGTCGGCGTGGATCGTGAGCGTGCCCTGGGTGATGATGACGTTGCCGGTCAGCGTGCCGATCTTGGTCTGGTAATTGACGTCGCCCGCATCGGCGTTGTAGTTGATCGGCTTTTGACGATCGCCGGTTTCGGCGCGTGCGGCCACCGCGCCAAGCGCGACCGGCAGCAGCGCGGTGGCGATCCACCGGCGCACGGCAGCGCGACGGGCGGCCGCGGCGGACGTGGGCGCACGCACGGCAATCGGGGGAACGCTCATCACTTCGCGGACGGGGATGGCTGGAGGCTGCCACGGACGCCGGACTTGAGCTTCAGCGTCTTGGCCTGATTGTCGAGTTCCATGCCGACAGCCTGAATTATTCCACGCGCTTCCTCGATCGTCACGGGCCGGGGCGTGTCGGCACGGCCCTGCCGGGGCATGACCCGCAAATACTCGGTGGTGATGGTCACGGGTCCGCTCGGGCCCTCGACCCGGTTCGTGGCGGCGCCCTTGGTCGCTGCCGGCAACGCGTCGCGCACGGCGCGCACGTTGCCGGAGAACGCGATCGTCTCGCGGTCACCCGCGAGCGCGGCCTTGTCGGCGTTCACCGCAAAGCGCGGCCTGCCGGGTTCGGTCAGCACGATGGCCGGTGCCGTGAACTCGGTGCTCTCGTCGTCCGGATAGTGCAGCGCGCGCTTCGCCGACAGCGACTGGCTTACCTGCCCGTCGGGCGCGAAGCTCACGGCGCGGAAGCTTTCGACGTAGAAGTCGGGATCGTGCCGCGACGAGCCGTCGCGCCGCGGCGGCTGCTGCGCGATCTGCGCGTCGAGCCAGAACGTGAGCGCGGCAAGGCTGCCCAGCAGCAATATCGGCGACCATGCCGTCAGCCGGTCGAGCAGCCGGCGTCCCCGATTCATGTGCAGCTGCGGCTACCGCCGCGCGCTGCCCGAATCGCGCGCGCAGCGGCGTTGCGCCGGTCATGCGCCGTAGGCCGCGAGCTGCGGCGAGAGCGCGTCCTGCGCGGCCAGGATCAATTCGCACAGCTCGCGCACGGCGCCGCGGCCGCCATCGTTGCGGGTGACGTAGTGCGCGCGTGCGCGGACGGCGGCCGGCGCATGCGGCACGGCGACCGCGAGCCCGCAGCGGTTGAACAGCGGCACGTCGGGCAGGTCGTCGCCGATGTGCGCGCACGCGGCCGCCGGCAGCCGCAGCTCCGCGCGCAACCGCTCCCACGGCGTGACCTTGTCCTCGGCACCCTGGACGACGTGCTGAATGCCGATCTGCCGCGCGCGATGGGTGACCCCGGGCGCCTTGCTGCCGGTGATCCAGCCGACCTGGAGCCCGGCATGCAGCAGCAGCTTGAGCCCTTGCCCGTCCTGCGCCGAATAGGCCTTGAACTCGTGCCCGTGGTCATCGACGTAGATGCGGCCGTCGGTGAGCACGCCGTCGACATCGCAGGTGACGAGGCGGATGGCGCGCATGCGCGACGCGAGATCGTCGTCCGGGGTCGCGACCATCAGACGATCCGCGCGCGGAAAAGATCGTGGACGTGCAGTGCCCCGATCAGCACGCCGCGGCCGTCGGTGACGAGCAGCTGGGTCACCTTCGGCGGTGTCTCCATCAGTTCGACGCAGTCGATCGCGAGGCGGTCGGGATCAATGGTGCGCGGGCTCTTCGTCATCACCGTCGCGACCTTCACCGTACCCATGTCGTGAATGCGATCGAGACAGCGGCGCAGGTCGCCGTCGGTGAAAATGCCCTCGACACGACCCTCGGCATCGACGATGGCGGTCATGCCCATGCCCTTGCCGCTCATCTCGACGACGGCGTCGCCGAGGCTCGCCTCGCGGCCGACGATCGGCAGCTCGCTGCCGCTCCTCATCACGTCGCGCACGTGCGTCAACAAGCGGCGGCCGAGCGCGCCGCCCGGATGCGAGCGCGCGAAATCCTCGATCGAAAACCCGCGCGCGTCCAGCAGCGCCAGCGCCAGCGCATCGCCCAAGGCGAGCGCGGCGGTGGTGCTGGCGGTCGGCGCGAGACCGAACGGGCAGGCCTCGACGTCGACCGCGGCATCGAGATGGACATCGGCGGCCTGCGCGAGCGACGAGCGCTCGTTGCCGGTGAGCGCGATCAGCTTCGCGCCTTGGCGCTTCAGGTGCGGCGTGAGCAGCACGAGCTCGTCGGTCTCGCCGGAGTTCGACAGCATGATGACGACGTCGCCCGGCGCGATCATGCCGAGATCGCCGTGGCTCGCCTCGGCCGGGTGCACGAAAAAGGCAGGCGTGCCGGTCGAGGCGAGCGTCGCGGCGAGCTTCCTCGCAATGTGCCCGGACTTGCCGATGCCCGAGACCACGACCCGGCCCTCGCAGCGGAGCATCAGCGCGACCGCGGCGACGAACGGCGCGCCCAGGCGCCCGGCCAACGCCGATATGGCGTTCGCTTCCGTAGCCATCACGTCGCGCGCGAGCTTGAGCGCGCGCACCGCGTCCGGCGCCGCGCCGGAGGCGGGCGCTGCGGACGCCAGGGTCTTGCTGGTTGCGGCAACGTTCATCCGGATCAGTATAACTCCAGCGTCGCTCCCGCCCGCCCGCGCCGGATGCGCGTGCCGCCGCGCGGCGGCCGCGCCGGACCGCTGTGCTACAGTCGACGCGTCTTCCCGAATCGCGCGCTTCGCCCGCCCCATGCTGCAGAAGCTGGAACTGATTCTGGTGCTGCTCGGGTGCGCGGTCGTCGTGGTGGCCGCGTGCCGGCGGCTCCACCTGCCGCCGATCCTCGGCTATCTCATCGTCGGCATCGCGGTGGGCCCGCACGCGCTCGCGTGGGTGCCGGAGAGCGCCGAAGCGAGCGACCTCGCCGAATTCGGCATCGTCTTCCTCATGTTCTCGATCGGGCTCGAGTTCAGCCTGCCGCAGTTGAAGTCGATGCGCCGCGCGGTGTTCGGGCTCGGGTTCGCACAGGTCGCGATCACGACCGCCGGTGCGATGATCCTCGTGTCGATGCTGGGGTCCGGATGGCAGGTCGGCTTCGCGCTCGGCGGGGCGCTGGCGATGAGCTCGACGGCGATCGTGTCGAAGATGCTCGCCGAGCGGATGGAGCTCGCGACCCCGCACGGACGCGACATCATGGGCATCCTGCTGTTCCAGGACCTGGCCGTGGTCGCTTTCCTGATCGTGCTGCCGTCGCTCGGGAAGCCCGGTGCCGACCTTGTCTGGACGCTCGTTGCCGCCGGGGCCAAGGCGGCGCTCGCGCTCGCGCTGATCCTCTTCTTCGGCCAGAAACCGATGCGCGCGTGGTTCCAATTCGTCGCGCGGGCGCGTTCGCCGGAATTGTTCATGCTGAACGTGCTGCTGATGACGCTGGGTCTCGCCGAGCTGACGGCGCTCGCCGGGCTGTCGCTGGCGCTGGGCGCGTTCCTCGCGGGCATGCTGATCGCCGAGACCGAATTCCGATACCAGGTCGAGGACGACATCAAGCCGTTTCGCGACGTCCTGCTCGGCCTGTTCTTCGTCACCGTCGGGATGGCGCTCGATTTCTCGGTCGTCGCCGCGCATTGGGGCTGGGTGCTGCTGCTGCTGCTGGTGCCGGTCATCCTCAAGCTCGTGCTGATCGTCGCGCTGTCGCGGGCCTTCGGCGCGGCGCTGGGAACGTCGCTGCGCACCGGGTTCTATCTCGCGCAGGCCGGCGAATTCGCGCTGGTGCTGCTGACGCTCGCGCAGGACGGTCGGATCGTGGCGCCGTTCGTCGGGCAGCTGGTGCTGGCGGCGATGGTCCTGTCGATGTTCTTCGCGCCGCTCGTCATCCAATTCGCGGAACCGATCGTGCGCAGGTTCACGGCCAACGACTGGCTCGCCCGCGCCGCGCAGCTCACCCGGATCGCGGCGACGACGATGGCGCGCCAGGACCACGTGCGTCATCTGCGGATTCGGGCGCAGCGGCCAGAACCTCGCCCGGCTGCTCGAGCGCGAGGATATTCCTTTCCTCGCTCTCGACTTCGATCCGCAGCGCGTGCGCGAAGCCGCCGCCGACGGCGGCAACGTCGTCTATGGCGACGCCGGGCGGCGCGAGGTGCTGCTGGCCGCCGGCCTGATGAAGGCGCGGGCGCTCGCCATCACGTTCGCCGACACCGGGGTGGCGCTCAAGATCCTGCACCAGGTCGGCCTGCTCAAGCCGGAATTGCCGGTCATCGTCCGCACGCGCGACGACCGCGACATCGACCGCCTGCTGAAAGCGGGCGCGGCGGAGGTGGTGCCGGAAGTGCAGGAAGGCAGCCTCATGCTCGCGTCGCACGCGCTGCTGCTGGTCGGCGTTCCGCTACCCCGCGTGCTGGCGCGCATTCGCACGATCCGCGAGGAGCGCTACAGCCTCTTCCGCGGCTTTTTCCACGGCGCGAGCGATGCCGCCGACGCCGCCGAGAATCTGCAGCCGCGGCTGCACTCGGTGCTGTTGCCGGATCGGGCGCACGCAATCGGCAAGCCGCTCGCCGAACTGAGGCTCGCGGGCCTGGTCGAGGTCACCGGGGTGCGGCGCCGCGGGGCGCGTGCTCGCGCGCCGGACACGGAATGGCGATTCGAGGCGGGCGACGTGGTCGTGCTGCTGGGCCGGCCCGAAAATCTCGTGCTGGCCGAGCAACGGTTGCTGCAGGGGTTGTAGCCCGGCGTTGAGCCGAAGGCGAAACCCGTGGGCAGCCGTGCCCACAGGCACGTCCGCCCTGGGTTTCGCCTTCGGCTCAACGCCGGGCTACCTGACCGTCGGTCATTGTGACCTTCGGGGCAGACCGGCTACAATTGCCCTCTTTTTGTCCGTGCCCCCCATGACGACTGCCTCCGATAGCGCCGCCATCGCGCCATCCGCCGTCGCGCCCGAAATCTTCGTCGAACTCGACGCGGTGACGTTCGCGTACGACACGCGGACGGTCCTCGACGGCATCACGATGAAGATTCCGCGCGGCAAGGTCGTCGCGATCATGGGCGGATCGGGGTGCGGCAAGACGACCATCCTGCGCCTCATCGGCGGGCAGCTCGCGCCGCGCGCGGGCCGGATCACGGTTGCCGGCCAATTGGTCCACGAACTCGATCGCGACGCGCTGTTCGCGCTGCGCCGAAAATTCGGGATGCTGTTCCAGTTCGGTGCGCTGTTCACCGACATGTCGGTGTACGAGAACGTCGCATTCGCGATGCGCGAGCACACCGACCTGCCGGAAGAGCTGATCCGGGATCTCGTGCTGATGAAGTTGAATGCGGTCGGCCTGCGTGGCGCCGCGCAATTGATGCCGTCCGAGCTTTCGGGCGGGATGGCGAGGCGGGTGGCGCTCGCCCGCGCGATCGCCCTCGATCCGATGCTCGTGATGTACGACGAGCCATTCGCCGGCCTCGACCCGATTTCGCTGGGGGTGGTGGGCCAGCTCATCCGTCGCCTCAACGACGCGCTCGGCATCACGTCGGTGGTCGTCACCCACGACGTCTACGAATCGCTCAAGATCGTCGACTATCTTTACTTCGTGTCCGAAGGCCGGATCGTCGCCGAAGGCACGCCAGCCGAAGTCCGCGGCTCCGCCGACCCGTTCGTGCGCCAGTTCGTCGATGGGCAGCCGGACGGCCCCGTGCCGTTCCACTATCCGGCGCGCGGGTATCGCGAGGAGCTGCTGGCCGATGCTTGACGGTGCCCTTTCGGCGACGGTCGCGACGGTGCGCCGGCTCGGCAGCGCGACGATCGGCGGCGTTACCCGGCTGGGTTACGCGGCGCGGTTTTTCGTCGCCGTCGTCGCCAATACGCCGGCGGCCTTCCGCCGCCTGCACCTCACGCTGCGCGAGATCTATTTCTCGGGCGTCCTGTCGCTGATCATCATCCTGGTATCCGGGCTGTTCGTGGGCATGGTGCTGGCGCTGCAGGGGTACGACGTCCTGACCCGCTACGGCGCCGACGAATCGCTCGGTATATTGGTCGCGCTGTCGCTGGTGCGCGAACTGGGGCCGGTGGTCGCGGGTCTCTTGTTCGCGAGCCGCGCCGGCAGCGCGATCACCGCGGAAATCGGGCTGATGAAAGCGACCGA
Organism: uncultured beta proteobacterium; assembly: GCA_963810845.1. Classification (GTDB taxonomy): domain Bacteria; phylum Pseudomonadota; class Gammaproteobacteria; order Burkholderiales; family Casimicrobiaceae; genus CAIWHR01. Next base: position 22,388 of record CAWEOX010000029.1, on the reverse strand, counting down.
GCAGATTTCGGCAATGGAAATGATGGCGGTCGACCCGCTGGCGCGCGTCGTCGCGCCGCGGTTCTGGGGCGGCGTCGTCTCGATGCCGCTGCTCGCGGCGCTGTTTTCCACGCTGGGGATCTTCGGCGCGTACCTCGTCGGCGTGAAGCTGATCGGCATCGATGCCGGCGCCTTCTGGGGCAACATGCAGTCTGCCGTCGATTTCCGCCACGACGTCGTCAACGGCGTGATCAAGAGTATCGTTTTCGGGGTTGCGGTCAGCCTGATCGCGGTGTTCGAAGGCTACGACGCGAAGCCAACCGCCGAAGGCGTGTCGAGCGCGACCACGCGCACGGTCGTCCAGAGCTCGCTCGCGATCCTCGCGCTCGATTTCGTCCTCACCGTCTTCATGTTTCGTGGGGTACGGTGAGCGAGATGGGCGAAGCCAAGGTCCGCAGGACGCGTCATCGAGCGAGCCGCGGGCGGCCGACGCTGGATGGTGACATGGCAAGGCCGGACAAAGAGGCCGCGGTAAGAAAATGACGCACCAAAGGCCCAAGGAGGCCGCTGAATGAACCGTGCCACACTCGACCTCTGGGTCGGCATCTTCGTCGCCGTCGGCGTCGGGGCGATCCTGTTTCTCGCGCTCAAGGTCGGCAACCTGGTGAGCTTCGGCTCGCCGCCGGGGTACCGCCTCGAGGCGAGGTTCGATAACATCGGCGGCCTCAAGCTCCGCGCGCCGGTGAAGGCGGCGGGAATCGTCGTCGGCCGCGTCGAAAGCGTCCGGCTCGATCGCGCGACCTACCAGGCGATCGTGACGATGAAGATCGATCAGGGCCAGGAGTTCACCGCCGACACGATCGCGTCGATCCTCACGTCGGGGCTTCTGGGCGAGGTCTACATCGGGCTCGACGCCGGCGGCGATCCCAAGATGCTGGCCGATGGAGGGAAGATCATGAAGACGCAATCGGCGGTGGTGCTGGAAAAGCTGATCGGGCAGTTCCTGTACGACAAGGCAGCCAGCGGCGGCGGCAAATGAGAGGTCAGGTGACCTTGGGAGCGCGCGCGCTCGCCGCCATGGCCATGGCGGCGTTGGCGGGGTGCGCGGCGGCGCCGTCGCAGGTCGATCCGTTCGAGCCCGCGAACCGGGCGATGTTCGAGGTGCACGAGGTCGCGGACAAGTACGTGATGAAGCCCGTCGTCGACGTCTACACCGCCGTCGTGCCGAAGCTCGTGCGCACCGGCGTGTCGAATTTCTTCAACAACATCGACGACCTCTTCTCCGGCATCAACGCGTTGCTGCAGGGCAAGCCGGACAAGGCCGGCGACGACTTTGGCCGGGTGATGCTCAACACGTTCGTCATGGGCGGCATCTTCGATGTCGCCTCCGACCTCGGCATCGAGCGCGGCGGCGAGGATTTCGGACAGACCTTCGGCGTCTGGGGGCTGCCGCAGGGGCCGTACCTGTTCGTGCCGCTCGTCGGGCCGACGACCGTCCGCGACGGCACCGGCCTGCTCGTGCGTATTTACGTCGGCCCGGTCGGGTTCATTCCGGATGTGCCGGTGCGCAACTCGCTCTACGGCGTCGGCGCCGTGGACATCCGGGCGCAGGCAACCGACGCGATTTCCATCGCCGACACGGCCTCGCTCGACAAATATCTGTTCATCCGGAATGCGTATCTGCAGCGGCGGCGCTACCTCGTCTACGACGGCAAGGTCCCGCCCGAAAAAGAGGACGAATGATGCGAACGATGAGGTATGCGTTGTGGCCTGCCGCGGCGGTCATCGCGGCGGTGCTGTCCACGGCGGCGATGGCGCAGGCGCAGGAGTCTCCGGAAGCACTGGTGAAGCGCGTTTCGCAGGACGTCATCGCGACGATCAAATCCGATCCGCTGGTGCAGGCCGGCAACCAGGCGCGCATCCGCGAGGTGATGGAAACGAAGCTGCTGCCGCATTTCGACTTCGCGCGGATGACGGCGCTGGCGATGGGCCGCAACTGGCGCACGGCCACGCCCGAGCAGCAGCAGCGCCTGACCGACGAGTTCCGGACGCTCCTCGTGCGCACGTACTCGGGCGCGCTCAACAAGTATCGCGACGAGACGATCGAATACAAGCCGCTGCGGATGAGCCCGGCCGACACCGATGTCACCGTGCGCACCGCGGTGATGAAGCCGGGCGGGGCGCCGATCCAGATCGACTACAGCATGGCGAAGGAGCCTTCCGGCTGGAAGGCCTACGACGTGATGGTCGCCGGCGTCTCGCTCGTCACCAACTATCGCGACGAGTTCAACGAGCAGATCAAGAGCGGCGGCGTCGATGGCCTCCTCAAGACGCTCGCCGAAAAGAACAAGGGAGCTCCCGCCAAGTGATCGCGGAGCTGCTCGGTGCGGCGTCCCCCGCGCCGCACGCCCTGTTTCGCGCGAGCGAGGACGGTGCCCGCTGGCGCGCGAGCGGCGCCCTCACGTACGCCAATGCCGGTCCCGCGCTCGCCGCGGCGCGCGAGCTGCCGCTGCCGGCGACGGGTTTCGTCCAGTGCGACGGGATCACGGCGGTGGATTCGGCGGCCGTAGCGCTGCTGCTCGCCCTCAAGCGGTACGGCGCGGAGCGCGGCACGCCGCTGACGTTCGTCGAGGTGCCCGCCGCGCTGCAGGCGCTGGCCGCGCTGTACGGCGTCGAGAACATCCTGGGCGCGTGAATCGTACGGACGCCGGGCACCGTCCCGGCCGCTGCCACGACCGCGCCCGCCCGCCATGCTCCCCGCCGTCGAAGCCGTCAACGTCACGCGCCGCTTCGGCACCGTGCAGGCGCTCGCGGGCGTCGATCTGACCGTTGCGCAGGGCGAATTCTTCGGCCTCCTGGGCCCGAACGGCGCCGGCAAGACGACGCTGATCTCGATCCTGGCCGGGCTCACCCGCGCCGACGCGGGGACGGCGCGCATTCTCGGCCACGACGTCGTCGGCGATTACAAGAGTGCACGGCGCAAGCTGGGCGTGGTGCCGCAGGAGCTCGTCTTCGATCCCTTTTTCACCGTGCGCGAGACGCTCGCGATCCAATCCGGATACTTCGGGATCCGCCGCAACGATGCGTGGATCGACGAAATCCTGCACCACCTCGATCTCACGGCCAAGGCCAATGCCAACATGCGCTCGCTCTCCGGCGGGATGAAGCGCCGCGTGCTGGTCGGGCAGGCGCTGGTGCACAAGCCGCCCGTCATCATCCTGGACGAGCCGACCGCCGGCGTCGACGTCGAGCTGCGCCAGAGCCTGTGGGGATTCATCCGCAAGCTGAACCGCGACGGCCATACGATCATCCTCACGACCCACTACCTCGAGGAGGCCGAGGCGCTGTGCGGCCGCATCGCGATGCTGCGGGCCGGCAAGGTCGTGGCGCTCGACACGAAACAGGCGCTCCTGTCGCGCTTTTCCGGCCTCACCGTGCGCCTCGTCGCCGACAGCCTGCCCGCCTCGTGGCAGGCGCGCGTGCTGCGGCACGAGGGCGGGGTCTTTTTCATCGGGCTCGCCCGCTATGCGGACCTCGAAGCGCTGCTGGCGGCGCTGCGCACCGACGGCATCGCCATCGCCGAGCTCGCATTGCAGGAGGCCGATCTCGAGCAGGTCTTCCTGCGGATCATGGCCGACGCCGCGGCGGCGCAGCTGGAGGCGACGGCATGAGCATGCGCGGACGTGCCCGCTCCGCGGGCGCGCAGATTACGCACAGGCAAAAGCACGAGCCGCAGGTGCCCGCGCGTCCGACGCAGAGCGTTCGCACGCCGCAGATTGCGCGCGGCCGACACGCCGCCGTGCGTGTACCACAGTCCCACATGGCGCACCAATGACCGCGGCCGGCGCCGGCTGGCCGACGCTGCTCTACAAGGAGCTCCTGCGGTTCTGGAAGGTGAGCTTCCAGACCATCCTCGCGCCGGTGCTGACGGCGCTCCTGTACCTGCTCATCTTTTCCCACGTGTTGGAGAAGAACGTCGCGGTGTTCGGCGGGCGGGTGGGCTACACCGAGTTCCTGGTGCCCGGCCTCGTCATGATGTCGGTGCTGCAGAACGCGTTCGCCAACAGCTCGTCGTCGCTGATGCAGTCGAAGATGAACGGCAATCTCATCTTCATCCTGCTGCCGCCGCTCTCGCCGCTCGATCTGTTCGTCGCCTATATCGGCGGCGCGATGGTGCGCGGCCTCGTCGTCGGCCTCGGCGTGTTCCTGGTGACGCTGTTCTTCGCGCCATCGCTGCTGTCGATGCCGCATCCCTTCTGGGCGCTCGGCTTCGCGCTGCTCGGCAGCGCGATCCTCGGCGCGCTGGGGCTGATCGCCGCCATCGCCGCCGAGAAATTCGATCAGGTCTCGGCCTTCCAGAATTTCATCATCATGCCGCTTACGTTCCTGTCCGGCGTGTTCTACTCGATCCAGTCGCTGCCGCCGTTCTGGCAGGCGGCGTCGCACGTCAATCCGTTCTTCTATATGATCGACGGGTTCCGTTACGGTTTCTTCGGCTTGTCCGACGTGCCGCCATTGATGAGCTTCGCGATCGTGGGCGCCTCGTTCCTCGCGCTGTCGGCGCTCACGCTCACGCTGCTCCACCGCGGGTGGCGGCTCCGCCCCTGATCACCGGAGTTGCGAACTATGGCCACTGCCGAATCCATCGAACAATCGATCGCTGCCGGACTCGATTGCACGCACCTGCAGGTCATCGGCGATGGCCACCACTGGGAGGCGCTGATCGTCAGCCCCGCCTTCGAGGGACTGTCCAAGGTCCGCGCACATCAGCTCGTCTACAAGGCGCTCGGCGACCGGATGCGCGAGGAAATCCACGCGTTGTCGATGACGACGCTCACGCCCGCGCAGTGGGATGAATTGAAGAAGGCCGGCTGAGATGGTGGACCCCCACGCTCACTTGCCGCCGGGCGGGCACTGATGGACAAGCTGCGCATCGAAGGCGGCCGGCCCCTCGCCGGCGAAGTCCGCGTCTCGGGCGCCAAGAACGCAGCGCTGCCGATCCTGTGTGCCGCGCTGCTGTCGCGCGAGCCGCTCGTCCTGTCGAACGTCGCGCGCCTCAACGACGTGCGGACGATGCAGACGCTGCTCGCGCAGATGGGCGTGCGCTTCGATGCCGGCACGCCCGGCACGCTCGCAATCGACGCGGCGGCGATCGACTGGCCGCTGGCGCCCTACGAGCTCGTGAAGACGATGCGCGCGTCGATCCTGGCGCTGGGGCCGCTCGTCGCGCGCTGCGGCGAGGCCCGGGTGTCGCTGCCCGGCGGCTGCGCGATCGGACTGCGCCCCGTCGATCAGCACGTGAAGGGCTTGCAGGCGATGGGGGTCGAGATCGACCTCGAGCACGGCTACATCTCCGCGCGAGCCGCGCGGGTGAAGGGCGCCCGGATCGTCTTCGACGTGGTGACCGTCACCGGCACCGAGAACCTGATGATGGCGGCCACGCTGGCCGACGGCATCACCACGCTCGAGAACGCCGCGTGCGAGCCCGAGGTCGTCGATCTCGCACGCTGCCTCACCGCGATGGGCGCGCGCATCAGCGGCGCCGGGACGGGGCGGATCGCGATCGAAGGTGTGGCGAGTCTGCACGGCGCGGCCCACGCCATCATGCCCGACCGCATCGAGACCGGAACGTTTCTCGCGGCGGTCGCGGCGACCGGCGGCGACGCCACGCTCCTCGGCACGCAGGCCGACACGCTCGATCCATACTGGACAAGCTGCGCGAGGCCGGCGCGACGATCGACGTGCGCGGCGACGCGATCCGGATCCGGCGCGACGGACCGCTCGCGGCGGTGAGCATCCGCACCGCCCCCTATCCGGGTTTCCCCACCGACATGCAGGCGCAGATGATGGCGCTCGCGACGAAAGCGGCAGGCACGGCGGTCATCACCGAGACGATCTTCGAGAACCGGATGATGCACGTCCAGGAGCTGCAGCGCCTCGGCGCCGCCATCGAGGTCGAGGGCAACACTGCGGTCGTCAAAGGCGTGCCGGCGCTGGCCGGGGCCAACGTGATGGCGACGGATCTCCGCGCCTCGGCCTGCCTCGTCATCGCCGGCCTGATCGCCGAAGGCGAGACGGTGATCGACCGCATCTACCATCTCGACCGCGGCTACGAGCGGATCGAGGACAAGCTGTCCGCGCTCGGCGCGCGCATTCGCCGCATAGGATGAAACTGCCCCCACGCTCGCTCTGTGCGGCTGCGCCGCATCCCGCTTCGCGGGACCAGCCTTCGGCTGTCCTGCGGCCTTCGGCCTGGTGCTCGCTGCCCCCTGGGGGGGCGCAGTCAGTACCCTTAGCGCGGGCTCGGCGGGTACTGACATGACCGATCTCGCCCGGTCGCCGCTCGGCCATGCGACGACCTATGCGGAAAGGTACGACCCGGCGCTCCTGTTCCCGGTCGAGCGCGCGCCGTTGCGCGCGGGACTCGGCCTGCCCGTGTCGCCGCCGTTTCGCGGCGTCGACCTGTGGACCGCGTACGAGCTGTCCTGGCTCGACAGCGACGGCAAGCCGGAAGTCGCGATCGCGACGTTCGCGGTGCCCGCCGAATCGCCGTCCATCGTCGAATCGAAATCGGTCAAGCTCTACCTCACTGCGTTCAACCAGACGCGCTTCCCCTCGGGCGCCGCGGTCGCCACCACGATCTCGGCAGACCTTACCGCCGCGACCGGCGCGCCGGTGGTCGTGACGCTCGTCGCGCCGTCCGAGTTCGCCACCCTCCCGCATGGCGAGCTTGACGGCGCGTGGCTCGATTCGCTCGCTGTCGTCGGACACGACGACGCGCCGGCACCGCAGCGGCTCGCCGCGACCGGCCCGCCGGTCGACGAAACGCTCTGCACGCGCCTGTTCCGGTCGGTGTGCCCCGTGACCGGCCAGCCCGATTATGCGAGCGTGCAGATCCGCTATCGCGGGCCGCGGATCGACGGGCCGGGTCTGCTTGCCTATCTCGTCTCGTTTCGCCGGCATCCGGGATTCCACGAGCACTGTGTCGAGCGGATCTTCGCCGACGTCTGGCAGCGCTGCGCGCCGCGCGCGCTCTCCGTCTACGCCCGTTTCACGCGCCGCGGCGGGCTCGACATCAATCCGTTCCGCGGGCACGGCTTCCTGCCGCCGTCCGCCAACGTGCGCACGGCGCGCCAATGACGGCACCGCGATGACTGCCACGGCGGCCGGGGAGGCCGTGACCGCGTTGCGCGGCGCGGCGATGACCTTCGCCGGGGATCCCTTCGCCGTGCCGGAGGACGACGCGCTCGTGTTCGAGAGCGACGCGCTCGTCGTGATGCGCGACGGGCGCATCATGGCGTTTGGTCCGGCGGACACGCTGCTGCCGTCGCTGCCACCGGCGGCGACGATCGTGCGCTACCCGAATGCGTTGCTGGTTCCGGGCTTCGTCGACGCCCACGTGCATTTTCCGCAATTGCCGATCATCGGCGCGTGCGGCAGGACGCTGCTCGACTGGCTCGAGCATTGCACGTTCGTCGTGGAGCAGCGCTTCGCCGACCCGGCGTTCGCCGCGGTGACCGCCGAGGCCTATCTTGACGAGTGCCTCCGGCAGGGCATCACCACCGCCGTGGTCTACGGCACGGTTCATCCCGGCTCGGTGGACGCCTTTTTCACGGCTGCGCAGGCGCGCGACATGCGGATGATCGCCGGCAAGGTGCTGATGGACCGGCATGCGCCGGCGGGCCTCGTCGACACGCCGCAGCGCGGCTACGATGAATCGAAGGCGCTGATCGGCCGCTGGCACGGCCGCGGCCGGCTCGCGTACGCGGTCACGCCGCGCTTTGCCGCCACGTCGTCGCCGGAACAACTCGACGCCGCGGGCGCGCTCGTGCGCGAGCACCGCGGTGTGTACCTGCAGACGCACCTCGCCGAGACCCGCGACGAGGTTGGCTGGGTGAAGAAGCTGTTTCCCGAGCGCGCGATTATCTCGACGTCTACGCGCGCCACGGGCTCCTCGGCCGGCGCAGCGTTTTCGGGCACGGAATCCACCTTGCCGACGACGCGTGGCAGCGAATTTTCGACGCCGGCGCGACGGTCGCGCATTGCCCGACGTCGAACAACTTTCTCGGCAGCGGCCTTTTTCGCATCGGCGATGCCAAGCGCGCGCCGCGTCCGGCTCGGGTGGCGCTGGCGACGGACGTCGGCGGCGGCACGACGCTGTCGATGCTGGCCACGATGGCCGAGGCCTACAAGGTTGCGCGGCACACGGGCTTCGGGCTGACGCCGGCCCAGGCTTTCTGGCTCGCGACCGGCGGCGGCGCGAGGCGCTCGACCTCGCGGGGACGATCGGCGGCCTTACCCCCGGTCACGACGCCGACATCGCCGTGCTCGACCTCGCGGCGACACCGCTCCTCGCCTACCGGATGCAATTCTGCGAATCGCTGTCCGAAACGCTGGCCGTGCTGATGATGCTGGGCGACGATCGCGCCATCCGCGCCACTTACGTCGCCGGCCGGCTCGCGCACGAGCGACGACCCGCGTAGGCGATCGGTTCGCGGGATCGTTGCACGAGGGTCGTGGCGTCATGGTGCTCGGTAGTGGTCGGGTCATGCGGTGCGTCGCGTAGTGCCCGGCAGCGGTCAGGGTCGCGCGCGGGCGCCTCAAGCCGCCGTCCCACGCGCCCGCCGACACGCTTGGCGGCACCGAAGCCCGCGCCCGGCGGCTCACGCCGCGCCGCAAAAGCCACAGTCCCTCTCGAAAATCGGTGAAGACGGAAACGACGGGCAAGGGCGGGGCATCCTCCGGTAGAATGGCCTCTTTGCACTGCACCATTCCGCCCGTGTCCACACTCACGCTGGCCCTGTCCAAGGGACGCATCTTCGACGAAGCGCTGCCGCTGCTCGCCGCCGCGGGCATCGTGCCGACCGAAGATCCGGAAACGTCGCGCAAGCTGATCCTCGCGACCAGCCTGCCGGACGTCTCGGTGGTGATCGTGCGCGCTTCCGACGTGCCGACCTACGTTCAGTATGGCGCCGCCGACCTGGGCGTCGCCGGCAAGGACGTGCTGCTGGAGCACGGCGGCGGCGGACTCTACCAGCCGCTCGACCTCGAAATCGGCCGTTGCCGGATGGCGGTGGCGACCAAGCGGGGCTTCGACTGGACCGGAACCGTCCAGCGCGGCGCGCGGATCCGCGTCGCGACCAAGTACGTGCGGACCGCGCGCGAGCATTTCGCGGTGAAAGGCATGCACGTCGACCTCATCAAGCTTTACGGCTCGATGGAGCTGGCGCCGTTGTGCGGACTGGCCGACGTCATCGTCGACCTGATCAGCACCGGCAACACGCTGAAAGCGAACGACCTGGTCGCGGTCGAGGACATCATGCCGATTTCGTCGCGCCTCATCGTCAGTCCCGCGGCATTGAAATTGAAACGCGACCGCGTGCAGCCGCTGCTTGCAGCGCTCGCCAAAGCGGTGGCGGCGAGGAGGGACGCATGAGCCCGTCGGGCGAAGCCAAGGCCCGCAGGGCGCGTCGACGGGCGATTGCGGCGGCCGAGGCGCTGGCGCAGACCCGGCGCTACCGATCCAAGGAGGCCGCCGCATGAGCGCTGCCCCGCTGGTCCTGCGGCGCCTCGACAGCGCGGCCCCCGGATTCGATCGCGAGCTTGCGGCCTTGATCGCGTTCGAGGCGGCGCAGGATCCGGCGATCGACGCGACGGTGGCGCGGATCATAGCCGACGTGCGCGCCCGCGGCGACGCGGCGCTGCTCGACTACACGGCGCAGTTCGACCGGTTGCAGGCGTCGTCGGTCGCGGCGCTGGAGATTTCCGCCGCCGAACTGCGGCACGCCTTCGCCGCGCTGCCGGCGGGACAGCGGACGGCACTCGAGACCGCCGCGGCGCGCATCCGCGCGTTTCACGAGCGGCAGAAGATTCCGTCCTGGACCTACCGCGACGAGACCGGTTGCGATCTTGGGCAGCAGGTGACACCGCTCGACCGCGTTGGGCTCTATGTGCCAGGCGGCAAGGCCGCGTATCCGTCGTCCGTGCTGATGAACGCCATTCCTGCGCAAGTCGCCGGCGTGGCCGAGATCGTCATGGTGGTGCCCACGCCCGACGGCGTGCGCAATCCGCTGGTGCTCGCCGCCGCCCATCTCGCCGGGGTGGGGCGGGTGTTCACGGTGGGCGGCGCACAAGCAGTGGCCGCGCTCGCGTACGGCACGGCGACGATTCCCGCCGTCGACAAGATCTGCGGTCCCGGCAACGCCTACGTGGCCGCGGCCAAGCGGCGCGTGTTCGGCGCCGTCGGCATCGACATGGTGGCCGGCGTCTCCGAGATCCTCGTCATCGCCGACGCGACCGCCAATCCGGACTGGGTGGCGATGGACCTGTTTTCGCAGGCCGAACACGACGAGCTCGCGCAGGCGATCCTGCTGTCGCCCGACGCGGCGTTGCTCGACGCCGTGGCGAACAGTGCGCAGCGGCAGATCGTCGGCATGCCGCGGCGAGCCATCATCGCCGCGTCGTTCGCGAACCGCGGCGCGCTGGTCCGCGTGCGCGACTTGGACGAGGCCTGCGCGGTCGCGAACCGCGTCGCGCCCGAGCACCTCGAGCTCGCCGTCGCCGACCCGGCCGCGCTGGTGCCGAAAATCCGCCATGCCGGCGCGATCTTCATGGGCCATCACGCGTCGGAAGCGCTGGGCGACTATTGTGCCGGGCCGAACCACGTGTTGCCGACCGGCCGCACGGCGCGGTTTTCGTCGCCGCTCGGTGTCTACGATTTCCAGAAGCGCACGAGCCTGCTCCACGTCCCGGCCTCCGCGGCACGCGTGCTGGGACAGGTCGCGGCCACGCTCGCCGACGGCGAGGGCCTCCCGGCGCACGCGCAGAGCGCCCGCTACCGCATCAGCGCATCATGAACGACCGATTGCCCACAACCGACGATACGATGCGCGCCGCCGACGTCGTCGCCGCCGTGGTCCGTCCGGAGATCCGGGCGCTGACCGCGTATGCGGTGGCCAAGGCCGACGGCTTCATCAAGCTCGACGCCAACGAGAACCCGTTTCCGCTCCCCGAGGCGTTGCGCGCGAAGATCGCCGCGGCGGTCGCGGCGGTGCCGTTCAACCGCTACCCCGACGGTGGCGCCGACGCCGTGATCGCCGCGCTGCGCGCCGCGGCGGGTGTCTCCGCTGCGCAGGGAATCCTCCTCGGCAACGGCTCCGACGAACTGATCGAGATCATCACTTGCGCGCTGGCGCGACCGGGCGCCGTGATGCTCGTGCCGGAGCCGACGTTCGTGATGTACCGGATGAACGCGCTCTATACCGGAATGCGCTTCGTCGGCGTGCCGCTCGCCGCGAACTTCGAGCTCGACGTCGCGGCGATGGAGGCGGCGATCGAACGGGAGCGCCCGGCGCTCGTCTTTCTCGCGTCGCCCAACAACCCGACGGGCAACCGGTTCGGCACCGCGGATGTCGAACGCATCCTGCGCGCGGCGCCCGGGCTCGTGGTCGTCGACGAGGCGTACACGGCGTTCGCCGGCGAGAGCTTCCTTCCGCGGGTCGGCGAATTCCCGAACCTCCTCGTCCTGCGCACGGTGTCGAAGATCGGCATGGCGGCGCTGCGGCTCGGGTATGCCGTGGCGGCCCCCGAATGGATCGCCGAATTGAACAAGGTGCGCCAGCCGTATAATCTCAACGCGCTGACGCAGGCGGCGGCGCAGGTGCTGCTGGCGGAAGGGGCGTTGCTCGACCTGCAGATTGCGGCCATCGTCGCCGAACGCGCGCGGCTCGCGACGGCGCTGGCGAAGGTTTCCGGCGTGACGGTGTTTCCGGCGCACGCGAACTTCGTGCTCGCGCGGGTTCCGGACGCCACCGGATGGTCCGCGCAGCTCCGCGCCGCGGGCATCCTCGTCAAGAGCCTGCACGGAGCGCATCCGCTGCTCGCGCAGTGCGTTCGAATCACGATCGGCACGCCCGCCGAAAACGACGCGCTGCTGGCGGCGCTGGAGACCATCGCATGAGCATCCGCGGACGTGCCCGCTCCGCGGGCGCGCAGGTTACGCAAAGACGAAACCGCACAGCCGGCTTTTCGCGCGCGCCCGATAAGCCCGAGGGAGCGAGTATCGCGGCGATAGGCATCCGCGGACGTGCCCGCTCCGCGGGCGCGCAGATTACGGAAAGCCGAGACCGCGGGCGGGCGATTGGACGCATACGATGAGTGGACAACATACAAACGCACCTGTCCCGGCAATTCCGGCGCGCACGGCCAGGGTCGAGCGCAATACCGCCGAGACCCGGATCACCGTCGAGGTGAATCTCGACGGCACCGGCACTTCGGCGCTCGCGACCGGCGTACCCTTTCTCGACCACATGCTGGACCAGGTGGCACGCCACGCGATGATCGACCTCGTCGTCCGCGCCGCGGGCGACCTGCACATCGATGCCCATCACACGGTCGAGGACGTCGGCATCACGCTGGGCCAGGCGGTCCGCCAGGCGCTCGCCGACAAGAAGGGGCTCGCGCGCTACGGCCATGCCTACGTCCCGCTCGACGAGGCGCTGTCGCGCGTCGTGATCGATCTGTCCGGTCGTCCGGGGCTCGAGTTCCACGTGGCGTTCACGCGGGCGATGATCGGCGCCTTCGACGTCGACCTCACCCACGAATTCTTCCAGGGATTCGTCAATCACGCGCTGGTCACGCTGCACGTCGACAACCTGCGCGGCGACAATGCGCACCACCAGGCCGAAACGGTGTTCAAGGCGTTTGCCCGGGCGTTGCGGATGGCCGTCGCGGCCGATCCGCGCGCGGCGGGCGTCATTCCGTCGACCAAAGGAACGCTGTAGCCCGGTGTTGAGCGCAGCGAAACCCGGGTGGATGCGCACTTGGGCAGGCCTGCCCCGGGTTTCGCTGCGCTCAACACCGGGCTACCTGAACCGATGACCGACATCGCTGTCGTCGACTACGGGATGGGCAACCTGCGTTCGGTGGCGAAGGCGCTTGCCCACGTTGCGCCCGAGCGCAGCGTCGCCATCAGCGCGGATCCGGCGGTGATCCGCGCCGCCGCACGCGTCGTGCTGCCCGGACAGAGCGCGATGCCCGATTGCATCCGCAGCCTCGATGCGAGCGGCTTGCGCGAGGTCGTGCTGGAGGCGGCGCGGACCCGGCCGTTCCTCGGCATCTGCCTCGGCCTGCAGATGCTGTTCGCGACGAGCGAGGAGGGCCCCACGCAGTGCCTCTCGGTATTGCCGGGGCGCGTCGTGCGTTTCCGCGACGACGACATGACACTGCCGACCGGCGAGCGCCTCAAGGTGCCGCACATGGGATGGAGCCCGGTCCGCCAGGCGCAGCCGCACCCGCTGTGGTCGGGCATTGCCGACGGGACGCGATTCTATTTCGCGCACAGCTACTACCCGCAGCCCGACAACCCTGATGCGATCGCGGGAACGACCGATTATCCGTTGCCGTTTACTTGCGCGATTGCACGGGCTAATATCTTCGCGACACAGTTCCATCCCGAGAAAAGCCAACGCGCAGGACTGCAACTGCTCGCCAATTTCGTTGTCTGGAACGGTAACAGTTGATTTCCCGCGGTTTCCGCGACCGCCCCTCCTGCCGCCGCTGCCGCTTCCGACCCCCGTCGTCCAACCGACCCCCGTCGCCATGCAGATCATTCCCGCGATCGACATCAAGGACGGCCATTGCGTGCGCCTGAAGCAGGGCGAAATGCACTCGGCCACGATCTTTTCCGAGGATCCCGCAGCGATGGCGCAACACTGGCTCGAGCTCGGCGCCGAGCGGCTGCACATCGTCGATCTCAACGGCGCCGTGGCGGGGGTGCCCAAGAACGAGCTCGCGATCCGCGAGATCGTGAGCGTGATCGGCGAGGAAATCCCGATCCAGTTGGGCGGCGGGATCCGTGATCTCGAAACGATCGAGCGCTATCTCGACGACGGCATCACCTACGTGATCATCGGCACCGCCGCGGTGAAAAACCCGGGTTTCCTGCACGACGCCTGTTACGCGTTCCCCGGCCATATCATCGTCGGCCTCGATGCCCGCGACGGCAAGGTGGCGACCGACGGCTGGTCGAAGATGACCGGGCACGACGTCGTCGACCTTGCCAAGAAGTTCGAGGACTACGGCGTCGAGGCGGTCGTCTACACCGACATCGGTCGCGACGGCATGCTGACGGGCATCAACGTCGAGGCGACGGTGCGGCTCGCCCGGGGGCTCAAGATCCCCGTCATCGCCTCCGGCGGCCTCGCCTCGATCGACTGCATCACCGAGCTCGTCAAGCACGAAAGCGACGGCGTCATCGGGGCCATCGCCGGCCTCGCACTCTACGAGGGCCGGCTCGATTTCAAGGCGGCGCTGAAGGCCGCGAAGGGCGGGTAAGCGCCGGACGCCGTTTCCCCATGCTGGCCAAGCGCATCATCCCGTGCCTCGACGTCGCCGCCGGCCGTGTCGTAAAGGGCGTCAATTTCGTCAACCTGCGCGATGCCGGCGACCCGGTGGAGGTCGCCCGCCGCTATGACACCGAAGGCGCCGACGAAATTGCCTTCCTCGACATCCGCGCGAGCGTCGAGACCCGCGGCCTCCTCTACGCGATGATCGAGGCGGTCGCGGACGAGGTGTTCATTCCGCTCACCGTCGGCGGCGGCGTCAATTCGGTCGCCGACATCCGCGCGCTGCTCAACGCGGGCGCCGACAAGGTCAGCATCAACACGGGCGGCGTGAAAAATCCCAGGCTGTTCGAGGAAGCGTCCGGCCACTACGGCGCACAGTGCATCGTCGCGGCGATTGACGCGAAGCAGACGGCGCCGGAATTCTGGGAAGTGTTCACGCACGGCGGACGCACGCCGACCGGCATCGACGCGATCGACTGGGCGCGTGAGGTGGTCGCCCGCGGCGCCGGCGAAATCCTGCTCACGAGCATGGACCGCGACGGCGCGCGGACGGGCTTCGACCTCGCGCTGACACGCGCGGTGGTCGACGCCGTCGACGTCCCCGTCATCGCGTCCGGTGGCGTGGGGACGCTCGCGCATCTCGTCGAGGGGGTCATCGAGGGCGGCGCCGACGCGGTGCTCGCGGCGTCGATCTTCCACTACGGCGAATTCACGATTCACGAAGCCAAGGCCGCGATGGCCGCGGCGGGGATTGAAGTACGCGCATGAGCTCCCCTTTGATGCGCCCCGCGCGCAGCGTGGGGATCGACGGTCAAGCGAATGCGCGCGGCAGCCGGCACGCTGGCCTTGCGGCCGGCTGCGACGGTACAAGGAGGCGGCGATGACCTGGCTGGATGCCGTGAAATGGTCCGCCGACGGCCTCGTGCCGGCGATCGCGCAGGAGGCCGCGACCGGCAAGGTGCTGACGCTCGCCTGGATGAATCGCGAGGCGCTCGCGCGCACGGCGGAAACCCGCGAGGCCCACTACTGGTCGCGCTCGCGCCGGGCCCTCTGGCGCAAGGGCGAGACGTCGGGCCACGTGCAGAAGGTGCGCGAGGTGCGACTCGATTGCGATGGCGACGCGGTACTGCTCGTCGTCGAGCAGGTCGGCGGCATCGCCTGTCACACCGGGCGCGAGCGTTGCTTCTTCCGGAAGCTCGAAGGGGACGGGTGGGTGAGCGTGGACCCCGTGCTCAAGGACCCGCGGGTGATCTACGGCCATGAGTGAAACCGGCACCGGGCGCCCGGACCTCGGCGATGTGCTCGCGCGCCTCGCGGCGGCGATCGAAGCCCGCATGGGCGCCGATCCGAAGGCCTCGTACGTCGCGGCGCTGTTCGCCAAGGGCGAGGACGCCATCCTCAAGAAGATCGGCGAGGAAGCGACGGAGACGGTGATAGCCGCGAAGGACGGTGATAAACTGCGCATTACGGCGGAGGTTGCCGACCTGTGGTTTCATTGCCTGGTGCTCCTCGCCGAACATGATCTTGGGCCAGCCGACGTGCTTGCCGAGCTCGCCCGGCGCGAGGGCGTGTCGGGCATCGCGGAAAAGGCGGCGCGTGGCGGGTGAACGCCGCGGGGTTCCGGGGGGCGTTCCCCTTGACCTTTCCGCGGCCTGCGCACGTTGACCGACAATCGATCGCCGCGCGCGACCGCCGCGACGCGCGGCGACGGCGTCTATCGCCACACGCAATTCGGTACGGTGATCGCCGCGGGTACGGTGGCGGGGCTGGTCCTCGCCGTGGGACTGATGTTCTCGCTGTCGTTGGCGACGTTCAAGGCGGTGTGGTGGCTGGCGGTGGCTCTCTTCGCGATCATCGCGGCGGCGTTCTTCGTGTTCGCCACGCTGACGGTCGAGGTGGACGAGCGCGAACTCCGGCTGCGTTTCGGGGTCGGCCTCATCCGGAAGACGGTGCCGCTCGCCGACATCCTGCGCTGCGATCGCGTGCGGACGCGGATCTGGTGGGGCTGGGGGCTGCACTGGACGCCTTCCGGGTGGCTATACAATGTATCGGGACGGGATGCGGTGCGGTTGGAGCTCGCGACCGGGCGGGCGCTGATCGTGGGCAGCGACGACGCGGACGCCCTGCAGCAGGCGATCGACGCGCGGCGGGCCGCCGCGATGCCCGGGATGGAACGGCAGACGAGGGAACGAGGATGAGCGCGGAGCATTCGGTGCAGGACTGCATTTTCTGCAAGATCGTGCGCGGCGAAGTGCCGGCGACGAAGGTGTACGAGGACGCCGACGTGCTCGCGTTCCACGACATCCACCCGCAGGCGCCGGTGCATTTCATGCTGATCCCGAAGCGGCACATCGCCTCACTCGCCGACGCCACGCCCGAGGACGCGGGGGTGCTGGGCAAGCTGCTGGCCCTCACCGGCCGCCTTGCGCGCGAGCAGGGTTCGCCCGAGGGCTTCCGGGCCATCGTCAACACCGGCCGCATCGGACATCAGGACGTCATGCACTTGCATCTTCATGTCCTCGGCGGGCCGAACCCGTTCGGGCGCATGCTGCCGCGCAATTGAACGCGAATTCGAGGAGAACGACATGGGCGGATTGAGCATCTGGCATTGGCTGATCGTACTGGTGGTGGTGGTCCTGATCTTCGGCACCAAGAAGCTGCGCAACATCGGCCAGGATCTGGGCGGCGCGGTGAAGGGCTTCAAGGAAGGCATCAAGGGCGCTGAAGGCGAGGCCGACGCGGCCAAGACCGCGGGCGAAGCGCCCACGCAGCAGATTCCCGGGCGGACCATCGACGCCGAGGTGAAGAAGGACAAGGCCGTCTAGCGCGGGGCGTTGGCGCGGGGGCGGCGGATCGTCGCGGTTGACGCAACGCGCCAGGCGCCGGACGCCAGAGCCAACGAATGTTCGACATCGGCTTCAGTGAAATTGTCGTCATCGCCGTCGTGGCGCTGATCGTCATCGGCCCCGAGAAGCTGCCGAAGACGGCGCGCACGCTGGGGCATCTGTTCGGGCGGCTGCAGCGCTACGTCAACGATGTCAAGGCCGACATCAACCGCGAAATGGAGCTGGACGAGCTGCGCAAGCTGCAGCAGGAAGTGAAAACCGCGGCCAAGGACCTGGAGACGTCGATCTCCTCGGCTGCGAACGAGGTCGCGTCGGGCGTGCGCGCGGTGGAGTCCGACCTCAACGCCACCGCCGCGGCGGACAGCCCCGAGACGGCGCCCGCCGAAATGCGCCCGCTTTCCGTGCGCGCGCCGGAGTCGGCGCCCGCCGAGCCGGCGCCCGGCACGCCGCCCTCGGCCGCCGCCGCACCCGCGACCGAACCGCCGCGGCAGGCGTCGCTGCCGGGCCTGGAGCGCGGATAGCGCCTGGCGCCAGCCCGATCCCGGATGACCGACGCTCCCCCCCGCCCGACGCCGCGCAAGAGACGTTCATCTCGCATCTGGTCGAGCTGCGCAACCGGCTGTTGCGCGCGATCATCGCGGTGTTCGTCGTGCTGGTGTGCCTCGTTCCGTTCGCCAAGAACATTTACGCGGTGCTCGCGGCACCGCTGCTCAAGGTGCTCCCCGCGGGCGCCACGATGATCGCGACCGACGTCACCGGCACGTTCCTCGTTCCGCTCAAGGTCACGCTGATGGCGGCGTTCCTGATCGCGCTGCCGTATGTGCTGTGGCAGATGTGGGCGTTCGTCGCGCCGGGGCTCTACCACCACGAAAAGAAACTCGCGGTGCCGGTGCTGGTGTCGAGCTTCGTCCTCTTCCTGGTCGGGATGGCGTTCGCGTACTTCCTCGTGTTCCCGATCGCGTTCGGGTTCTTCGCCGGTTACGCGCCGGCGGGCGTGCTGATGATGACCGACATCGACAAGTACCTGTCGTTCGTCCTGACGATGTTCCTCGCCTTCGGCATCACGTTCGAGGTGCCCGTCGTGGTGATCGTGCTCGTGCGCCTGCGCGTCGTGACGCTCGACAAGCTCACGGCGATCCGCTCGTACGTGATCGTCGGCGCGTTCGTCGTCGGCGCGGTGTTCACGCCGCCCGACGTCGTGTCGCAGCTCCTGCTTGCGGTTCCGCTCTGGCTGCTCTACGAAATCGGCATCCTGCTCGCACGCTTCGTGGTGCCGCGACCGATCGAGGACGAGGCGAGTAGCCCGGGTTGAGGGCAGCGGAACCCGGGTGAGTGTGATCGCGGGGCACGGCCCGGCCCAAGCTGATGACCACCCGGGTTTCGCTCTTCTCAACCCGGGCTGCGGATCGACGTTCGGTGCCCGGCTATTGCGCCTTCGGCCGGCGGCCGACCGTCACGTCGAGACTCACCTGTTTCTTGTCGCGCCAGAGCGTCACCTTGCTGGTGCTGCCCGGCGAAAGCTCGGCGATGCGCGCGAGCAGCGCCGGCGTGTCGCGGGTCGGCCGGCCGTCGATCTCGACCACGATGTCCCGGACGAGCATGCCGGCGCGGTCCGCCGGCCCGTTCTGCACGAGGGAGCGGATGAGCACGCCGCCGCTCTCGATCGCGATGGCCTGCGCCATCTCCGACGAGAGCTCCTGCGGCTCGATGCCGAGCCAGCCGCGCGTCACTTCGCCGTCCTTGATGAGTTGCTCCAGCACCGCGCGCGCCAGCGACACGGGAATCGCGAAGCCGATGCCGAGCGACCCGCCGGATTGGGAAAAGATCGTGCTGTTGATTCCGATCAGGTTCCCCGCGGCGTCCACCAGCGCGCCGCCGGAGCTCCCCGGATTGATCGCGGCGTCGGTCTGGATGAAATCCTCGAACCGGTTGATGCCGAGGTGGCTGCGGCCGAGGGCGCTCACGATGCCCATCGTGACCGTGCTGCCGAAGCCGAAGGGATTGCCGATGGCCAGCACGACGTCGCCGACGTGGGCGCTCTCGAGATTGCCGAAGGTGATGGCGGGCAGGTTCTCGGCGTCGGTCTTCAGCACGGCGAGATCGGACTCGGGGTCCGCGCCGCGGACGCGCGCCTTCAGCCGGCGGCCATCGGCCAGCACCAGCTGGATATCGTCGGCGCCCTCGATGACGTGGTTGTTGGTGAGCACGAAGCCATCGGGGGAGACGATCACGCCCGAGCCCAGGCTGGTCGCGCGCTGGCGCGGCATCTTGTCGGCGAGGTCGGGGAAATAGCGGCGCAGCATCGGATCGTCGAGCAGCGGGTTCCGCTGGCGCATTTCCTTGCTGGTATAGATATTGACGACCGCAGGCATGGCCTTCTTGGCGGCGTCGGCGTAGGTCGCCACCCGTTCGGCGGTGAGCGGGGTCGCCGTTTCCTGCAGCAGCACGACGTTGCCGCCGCGGCTGCCAATGCGCGGCAGGAGGTCGGGCCGCAGCGTGGAAACCACGAACAGCACCGCGAGGCACAGGGTGCAGACCTGCGCGAAGATGAGCCAGAGTTTGCGCAACACGTGACGCTCGCCGATCGGGAATTGCCCCGATTATAGACATTTCGTCGTTGCCGGTCCGGGTGCGCCCGGCCGTTGCGGCGAGCCGACGATCGCCACCGCAGCGGCGGCGCGCCCGCGCGGACGCCAAAAAAAAGCGGCCAAACGGCTGATTCCGATCGGATTTCACACCTTGGCGAGAGCCCGGGGTTTCGGCTGACCGGGCAAATCCCTTATAATTAGCGGCTTTGGCAAGAGAGGCGCAGTAGAGACCGTGCGCGCCGCCAAGAAGGAACACGACAGGGGATCTGGCGGAAATGGCAACGCAAGGCAGTGTGGACACGGGCAAGCGCCGCTTTCTCGTCGGCGCGACCAGCGTGCTGGGGGGCGTCGGCGTCGCCGCCGCGGCCACCCCGTTCGTCATGTCGTTCTTTCCCAGCGAGCGGGCCAAGGCGGCCGGCGCGCCGGTCGAGGTCGACATCGGCAAGATCGAGCCGGGCCAGAAGATCGACGTCGAATGGCGCGGCAAGGTCGTCTGGATCATCAACCGGACGAAGCCGATGCTCGACGCGCTGCCGAAGCTCGATCCCAAGCTCGCCGATCCCCGATCCGACGCGCCGCAGCAGCCGCCCTATTGCAAGAACGAGCACCGATCGATCAAGGAAGCGATGTGGGTCGCGATCGGGATCTGCACGCACCTCGGCTGCTCGCCCACGTTCCGCCCCGAAATCGCGCCGGCCGACCTTGGCCCGGATTGGCTGGGCGGATTCTTCTGCCCTTGCCACCAGTCGAAATTCGATCTGGCCGGCCGCGTGTACAAGGGTGTCCCGGCACCGACGAACCTGGTGATTCCGCCGTACAAGTACCTGTCGGACACCCGGATCGTGATCGGCGAAGACGCGAAGCCGGCGTAACGGGAAAGCGCGACCATGGAAAAAATTCTGCACTGGATCGACGACCGCTTTCCCCTGACCGCGCTGTGGGAAAGCCAGTGGGGCAAGTACGTCGCGCCGAAGAACTTCAACTTCTGGTACTACTTCGGCTCGCTCGCCGCGTTCGTGCTGGTGCTGCAGATCGTGACCGGCATCTTCCTCACGATGAACTACAAGCCCGACGCGGCCAAGGCGTTCGAGTCGGTCGAGTACATCATGCGCGACGTCAGCGGCGGCTGGCTCATCCGCTACATGCACTCGACCGGCGCGTCGATGTTCTTCGTCGTCGTCTACCTGCACATGTTCCGCGGGCTGATGTACGGCAGCTACCGCAAGCCGCGCGAGCTCACCTGGATCTTCGGCTGCCTCATCTACCTCGCGCTGATGGGCGAAGCGTTCTTCGGCTACCTGCTGCCGTGGGGCCAGATGTCGTACTGGGGCGCGCAGGTGATCGTCAACCTGTTCTCGGCGGTGCCGATCATCGGCGAGGACCTGGGGGTCTGGATCCGCGGCGACTACACGATCTCGGACATCACGCTCAACCGCTTCTTCGCGTTCCACGTGATCGCCGTGCCGCTGGTGCTGCTGGGCCTCGTCGTCGCGCACCTGATGGCGCTGCACGAGACCGGCTCCAACAATCCGGACGGCATCGAGATCAAGAAGCAGCCGAAGGATCCCGCGACCGGGCTGCCGCTCGACGGCATCTATTCGCACCCGTATTACTCGGTGAAGGACATCATGGGGGTGGTGGTGTTCCTGGCCGTGTTCTCGGCGATCATGTTCTTCGTGCCCGATATGGGCGGCTATTTCCTCGAGGCCAACAACTTCATCCCGGCGGACCCGCTGAAGACCCCCGAGCACATCGCGCCGGTGTGGTACTTCACGCCGTACTACGCGATGCTGCGCGCGGTGCCGTCGCTGATGGGCAGCCAGTTCTGGGGCGTGGTGGTGATGGGCGCGGCCGTGATGATCTTCTTCGCGATGCCGTGGCTCGACCGCGGCGCCGTCAAGTCGATCCGATACCGGGGAACGACCTACAAGACGTGGCTCGCGCTGTTCGTCGTCAGCTTCCTCGTTCTCGGCTATCTCGGCGTCGTTCCGGTCACCGTCTGGGGTCAGTTCCCCGAGAGCTGGCCGCTCCTCGGCACCGCCGACCGCGCGACCGTCGTCTCTCGGGTGCTGACGGTCGTCTACTTCCTGTTCTTCCTGCTGATGCCGTGGTACACCGCGCGCGACAAGACCAAGCCCGTGCCGGATAGGGTGACCGGATGATGAACAAGTTCGCCGCGCCGTTGGTCGCGCTGCTCCTCGCGGCATCAGTGCTCGCTGGCCCTGCCGCGGCTTCCGGCGGCGCCGATATCCGCCTCGAGCCGGCGCTGATCAACCGCCTCGACGGCGCGTCGCTGCAACGCGGCGCGCGGACGTTCGTCAACTACTGCCTCAACTGCCATACGGCGAAGTACATGCGGTACAACCGGCTGACCGACATCGGCCTCGACCTCGCGATGATCCAGGACAACCTGATGTTCGCGACCGACAAGGTCGGCAACACGATGACGGTGGCGATGACCCCGAAGGACGGCAAGGCGTGGTTCGGCGCGCCGCCGCCCGACTTGACGGTCGAGGCGCGGGTGCGCGGCGCCGAATGGCTGTACAACTATTTCCTCGCCTTCTACAAGGATGACGCGTCGGTCAGCGGCTGGAACAATCTCGTGTTCCCGAACGTCGCCATGCCGCACG
>CAWEOX010000028.1:0-72385 GCA_963810845.1 uncultured beta proteobacterium | reverse complement strand
CGTTCATCGCGAGCAGCGGCACGATCATCAGCGCGACGATGTTGATGATCTTGATCAGCGGGTTGACCGCCGGGCCGGCCGTGTCCTTGTACGGGTCGCCGACGGTGTCGCCGGTCACCGCCGCCTTGTGCGCGTCGGAACCCTTGCCGCCGTGGTGGCCGTCCTCGATGTACTTCTTCGCGTTGTCCCAGGCGCCGCCGCCGGTGGTCATCGAGATCGCGACGAACAGCCCGGTGATGATCGTGCCCATCAGCAGGCCGCCCAGCGCCTGCGGGCCGAGCACGAGGCCGACGACGACCGGCACCACGACCGGCAGCAGCGAGGGCACGATCATTTCCTTGATCGCGGCCTTGGTCAGCATGTCGACCGCGACGCCGTACTCGGGCTTGGCGGTGCCTTCCATGATGCCCTTGATCTCCTTGAACTGGCGGCGCACTTCGACGACGACCGCGCCCGCCGCGCGGCCGACCGCTTCCATCGCCATCGCGCCGAACAGGTACGGAATGAGGCCGCCGATGAAGAGGCCGACGATCACCTTGTAGTTCGACAGATCGAAGCGTGACACCGATCTGCGCCGAGTCGAGCGCATGCGTGTAGTCGGCGAACAGCACCAGCGCGGCGAGTCCCGCCGAGCCGATCGCGTAGCCCTTGGTCACCGCCTTGGTCGTGTTGCCGACGGCGTCGAGCGGATCGGTGATCGCGCGGACGGAATCGGGCAGCTTGGCCATTTCGGCGATGCCGCCGGCGTTGTCGGTGATCGGGCCGTAGGCGTCGAGCGCGACGATGATGCCGGCCATCGACAGCATCGACGTCGCGGCGATCGCGATGCCGTACAGGCCGGCGAGCAGGAACGAGACCCAGATCGCGGCGCACACGGCGAGCACCGGCCAGGCGGTTGCCTTCATCGACACGCCGATGCCGGCGATGATGTTGGTCGCGTGGCCGGTGGTCGACGCTTCCGCCACGTGCCGCACCGGCTTGAATTCGGTCGCCGTGTAGTACTCGGTGATGACGACCATCGCCGCGGTCAGCACGAGGCCGATCAGGCCGGCGCCCCACAGGCGCAGCGTGGTGAGCTCGGGGTTCGTCGCGGTGACGCCGCCCATCAGCCGGTCGGTGATGAAGTAGAAGCCGACCGCGGAGATGACGCCGGCGACGATGAGGCCGCGATAGAGCGCGTTCATGATCTTGCCGCCGTCGCGCGCCTTGACGAAGTAGCAGCCGATGATCGACGCGATGATCGACCAGCCGCCCATCACCAGCGGATAGGTGACCGCGGCCTCGGCATTGGTCTTGAGCAGCAGCGCGCCCAGCAGCATCGTCGCGACGATCGTGACCGCGTACGTCTCGAACAGGTCGGCCGCCATGCCGGCGCAGTCGCCGACGTTGTCGCCCACGTTGTCGGCGATCACCGCGGGGTTGCGCGGATCGTCTTCCGGAATCCCGGCCTCGACCTTGCCGACGAGGTCGGCGCCGACGTCGGCGCCCTTGGTGAAGATGCCGCCGCCCAGCCGCGCGAAGATCGAGATCAGCGAGCCGCCGAACGCGAGGCCGACCAGCGGCTCGATCACGTGGTGCAGGCCCTCCTTCATCAGGTTCGGAGCACCCGCCGCCGAGTTCAGCAGGAACCAGTAGAAGCCCGCAACGCCGAGGAGGCCCAGGCCGACGACGAGCATCCCGGTGATGGCGCCGCCGCGAAACGCGACCGCGAGCGCTTCATTGAGGCCCGTCCGCGCCGCTTCGGCGGTGCGCACGTTGGAGCGCACCGAGACGTTCATCCCGATGTAGCCCGCGAGCCCGGAGAGGATCGCGCCGATGGCGAAGCCGCCGGCAGTCGCCCCGCCCAGCGCCCACCAGATCACCACGAACAGGATGACGCCGACGATGCCGATCGTCAGGTACTGCCGATTGAGATACGCCTGTGCGCCGGCCTGGATCGCGGCGGCGATTTCGCGCATTCGTTCGTTGCCGGCTGGCTTCTTCATGATCCAGCCGATGGACACGCCGCCGTACACAATGGCGGCGAGCGCGCAGACGAGCGCGAAGATGATGCCTGGTGACATAGCGATTCTCCCTAACCCTGACGGTGGCAAACAGCCATGGGGAATCGGCGGCTCGGGCCTGTTACCGGCCCTCTGGCGGGGCCCTTTTGGCGTTGGTTGCCGCGCCCGATCCCCGGGGCGGCGTCCGGGTGGCCGGGCGCCGTCTGGCAAACACGCTATTGTGCCAGTTTGCGGTCCAGAAAGTCGAGCCGGTCCTGTCCCCAGAAGAGTTCGTCGCCGATAGACGTACGTGGGGGCGCCGAAGACCTGCCGGTCGATCGCTTCCTGCGTTAGCGCCTCGTACCGGGCCGCGATATCGGCGGCACCCGCCCGCGCGGCCAGCGCCGCCGCGTCCTGCCCCAGCGGCGCGGCGATGGCCGTCAGCGTCGCGGTGTCGGCGATATCGCGCTCCTCGGCCCAGCGCGCGCGCATGATCGCGCCGGCGAGAGCGAGCGCGGGTCGCGCGCCCCGTCTCCGCCGCGGCCAGTATCCACTTTGCCGCCGGGATCGCCCGAGGCCGCGCCGAACTTCGGCTGGAGGTTGAGCGGGATCCCGAGGTGATCGCGCCAGCGCGCGAGCTCGATGAGCCGGTAGGCCTGCCGCTGCGGCGCGCGCTTCGCCAGCGGCAGCCCGCCCGAGACGGGAAACACCTTGCCGTAATCGATCGGCTTCACCGCGATGGTCGCGCCGTGCCGTGCCGCGATGGCCACGAAACGATCGTGACCGAGGTAGGCCCACGGCGACATCGCGGTGAAGTAATAGTCGACTGATCTTGGTCATGATCAGACCTTGAACTCGCCGGCGAGCTTCTTCGGCACGGCCACGTTCTTCAACCGCACGTACTGCGGCAGCCCGTCCTTGAACGGCGGAAAATCCTCGCCGCGAATCAGCGGGGCGAGGTATGCCCGCGCCTTGGCGGTGATGCCGAAGCCGTCGGCGCGTGATGAAATTGCGCGGCAGCATCTTCTCGACGTTGGCGACCTTGTCGAGCGGCGCGACGGCGATCCGCCATCGATACGGCTTGTCGGAGGTGCGCTCGATCGCCGGCATCACCGCGTTGCGGCCGGCGATGGCGAGTTCGACCGCGGCCTTGCCCACCGCGTACGCATGCTGGACATCCATCTTCGATGCGATGTGCCGCGCGGAGCGCTGCAGGTAATCCGCGACCGCCCAGTGGTACTTGTAGCCGAGCTTGTCCTTGGCCAAGGCCGCGATCATCGGCCCGACGCCGCCCAGCTGCGCATGACCGAACGCATCCTTCGTCCCTGCCTCGGCCATCAGCTTGCCTTCGGCATTCTGGAGCCCCTCGGAAACGCCGACGCAGCAGTAGCCGAAACGCTTGACCTTGTCGTCGACCGCCGCGAGGAACTTCGCCTCGTCGAACGGGATTTCCGGAAACAGCAGCACCAGCGGAATCGGCGTCCCGGCATCTTCGGCCATGCCGACCGCCGCCGTGATCCACCCCGCATGCCGGCCCATCACCTCCAGCACGAATACGCGAGTCGAGGTCTTGGCCATCGACGCCACGTCGAACGCCGCTTCGCGCATCGACACGGCGACGTATTTCGCCACCGAGCCGAAGCCCGGGCAGTTGTCGGTGACCGGCAGGTCGTTGTCGACGGTTTTCGGCACGTGCACGGCGATGAGCGGATAGCCCAGCCGCTCCGAGAGCTGCGACACCTTGAGGCAGGTATCGGCGGAATCGTTGCCGCCGTTGTAGAAGAAGTAGCCGATGTCGTGCGCGCGGAAGACCTCGATCAGCCGCTCGTACTGGGCGCGATTTTCCTCGAGGCCCTTCAACTTGTAGCGGCAGGAGCCGAACGCGCCCGCGGGCGTGTGCTTCAGCGCCGCGATCGCGCGCGCGCTCTCGCGGCTGGTATCGATCAGGTCCTCGGTCAGCGCGCCGATGATGCCGTTGCGGCCGGCGTAGACCTTGCCGATCCGGTCCTTGTGCCGGCGCGCGGTTTCGATGATGCCGGCGGCGCTCGCGTTGATGACGGCGGTCACGCCGCCGGATTGGGCATAGAAGGCATTGCGTTTGGGCATGGTGGCAGAGTGAACCGAGAGAATGGCGAAGAAATGCGCAATCAGGCAGGCAAGTTCCGCCCGGAGCTTTTTCGCGGCGGCGAATTCCGTGTCGAGCGCGACGGCACGATCGCAACAGCGCCGGCAAGGTCGAACTCGCCCTGGGCGCGGTAGAGCAGCGCGAGATTGAAGGTCAGCGTGGGGTCATGCGGGCACACCGCGACGGCGAGTTGCTGCGTCCGCAGGGCCGCCTGCTGACGGCCCGTGGCGCGCTCGATCGACGCCAGCAGGTTGAGCGCCCACGGGTCGTTGGGACTGATCGAGAGCGCGTCGCGCAAGAGCGCCTCGGCGGCACCGAAATCGCGCTGCTCCGCCGCCTGCGCCGCGGAACGCACGAGTGGTTCCACGCGCTCGATCAGCGCATCGCGCTGGCGGGCCCACTTCGCGTAGACGAGATCCCGGTACCGGGCAAAGCGCTGGTCGTCGTGGTTTTCGCCACCACCGGCGCCCGAGCCGCCCGCGTCCGCATGCCAGACGAAGGTGTCGCGCGGCACGAAATGGAATGGCGCGAACTGCGCGAGCTGCAGGAACAAGTCCCAGTCCTCGTGCATCGAGCAGCGCGTCGTCGAAGCGGCAGTCATGCGCCAGGCAGCGAGCGCGCGCACACCGCCGTCGACAGGTGCATGAAATTCCGCGCGTAAAGCTGCACCAGGCTGAACGGCTGGCCGAATCGCTGCACGCGGCCGTCGGCGAACGTCGCCCGCGCGAAGCAATGGACGACGTCCGCCTCCGGCGCGTCCACGCGAGCGGCCATCAGCCCCGCAAGATGGTCCGGCAGGAAGATGTCGTCATCGTCGAGGAACGTGATCCAGTCGCCGGTCGCGGCGTCGAGTCCCGCGTTCGCGGCCTCGGGTCGGCTGCGCGGCGCGCTGCAGCGGACCAGGCGCAACGGATGCGCGCCGCAGCGCTCCGGAAGCGTCGGATGCTGCGCGCCCGAAGCCCCGACGACGACGACCTCGAGCCGCGGGTAATCCTGGGCCGCGATCGACGCCAGCGCCGGCGCGAGCGACGGCCGATCCGTGCTGCGGACGATGACGCTGACGAGCGGCGTATCGGTGGCGCTGCGCTGCTGCGGCATCGTCAATGGGCGCGGGACCGGACCCGGTCAATCGGCGAGCGCCGCCAACACCCGTTGCCGGATGGCGTCGACCGACCCCGTCCCGTCGACCTTGCGGTACTTCGGCGCGTTCGCGTCCCCGGTCGCGCCCCATTTCGCGTAATAGGCGATCAGCGGCTCGGTCTGCGCATGGTAGACGGCGAGCCGCTTCGCGACCGTTTCCTCGCGATCGTCCTCGCGCTGGATGAGGTCGTCGCCGGTGACGTCGTCCTTGCCGGCGACCTTGGGCGGGTTGTATTTGACGTGGTAGGTTCGCCCCGACGGCAGATGCACGCGGCGCCCGCTCATCCGTTCGACGATGGCGGCATCGGGAACGTCGATCTCGAGCACGTAATCGACGCGCGACGCCGGCGCTCTTGAGCGCATCCGCCTGCGGGATCGTGCGCGGGAAGCCGTCGAAGAGATAGCCCTTGGCGCAATCGGGCTCTTTCAGCCGCTCCTTGACCAGGCCGATGATGATGTCGTCGGACACGAGCGCGCCGCTGTCCATCACTTTTTTCGCGGCGAGGCCGAGCGGCGTGCCGGCCTTGACCGCGCCGCGCAGCATGTCGCCGGTGGAAATCTGCGGGATGCCGTAGGCTTCGGTGATGTAGCCGGCTTGGGTGCCCTTGCCGGCGCCGGGGGGGCCGAGCAGTATCAGTCGCATGAAATTGGCTCTGGGGAAGATGCGGGGAAGAAGATGGCTCGACCACGGTCGCGCAAACCGGCGCCGCGGGACGCGCACGCTGCCGGAGAGGGGACTGCGGCGGCTGCGTTCGTCCGATTCTGGCGGCAATCGGCAGACCGGTCAATCGGGCGCGAGCGAATAACGCAAGTCACGAGCGCGGCGTCCCCGAACCCGGACCGTACAGCGCACGCACGCGCTCGAGATCCTCGGGCGTGTCCACACCGGGTGCCGGCGTTCCGGTCGTGACCTCGACCACGATCCGGTAGCCGTGCCACAGCGCGCGCAACTGCTCCAGCGCCTCGAACCGCTCGATCGGCGCCGGCGAGAGCGTGGGATACGCACGCAGGAAACCCACGCGGTACGCGTAAAGGCCGTAATGGCGGTAGAGCGGCAGCCCGCCGGGCAACGTGTCCCGGCCGGCCGCGAACGCATCGCGGGCCCACGGAATGGTGGCCCGGCTGAAATACAGCGCATACCCGGCGTGATCGAGCACGACCTTGACGACATTGGGATTGAACGCTTCGGCCGGATCGGCGATCGGATGGCAGGCCGTCGCCATCGCGGCGTCGGGATGGGCCGCCAGCAGTCCGGCCATCGCCCGGATCAGTGCGGGCTCGAGCAGCGGCTCGTCACCCTGCACGTTGACGACGATCGCGTCGTCCGGCAGGCCGATCAGCTTCGCTGCTTCGGCGAGACGATCGGTGCCGGTGGGATGGTCGGCGCGGGTCATGCAGGCGGTGAAGCCGTGTGCCTCGACCGCCGCGGCGATGCGCTCATCGTCGGTGGCGACGGCCACGCGCGCCGCGCCGGCAGCCTGCGCCCGTTCGGCGACGCGCACGATCATCGGCTTGCCGCCGAGATCGGCCAGGGGCTTGCCGGGAAATCGGGTCGACGCGTAGCGCGCGGGAATGAGGACCGTGTAGGTCATGTTCCCCACGCGTTCATTCGTATTCGGAAGGCTCCAGCCGGCGCGCCTCGTCTTCCAGCATCACCGGAATGCCGTCGCGAATCGGATAGGCGAGTCGCGCCGACTTGGAAATGAGCTCCTGCTTCTGCTGGTCGTAGATCAGCGGACCCTTGGTGACCGGGCAGACCAGGATTTCAAGCAGCTTGGGATCCACGTATCTTCTCCTCGATGCGCGCGACGAGCGCAGGATCGATGTGCGCGCGCACGGGCAGGTACCAGCAGCGCTCGTCGGCGAACGCACGGCATTTTACCGCATCCTTCTCGGTCATCAGGATCGCGCTCGCGCCGGCGATGGCCAGGTCGGCGGCGGCAAACCGATGGTGATCCCGAAACGCGTGCGTGACGGCGTGAATTCCGAGGGACTCGAGTTGCGCGAAGAATCGCGCCGGATTGCCGATGCCGGCGACCGCGTGGACGCCCGTTCCGCTGAAGGCGGCGGCGGCCGCCGTGAGCATCGGCGCATCGACGCGATGGAACGTGTCGCCGGCAAGCGTCATCTGCCACGCGCCCGGCCACCGCTCGTGCGCGCCGGCGTCGGTCACGAGCAGGACGAGCGCGTCGACCGTCGCGAGGCGTGACGGCGCTTCGCGCAGCGGTCCGGCGGGAAGCCGCCAGCCGTTGCCGACGCCGCGGGCCGCGTCGATCACCGCGATCTCGACATCGCGGGCGATCGGGTAATGCTGCAGACCGTCGTCCGCCAGGATCACGTCGCACTCCGGATGCGCCGCGAGCAGCGCTCGTGCCGCGGCCGGGCGGTCGCGCGCCACGGCCACCGGAAATCCGCTTTGCGCGAGCAGCACCGGCTCGTCGCCCGCGTGCTCCGCGTCGCTGTCGCGGCCGACCAGCCGCGGCGCATCGGCGCGGTTGCCGCCGCCGGTCCGCCCATGGCCGCGACTCACGATGCCCGGCCGCCAGCCGCGGGCCGCGAGTTCGTCGGCCAGCGCCGCGACCAGCGGCGTCTTGCCGCTGCCGCCCACGGTGATGTTGCCGACGACGATCACCGGCACCGGCAACCGCTGCACGCGGATGAGCCCGCTTCGGTAGAGCGCACGGCGCAGTGTGGACGCGGCCGCGAACACGGCCGCGAGCGGCGTGAGGGCCGCCGTCAGCGGCGTGAGTCGCGGGCGGTACCAGGCAGCGACGAGACGATCGGCGAAGGTCACTGACGTGGGACGCGCCGGATTCAGCGCGAACGGTGGTGGCGTACCGTGCAGAACAGTGCTGCGCCCGGCGTCCGGGACGTCACTTGGTCGGCGTCTGGGTGGCGAAAGTGATGTGAATCAGCCCCGCCGCCCGGGCGGCTTCCATCACGTGGATCACGGACTGATGCGTGGCGTTGCCGTCGGCGTTGATGATGACGACCGGGTCCTTCGACTCGCCGGCGGCGCGCTTCATCGCCTCGGAGAGCGCGCTGACCGACGTGAAGTTGAACACCGTCCGGTCGATGACGTAGCGGCCCTGGGCATCGACGCCGACGTTGATCTCCTTCGGCCGCTGCTTCATCTGCTCGGCATCGGCCTCCGGCAGCGTGATCTGCAGTTCCGCGACCCGCTGATAGGTCGTCGTCACCATCAGGAAGATCAGGATGACGAGCAGGACGTCGATCAGCGGAATGAAGTTGATCTCGGGAGCTTCCCGCGACCGGATGCCTCGGAGATTCATCGCGGACGGGGGCTAGATCCGCTCGCCGTGGGCGAAGTCGACGAGCCGTATCGCCTGCTGTTCCATCTCGACGATCAGCGCATCGACTTTTGCCCGGAAGTGGCGGTAGAAGATCATGCTCGGGATCGCGACGATGAGCCCGAACGCGGTGTTGTAGAGCGCGACGGAAATGCCGTGCGCGAGCGAAATGGGGTTCGATCCGGCCGCCGTCTGCGAGCCGAAGATCTCGATCATCCCGACGACGGTGCCGAACAGTCCGAGCAACGGCGCCATCGCGGCGATCGTGCCGAGCGTGGTCAGGAAGCGATCGAGATCGTGCGCGACGATGCGGCCGACCTCCTCGATCGCCTCCTTCATCACCGGGCGCGGGCTCTTGACGTTGGCGAGTCCCGCGGCAAGGATGCGGCCGAGCGGCGCCTGTCCCGTCACCTTGTCGAGGAGCTCGGCCGTCGCGCCGCCCTGCCGGTACTCGGCGAGGACGCGCTCCACCATTCCCGCCGGCGCGACCGCTGCCTGCCGCAGCGACCACAGCCGCTCGAAGATGAGGGCGAGCGCGATGACCGAGGCAAAGATCAGCGGCCAGATCGGCCAGCCGGCCGCTTGAATGATGGACCACACGTTGGGGGGACTCCGTGGCGAGACAACAAGGCGAAGGTGGCAGGGCGGTCCCGATTGTAGCCCGGTGTTGCGCGAAGCGAAACCCGGGC
The DNA here is from genome assembly GCA_963810845.1 of uncultured beta proteobacterium. Taxonomy (GTDB): domain Bacteria; phylum Pseudomonadota; class Gammaproteobacteria; order Burkholderiales; family Casimicrobiaceae; genus CAIWHR01. The sequence continues at coordinate 63,138 of CAWEOX010000028.1, read as the reverse complement.
CGACCGTGGCCATGGTCCGTTCCACCCGGGTTTCGCTCCGCGCAACACCGGGCTACGCATCGAGCCACGCGTCGCGTTTCGGCCGGCGTCACGCGCCGGCTTTCGCACGGCTCTTGCGGCGCGGCGGCGGCCGGCGGCGGCGGCTCCGTCAGCGTCGCGGTGATGGCGGCGCCCGCCAGCACGATCAGCCAGCACAGGTAGATCCAGATCAGGAACACCGGCAGCGCCGCCAGCGCGCCGTAGACGAGCTCGTAGGTCGGCACCTTGGTGAGATAGAACGCGAAGCCGTGCTTCGCCGCCTCGAACGCCAGTGCCGCCGCGGCGGCACCGGTCAGTGCATGCGGCCACGGCACCTCCGTCGCGGGGACGATCGCATACAGCAGGGTCAGCGCCGCGGTCGTGAACAGCAGTGGCATCGGCGTCAGGATCAGGTCGGCCAGGAATCCGTGCAGCGGCATCGCCGCGAGCGACTGGGTGATGAACCAGGTCGTCAGCGACAGGCTCGCCCCGACCAGGACCGGCCCGGCGGTGAGCCCCAGCGCGTAGACGACGATCCGGCGCCCGAGGCGGCGGCGGCGGGTGATGCCCCAGATCAGGTTGATCTCGCGCTCGATGGTGGCGGTGGCCATCGCCGCGGTCACGGCGATGAACACGATCGAGATGCCGGTGAGGCCCGCGGCCTTTTCGGTGAATTCGCCGATGTAGTGGTGAACGACGGTGTACGCGCTCTCCGGCAGCATGTGCCGCAGCAGGAAACGCTCGAGCGTGTCGAGCCAGCGCTGGAAGACGGGGAAGTGGGCGACCGACGTCAGCGCGACCGTGGCGAGCGGCACGAGCGCGAGGAGCGTCGTGAACGAGAGGCTGGCGGCGGTGCGCGCGAGCCCGATGGCGTGCATCCGTGCGGCGGCGCGCAGGGCGAACCGGATGAACGCCGCCACCGGCCTCGGCAATGGCATCGCATCCCCCGCGCTCACAGCAGGCGGTGACCGAACCACCACGCCAGCGCCGACATGAACGCCGAGCAGGGTATCGTCAGCACCCAGGCCCAGACGATGCGCTCGGCCACGCCCCAGCGCACCGCCGAGAGCTTGTGCGTGGCGCCGACGCCGATGATGGCGCCGGTGATCGTGTGCGTGGTGGAGACCGGAATGCCGAGTCCGGTCGCGAAAAACAGCGTGATCGCGCCGCCGGTCTCGGCGCAGAAGCCCCCGACCGGCTTCAGCTTCGTGATCTTCTGTCCCATCGTCTTCACGATGCGCCAGCCGCCAAAGAGCGTGCCCAGCGCCATCGCGGTCTGGCACGCGAGCACCACCCACAGCGGCACGTGGAAGGTCGGACCGCTCATCCCGGCGGCGAACAGCAGCATCGCGATGATGCCCATCGTCTTCTGCGCGTCGTTGGCGCCGTGGCCGAGGCTGTAGAGCGACGCCGACAGCAGCTGAAAACGGCGGAACCAGCGGTCCACCCGGTGGGGCGTGGTGCGGAAGAAAAGCCACGCGACGGCGGTCATCAGCCCCATGCCCAGCGCGAAGCCGAGCAGCGGCGAGAGCACGATCGCGAGACTGATCTTGAAGAAGCCGCTGCCCACCAGCGCGGGAAAGCCGCCCTTGGCCACCGCGGCGCCGCCCAGGCCGCCGATCAGCGCGTGCGACGACGATGACGGCAGCCCGTACCACCACGTGATCACATTCCACATGATCGCGCCGACCAGCGCGCCGAAGATCACGTAGTGGTCGACGATCGAGGGCTCGATCACGCCCTTGCCGATCGTGTTGGCCACCGACAGGCCGAAGAAGAGGAACGCGATGAAGTTGAAGAACGCGGCCCACGCGACCGCGAAATGCGGCCGCAGCACCCGCGTCGACACGACCGTCGCAATCGAGTTCGCGGCATCGTGAAAGCCGTTCATGAAGTCGAACGCCAGCGCCAGGATGACCAGGAACACGATCATCTCGAACGCGATCGTTCCGCGCACGCTCATGCGCGCCGCTCCTGGGCCTCGGCCGAAGCCGCGCCTCTCATGCGTTCTCAAGGACGATGCCCTCGATCACGTTGGCGACGTCCTCGCACTTGTCCGTGATCGATTCCAGAAGCTGGTAGACCTCCTTCAGCTTGATGATCTGCTTCACGTCGGATTCCTCGCGGAACAGCTTCGCGAGCGCCGAGCGGAACACGAAGTCGGCCTCGCTCTCGAGGCGGTCGATCTCGCCGCAGATGCGGAGGATGGCGTCGGCGTTTTCCATCGATTCCAGCTTGGCCACCGCGTCCTTGACCTTGACCGTGCAGGTGACGCAGATCTCGCCCAGCTTCTGCGCGTCGGGGGTGACCGCCTTGACGTCGTAGAGGAACAGGCAGGTGGCGACGTCCTCCATGAGGTCGAGGATGTCGTCCATCCCGGTGATGAGCTGGTGGATTTCGTCACGGTCGAGCGGCGTCACGAACGTCCGGTGCAAGAGCTGCACGGTCTGGTGCGTGATCTGATCGGCCATCTTCTCGTTCTTCTCGATGGCGCGGCTGCGGCGCTCGAGCTGCGTGAGGTCGGCGAGCAGCGCCTGCAGCTCCAGCGCGGCCCGCGCCGCGAGCTCCGCGTGCTGGTTGAAAAAATCGAAGAACTTCCCTTCCCGCGGCAGCAGGCCCATGATGATCTCGTCGTCTCCGGTTGTGCGCCTGCGATTATCGCATTGGCGCGGTCCGGCACCCGGCGCGGCGGATGTTTCGCTTGCGCTGCGTCAAGGCGCGCGCCCTCCCCGTTCCGCTGTAAGCTGCCGGGGCGTGCTACCGACCAACGCCACGAGACGATACGCGCGCCGCCGTGTCGCCGACGCCCTTTCTTCCTTCCGGAGCCTCTCGATGACGACGAATTCCGTACCCGCCACCGAAACTGCGATGCTGGGCGGTGGCTGCTTCTGGTGCCTCGAAGCCGTGTTCGACGACCTGGCCGGCGTCACGTCGGTCGAATCGGGCTACGCCGGCGGCAGCCGGCCCGACCCCACCTACGAGGACGTGTGCAGCGGCCGCACCGGCCACGCCGAAGTCGTGCGCGTGACCTTCGACCCCGCCGTGCTGTCGTTTCGGGACCTGCTCACGGTCTTTTTCACGATCCACGATCCGACCACCCGCGACCGGCAGGGCAACGACGTCGGGACCCAGTACCGCTCCGTGATCTTCTGCGCGACGCCCGAGCAGCGCGCAACCGCCGAAGCCGTCGTCGCCGAGCTCGACGCCGCCAAGCTGTGGCGCGATCCGATCGTCACCGAGATCGCCGGCCCCGCGCCCTTCTACCAGGCGGAGGACTATCACCAGGAATACTACGTCCGCAACGGCGGGCAGCCGTACTGCCAGGCCGTCGTCGCTCCCAAGGTCGTCAAGTTCCGCAAACACTTCGGCGAGCGGCTGAAGCGCAAGGCCTCGGTCGGCTGACGCCGCCAACCGCCGTCAGCCGCGGGTACCGTGCCGCGTGAGATACCCGCCCGCGGCGAGACACATGCCCACCGACCAGAACACCGGTGCGAGGCCGACGGCAGAACCGACCGCGCCGAACAGCAGCGGCACCGCGACCGACGACGTCTGGACGAGCGACATCCGCACGCCCACCGCCTCGCCGATGCGCCCGGCCGGGGTGTGCGTGTGCAGGAGCGACATCACCATCGGCTGCCCGCTGCCGAGACCGAGCCCGAGACAGAACGACAGCGCGCCCAGCGTCAGCGCGCTCTGCGAAAACGGGAACACGAGATACACGGCGGCGGCCACGGACAGCGCCGCGGTCAGCACCTGATGCTCGGTAAGGCGGCGGGCGATGGGCGGCATCGCGAGACGCACGGTGAACGTCGCCGCGGCGAACGCGGCCAGCACCATGCCGATCTGCGATGCGGTGAGGCCGATCCGCGCGCCGTAGATCGGCACGAAGATCGTGTGCAGATCCCAGCCGACGGAGAGCAGCACGTTGATCGCGAGCACCTGCCGCACCGCGCGATGTCGCAGGAGCGCGAGCACGCCGCCGTGGTGCGCGGCGACCTGCGCGCGATGCGGCCCCGGCAGCGGAAACCGGTTGGCGGCGAGAACGCCGACCGGCAGCAGCGCGATGACGGCGAGGACGGCGAACGGTGCGGTGTGGCCGTAGTGGTCGATCGTAAAGCCGGCGATCAGCGGGCCGATGAAGCCCGACACCGAGTAACCGAGCGCGAGCAGGCTGAAATTGCGCGGCCGATCCAGGGGACCGCCGATTTCGCCGGTCGCCCTCTGCGTCGAGATCTGAAACACCATGAACGACATCCCGACGACGGTGGCGCTCGCATACAGCGCCCACAGGTCGGGGGAGATGAGCGGCAACGAGACGCCTGCCGCGAGCCCGGTCGCGCCGGCCAGCATCGGCATCCGCACGCCGATCCGGTCGGACAACCGGCCCGTCGCGACCGCGGACACCATCGGCAGCACCGCATAGAGCGCCATCAGCACGCCCACCGTGAACGCGGAAGCGCCCTGCGCCAGCGCGGCAAGCGAAACCGATACCCGACTTCCGGCGAGCACCGTGTGACTCGCGATCCCGAGCGGGATCAGGACAGCGAGCAGCCTGGCGGGACGCGCCGGCGGTTCCCTCACGCCCGGGCCCCCGCTCGCGGGCTCACGGCCGAGGCCTCCCCCAGGCTCACGGCGCCAGCCGGTCGATGATCCAGCCTCCGGATTCGAGATCGCGCCGATAGCGTATGCGGTCGTGCATCCGCGAGCTTCGCCCCTGCCAGAATTCCAGCGTTTCGGGCACGACCCGGTAGCCGCCCCAGTGCGCGGGCCGCGGAATGCGTTCGCCGGCGTCGCGGTATTGCGCTTCGACCGCCGCGAAGCGCGTCTCCAGCGCGGCGCGGCCGGCGACCGGCTGGCTCTGCGGCGATGCCCACGCGCCCAGCCGCGACGGCCGCGGGCGCTCGGCGAAATAGGCGTCGGACTCGGCCTCGTCGACCTTGCCGGCGATGCCTTCGATGCGCACCTGCCGCTCCAGTTCGCTCCAGTGGAACAGCAGCGCCGCCTGCGGATGCGCGGCGAGCTCGTGGCCCTTGCGGCTCGCATAGTTGGTGAAGAAGACGAAACCGCGCGCGTCGAACCCCTTGAGCAGCACGATGCGCGCCGACGGACGCAGGTCGACGCCGGCGGTGGCGAGCGTCATCGCATTGGGCTCGGGCAGTTCGGCCTTGACCGCTTCGTCGAACCACCGCCCGAACTGGCGATAAGGATCGGGGTCGACGTGTGCTTCGTCGAGCGTTTCGCGCTTGTAGTCGGTGCGAAGATGGGCGATGTTCACGGCGGCGGGCCGAGGCGATCCGCGGGCGCCAGCGCGCGTCCTCTCGCTACCTTGCGAGAGACCGCGTGACACCGGAAGGCGGCCATTTTACCGCGTTCGGCCGGCTTCGGTACGCGGGCGCGCGCTGTCCGTGGCGGACATCCGCCAGCGTCGCGCGCAGCGTGGTGTCAGAACACGCGCTCCACCCGGTAGCCCTGTTCGCGCAACAACGCGAGGAGGCTCCGCGAACCATAAAGATGCAGGGCCCCGACGGCGACGAACACCCGACCGCTGCGCAGCGGCATAAACAGCCGGTGCGCCATCTGCACCGAACGGTTGTCGACGATGTTGCGCGTGAGCTCGACGACCGCCGCCGCGATCTCGGGATTGTCGCGTCCCGGCGCCAGGTTCAAGGCGGCCAGCAATGCGAGGTCCCGATCGAGCCAGGCGGCGATCGCGGCTTCGTGCGTGCGATTGAGGCCATCGCGATTGTCCAGCACGAACTTGACCAGCGCCACTTGGGCGGGGAGCGCGATGGCGTCGAGCGCCGCCACCTGTTCTTCGGCCAGCTCCAGCCCGACGATGGCGAGCTTGCGCCGGCGGGCGTCCGCCAGCAGCAGGTTGTCGAGCGTCTCGCCGCCGCTGCCATCCTGCCCCGGCTTTTCGGCGAGCATCAGCATCGTCGCCCACGGCTTCAACCGGTCGAACATCGCGGCGGGCGGGGCGTGCGGACCGAGCGCGATGCGGATCTGTGCGATGGTTGCCGGGTCGAAGTAATCGGCCAGCCGACGCCCATCGTCGAATTGGGCGGCCTCGAAAAAGCCCGCGATCTCGCCGTCGGATAAGCGGCTCTCGGTCGCGAAGGTTCGCGCCGTGCCGAACGCGCGCACAACCGGCGGCGGCAAGGCGGTGACCCGCGAATCGTCCGAATGCATCGTCCCGAAGACGTACGACGGCGCGACGCCCTTGCGGTCGATCCGGAACAGCAGCCCGCGCGCGTCGGGCGCCGGGGCCGGCGGCGGAAACAGCCGCTCGCCATTGCCATGGGCGATCTTCAACGCGACATCGCGCGGCAGCTGCGCGAGCCACCCCTGGTAGCTCGCCATGATCTCGCCGTAGCGCGCCCAACGTTCGTTGACCCACGTGTCCGAACCCAGCACGAAGCGGTCGGGATGCGCGAGAAACAACGCGCGCCATGCCGGTGCGAGCTTGCCGTCGGTGGTTACGTCGTGGCGATAGGACAGCTCCGCCACCAGGTTCGGATACCGCGCGAGGTACCGGCCAAGCGTCTCCGGAGGCGTGGTGAACCCGCTGTGCGCCCAGACGATTTTCACCCGCGAATCGTGCGCGAGAAGGTGGACGAGCGCCGCCTCGTCACAATGCGCGTGCAGCCAGAGGCCGCGGGCCACGGCGAGCGCGACGATGCGCTTCACCTGTTCCGTGTCGGCATCGCGGCCGAAGACATGGAATTCACCGATGCCGCGCCAGCCGATGTCGCGCGACAGCTCTTCTTCGATCAGCGCGTAGATCGCGGGATCGTTGAACCAGGTATTCCGGTCGGCGGACGTGCGGTAGGGGCGGATGAACGGGACCACCCGCGGCGCCTCCTGCGGACTGGCGCCGGCCGCCGCGGCCAGCGCGCGGGTGCCGTTGTTCGGCCGGCTGGTGGCGAGAATCGTTCGCACGTGGCTGTCGCGGAAGCGTTGCATGACGTCGGCGACGGGGTACGCGGTGGTCGCCTCCTCGTTGTAATGGAGGTGAGCGTCGAAGATGGGCAACGGCGCGGCGACGCCGGCGGCAAACGCCGCGACGCCGACCAGCACAGTGGCCGCGGCGGCGATGAGCGACAGAAGGCGGGCGGGGCGCATGAGGAGCGAGACGAATGCCGCCGCCAGTGTCGCACCGCGCCGCCCGCGGCGGAAGTCCTTGCCGCTGCTCCCCGGGGCGTCGCTCCCGCGCCGGGGCGATCAATGGCCCGCCGCCGCCGGTTCCGGGCGACGAACGTCGTCGCGGCGCACGCAGTTACAGCAGCGCAACAACCCTCTCCGCCCCAATGAAAAAACCATGCGCGGGGCATTCCCTTCCTGCGGGAATGCGGTATAGTTTCCTGCGATGAGGCAGGGTTTGCCCGTGACAGGAGGGCCTGCTTCAGAGGGTTCGGCGTCGTGTTGCGCACTTAAACATAGGAAGGAGAACTATGGCCACTGCCAAGAAAGCTGCAAAGAAGCCCGCCGCGAAGAAGGCTGCGAAGAAGCCGGCAGCCAAGAAACCGGCTGCGAAGAAATCGGCCGCCAAGAAAGCGCCGGCGAAAAAGCCCGTCGCGAAAAAAGCAGCCGCGAAAAAGCCGGCGGCCAAGCGCAAGCCGAATGCCGCGTTCATGAAGCCGATGACGCCGTCGCAGGTGCTCGCTGCGGTCGTTGGCAGTATGCCGCTGCCGCGCACCGAAGTGACGAAGAAGATCTGGGACTACATCAAGAAGAACAAGCTGCAGGACGCCATCAACAAGCGTCTCATCAACGCCGACGAAAAGCTCCGCGCGGTGTTCGGCGGCAAGAAGCAGGTCTCGATGTTCGAGATGACCAAGCTCGTGTCGAATCACCTCAAGTAGACGGCACGACATCCCGTTCTTCAGCGGAACGATGCCACGGCCGGCCGGGTCCACCCCGCCGGCCGTGATTTTTTGAAGGCGCACCCCATGGCCGCTCCCGATACCGGCCGCGCGTCCGCTGCGCCGGCACCACGCGCGAGCGCCACGCTGTCGGTCGTGGTTCCGGTCTACAACGAGGAAGCGGTGCTGCCGGAATTCCATCGCCGGCTGGCCGCCGCGCTCGACGCCGTGCCCGGCGCGGCCGAGATCATCTATGTCAACGATGGCAGCGGCGACGGCAGCATGGCGCTGCTCGCGGGATTCCATCGCACCGACGCGCGCGTCGCCGTGATCGACCTGTCGCGCAATTTCGGCAAGGAAGTGGCGATGACAGCCGGTTTGGATCACGCCGGCGGGGACGCCGTGGTCGTGATCGATGCCGACCTGCAGGACCCGCCGGAAGCCATACCGGAGATGGTGCGTGCCTGGGCTGAGGGCTACGACGTCGTGCTGATGCGCCGGCGGACCCGCGCGCAGGAAAGCTGGCTCAAGAAGGCGACCGCACGCGCGTTCTACCGCGCGATGGGGCGCATGGGCACGATCGACATACCCGAGAACGTCGGCGATTTCCGGCTCCTGTCCGCGCGCGCCGTCGCCGCACTGCGCCGGTTTCCCGAGCGCAGCCGGTTCATGAAAGGACTGTTCGCGTGGATCGGCTTTCCGTGCAAGGAAATCGAATACGACCGCGACGGGCGCTACGCCGGCAAGACGAAATGGAATTACTGGCGCCTGTGGAACTTCGCGCTCGAGGGAATCACGTCGTTTTCGGTGGTTCCGCTCAAGATCGCGAGCTACATGGGCTTCCTTGCCGCGCTGGTCGCCTTCGCGCGCGGCGCGTACTTCATCGCCAAGACGCTCATCTACGGCGACCCGGTGCCGGGCTTTCCGACGCTGGTCGTCCTGGTGCTGTTCCTCGGCGGGCTGCAGTTGATGGCGCTCGGCATCATCGGCGAATACCTGGCGCGCATGTTCATCGAAGTGAAGCAGCGCCCGCTCTACCTCGTCCAGCAATCGCTCGCGCCTGCGCGGCCGATCGCGTCGCACGCCGCGGATCCCGCAGCCGCCCCGCCGGCGACGAATGCGTCCGTCGCGGGCGCGGGACCATGGCCTTCGCGCTGACGGCCCGCGAGCGCCGCTGGCTCGCGCTGGTCGTCGTGGTCGTCGTCGGCGTCCGGCTGGCGACGCTGCCCGCCTATCCGCTGATGGACCCGACCGAGGCCCGCTATGCGGAGATCGCGCGCAAGATGCTGGAGACCGGCGACTGGGTGATGCCGCAATTCGACTACGGCGTCCCGTTCTGGGGCAAGCCGCCGCTATCGACATGGCTGTCGGCGGGGGCGATGGCGGCGTTCGGCAGCAACGCGCTCGCGGCCCGACTGCCGTCGTTGCTGACGCTGATCGGTTGCGGCGCGCTCGTCCATTGGCTCGCTGCGCTCCGCGGCGGCCGCGACCAGGCGCTGTGGACCGTCGCGCCGTTCGCTGCCACCGCCCTCGTGTTCATCGCCGCGGGCGCCGTGATGACCGATCCCGCGCTCGCGTTGGGAACCACGCTGTCGATGGCGGGGTTCTGGGTCGCGGTGAATGGCGCCGCGCCGGCACGTCGCGCCGGGGCCGGCCTGTTCTTTCTCGGGCTCGTCATCGGGCTGCTGGCCAAGGGGCCGGTGGCGGCGGTGCTCACGTTCGTGCCCGTCGGTGCGTGGACGCTGTGGACGCGGCGATGGGCCGCGGTATGGCGGGCGTTACCGTGGCTCGCCGGCGTCGGCGCGACCGCGATCCTGGTCGTCCCCTGGTATTGGGCGGCCGAGCACGCCTCGCCCGGATTTCTCGATTATTTCCTGGTGGGCGAGCACTGGAAGCGCTTTGTCGAACCCGGCTGGAAAGGCGATCTCTACGGCGCCGCGCACGCCCGGCCCCGCGGCATGATCTGGCTCTACTGGGTCGCGGCGGCGCTGCCGTGGTCGCTGTTGGCGCTCGGCTGGCTCGCGCGCGCGGCGTTCGCGCGCCGCGATGACCTGCGCCGGCTCGCCGCCGACCCCTGGCTCGCGTATCTCGCGCTGTGGGCCGCGACCCCGATGCTGTTCTTCACCGTGTCCGGAAACGTGCTGCCAACCTACGTGCTGCCCGGTCTGCCCGCGTTCGCTCTGCTGCTGGGCGAGCTCTGGCGGCCCGGCACGGGCGACTCGCGCACGCTGCGGCCCGCGGTCCGGCTCATGATCGTCGCCGCGCTCGTGATGCCGGTGGCGATGGTCGCGGCGATCGTCACGCAACGCCACCGCTTCGAATACGACCTGTCGCACCAGGCGCTGGTGGAAATCTATGACACGCGCCGCGGCAGCCCCGCCGAGCGGCTCATCTATGTCGGGCAGCGACCGGTGTCCGCCGAGTTCTACGCGCGCGGCAGGACGCTCAAAGTTCCGGACCTCGCCGCCCTCGCGCCGTATCTCGACGATGCGATTCCCGATTTTGTGGTGTTCCGGGCGAAGGATCTCGACGCGCTCCCCGCCGCGACCCGCACACGACTTGCGCCGCTGGGCGAGTTCGGCGAATACCGGCTGTTCCGGGAGATTCCCCGCTGACGTACGTCGCCGGGACCGTGCCCTGCGTACCGATCAGGCCCCGTCGCCCATCGCCTTGGCCACGGCGGGCCGCGCGGCGAGCGCGTCACCCCAGCGCGTCAGGTTCGGCAGGTCGCCCGCGGCCTCGGCGATCGATTTGCGCACCGCGTAGATCGGGTAGAGCGCGAAGTCGGCGATCGACAGCTCGTCCGCCAGCCATTGGCGGCCCGCCAGCCGGTCGTCGGCGACGCGGAAGTAGCGCAGCACCCGTTGCTCGTAAAAGGCCACGTTGGCCGGTGACTTGTCCGGAGCGAGCACCGACAGCTGGAATATCGATCCTGAGGCCGCGGCGCAATCGGTCGCGGCGAACATGACCCATTGCAGCGCGAGCAGCCTGCGCACCGCGTCGCCGGGCAGGAAGCGGCCGGTCTTCTCGGCGAGGTATTGGAGGATGGTGCCCGATTGCGACAGCGTCACCGCCGCGCCCCCTGGGCCGTCGGGGTCGACGATCACCGGAATGGCGGCCGCGGGATTGAGCTTCAGGAACGCCGCGCTTTGCTGCTCGCCCTTCATCAACTCGACGCGGTGGACGCGATACGGCAGACCGCACTCCTCCAGCATGATGGCCACGCGCAGGCCGTTCGATGTCTGGAACGTGTAGAACTCGATCACGATGTCCCTCCGGAGCCAGCGATTGCCGCGCCGGCGGTCGCCGGCACGCGCCACTATACCAACGGCCGGCCCCGGGGGCTGCGGCCACGCTGCGCTCCGGCGGCGCGCCGAGGAAAAACCGGCTAGCGCCGCGCCTGCAGCGCCGCGATGCGCTCCTCGATCGGCGGGTGCGTCGCGAACAGCGCCATCACGCCGCCCTTGTCGGTGATGCCGAAGCCCGAGAGCGCCTTGGGCAGCTCGCCCGCCTCGAGCCCGCCGAGGCGCGCCAGCGCGTTCATCATCGGCTGCGGCGTGCCGAGATAATCGGCCGAGCCCGCATCGGCGCGAAATTCGCGGTGGCGCGAGAACCACGCGACGATCATCGACGCGACGATCCCGAACACGATCTGGCAGACCATCACGGTGATCCAGTAGCCGGGCCCGGTTCCCCGCTCGGTGCGAAAGACCGTCCGGTCGACGATGGCGCCGACGATGCGGGCGAAGAACACGACGAACGTGTTGACGACGCCCTGGATCAACGTCAGCGTCACCATGTCGCCGTTCGCGACATGCGCGAGCTCGTGGCCGAGCACCGCCTCGACCTCCTCGTGGCTCATCGATTGCAGCAGGCCCGTCGACACGGCGACCAGCGCCGAATTCTTGAACGCGCCGGTGGCGAACGCGTTGGGCGCGCCGTCGTAGATCGCGACCTCGGGCATCGCCACGCCGGCCTTGGCGGCCAGCCGGCGGACCGTTTCGACGAGCCATGCCTCGTGCGGGTTCTGCGGCTGCTCGATCACGTGCGCGCCGGTCGTCCACTTGGCCACCTGCTTCGAGATCAACAGCGAGATGATCGAGCCCGTGAACCCCACGACGGCCGAAAACGCGAGCAGCGGCCCCACCTGGATTCCCGCCTGCGCCATGCCGGCGTTGTCGAGCCCGAGGAGCTTCAGCACCACCGACAGCACCACCAGGACGGCGATGTTGGTCGCGACGAAGAGAACGATGCGTTTCATGGAGTTGGCCTCGAAAGAATGGGCGCGCGCGCCGCCCTCGTAGCCCGGCTGAGTGAAACCGAAGCCCGGGTGGTCGCCCGATTATGTGGGGTGCGCCGGCCCGATACTCAATGGCCGCCCGCGACTACGGACCGCTGCGCCGGTCGCGGGAATCGCGCAGCGTCACCGTCCGGTTGAACACCGGGCGACCGGCGGCGTGGTCTTTGAGGTCGGCCACGAAATACCCGTGGCGCTCGAACTGGAAGGTTTCGCCGGCCTGCGCCGCGAGGACCGCGGGCTCGACGCGCGCGGTGATCACCCGCTTCGAGTCCGGATTGAGGTCGTCGAGATAGTTGCGCTCGGCGACCTCGGGCGCCTCGTCGTCGTCGCCGGCGACGGCAACGGAATGGCCCGCCTCCGGCGTGGCCACGACCGGAATGGCGACCGCGCCCTCGACCGGTGCACCCCAGGGCAGGCGCGCGCCGGGAAAAGGCACCGCGAACAGGCGATCGTACATCCGCACTTCCGCCGGCCGCGCATGACTGGCCGAGAGCCAGTGCAGGTTGCCTTTCACCTTGCGCGCGTCGGCGCCCGCCGTGCCGCTCCGCGTGCCGGGGTCGTACGTGCAATGGACGGTGGTGACGTTGCCGCCTTCGTCCTTGTCGCAGCCGACGCATTTGACGATATAGGCGTAGCGCAGCCGCGCCTCGGCGCCCGGCGCCAGCCGAAAATAGCCTTTGGGCGGCTGCTCCATGAAGTCTTCCCGCTCGATCCACAGCTCGCGCGAGAACGGCAGCGCGCGGCGGCCGAGGTCGGGCCGCTGCGGGTGGTTTGGCGCGAAGCATTCCTCGGAGGCGCCTTCCGGATAATTGTCGATGACGAGGCGCACCGGATCGAGCACGGCGATCCGGCGCAGGGCGCGCGCGTTCAGGTCCTCGCGCATGCAGTCCTCGAGCACGCTCATGTCGATCCAGGAGTCGGATTTCGACACGCCGATGCGTTCGGCGAAGAGCCTGAAGCCCTCGGGCGTGAAGCCGCGCCGGCGCGCGCCGACCAGCGTCGGCATCCTGGGATCGTCCCAGCCGTCGACGTGGCCGTGGGTCACGAGCTCGATCAGCCGGCGCTTCGACAGCACGACGTACGTGAGGTTGAGGCGCGCGAATTCATGCTGCTGCGGCAGCGGGCGCGAGAGCTGGCCGCCGTCGGCCAGCTTCTCGATCACCCAGTCGTAGAGCGGCCGGTGATCCTGGAATTCGAGCGTGCAGATCGAATGCGTGATCCGTTCCAGCGCATCGGAGATGCAGTGCGTGTAGTCGTAGAGCGGGTAGATGCACCACTTGTCGCCGGTGCGGTGGTGCGACTCGTGGCGGATGCGGTAGATCGCCGGGTCGCGCATGTTGACGTTCGGGCTCGCCATGTCGATCTTGAGGCGCAGCACGTGGGCGCCGTCGGGAAATTCCCCGGCCCGCATCCGGCGGAAGAGATCGAGGTTTTCCGCGACGGGGCGGTCGCGATACGGCGAAGCGGCGCCCGGTTGCGTCAGCGTGCCGCGCGTGGCGCGCACCTCCGCGGCGCTCTGGCTGTCGACGTACGCCAGCCCCTGCCCGATGAACCATTCGGCGAACGCGTAGAGACGATCGTAGTAATCCGAGGCGTGATAGCGGTGCGCGCCCCAGTCGAAGCCCAGCCAGCGGACCGAGTCCGCGATCGAGTCCTCGTACTCGACGTCTTCCTTCGCCGGATTGGTGTCGTCGTAGCGGAGGTGGCAGACGCCGCCGTTTTCGGCGGCGAGCCCGAAATTGAGGCAGATCGACTTGGCGTGCCCGTAATGCAGGTAGCCGTTGGGCTCGGGAGGAAAGCGCGTGACCACACGGCCGCCGTACTTGCCGGTGCGCATGTCCTCGGCGATGATCGCGCGGAGGAAATTGGAGGCCGGCGCCGCCGCGCCCTCGGGCGCCCCGCCGGCACCGTGCGCCGGGCGCGGGGCGACGGCCGAAGAAGTCGGCGTCGAGCCTTGCCGCACTGCAGCATCCGTCATCGTTTGTTCATGAACAATTGCGGGTCATCCGGCATTCTAACCGGGCGCCTGTCCGGCGTCATGGGGCGCACGGCGATATCCTCCCCGGGACGCCCCGCAAACCCGCGCCAGCCAACGCTCTTGGGGCAGCAATGGGCGGCCGGCCGGTCCGGTTTTCCACAAATGCTGTGGATAATAGTGTGCATATCTTGTAAATTTGATCGCTAAGTGGGCGCCGGGCCAAAAAAAACGTTGCGATGCCCAATTTCGCGACGACTTTTTTATATTTGTTTTCAATCGATTACGGTTGCCTTGCCGGACACCATTAATCGGGTCGGGGTCTTCCGAAGGCGTACTCCCGCTGGCAGGGGACGATCTTGGTGCCTCGATAACCGTCCAGGACAAAACTTGAATCCTGCCCCATTTGTCCAACATCGATCGCTACCGGACCCATGTTGAAGCCTCCGCGCAATCCCCCACCTGACCGCTTGGCCGACGCCGCCTGGGCCGCGACGCCCGCGAGCGGCGAGTCGCTGTCGGCGCCGGGGCGAGGCCCGATTATCCTGCCGGTGTCGCTCCTCGTGAGCTCGGCGCGCCTGATCGTGGAGCGCCATCTGGGCCTCGTCTGGGTGTCCGGGGAGGTTTCGAACTTCATCCGGGCAGCGTCCGGTCATTGCTACTTCAACCTCAAGGACGCGCAGGCGCAGGTGCGTTGCGTATTCTTCCGGCACAAGGCGCAACACACGGAATTCTCGCTCAAGGACGGCCAGCAGGTCGAAGTGCGGGCCACCGCGTCGATCTACGAAGCCCGCGGCGAATTCCAGCTCAATGTCGAGACGGTGCGCCTGGCGGGCCAGGGCGCGCTCTACGAGCAGTTCGCCCGCCTGAAGGCGCGTCTCGACGCCGCCGGCTGGTTCGCCACCGAGCGCAAGCGGCCGCTGCCGCGGTATCCGCGCACGGCGGGCATCGTCACCTCGACGCGCGGCGCCGCGCTCTTCGACCTTCTGACGACGCTGCAACGCCGCTGGCCGGCGCTGCGGGTCATCGTCTACCCCACGGCCGTCCAGGGCGACGGCGCGGCCGCGGAAGTCGCCGCCGCCATCCGTATCGCGAACGAGCGCGCCGAAGTCGACGTGCTGATCGTCGGGCGGGGCGGCGGCTCGATCGAGGACCTGTGGGCATTCAACGAGGAAATCGTCGCCCAGGCGGTCTACGCATCGGTGCTGCCGGTGGTCTCGGGCGTCGGCCACGAGACCGATTTCACGATCTGCGATTTCGTCGCCGACGCGCGCGCGCCCACGCCCACCGGCGCCGCCACGCTGGTCGTCCCCGACCGCCACGCGGTAGCGCGCGACGTGGGCGGACTTGCCGCGCGCTGGCAGCGCGCGCAGGAACGGATGCAGGAAACGCGAATGCAGCGCGTCGACAGCCTCGCGCGCCGGCTCGTCCATCCGGCCGCGCGGCTCGCGCAGCAGCGGCGCGATGCGCTGGCGCTCGGCAACCGGCTCACCCGCGCGATGCGGCATGCGCTCGCGAACCGCCGGATCGCGCTCGATGCGCCGGCGCGGCGCCTCGCCTGGCGCCTGCATCAGCCGCCGGAACAAAGAGCGCTGTTGGCGGCGGTCGCCGAGGCGCTGCGCCGCGCGCTGCCGGCGGCGCTCGACCGCAGCGGCGCGAGGCTCGCCGCACTCGCGCAGAACCTTGCTCACCTCAACCCGCAGGGGGTCCTCGAACGCGGCTACGCGATCGTCGCGAAGGCAGACGGCACGATCGTGCAGGATGCGGCGGAGGTCGCGCGCGGCGACGAGGTCGGCTTGACGTTCGCGCGAGGCAGCGCCGGCGCGACGATCACCAAGGTCTCGCCCGACGCGTAGCCCGGGTTGAACGGAGGGAAACCCGGGTGGGCGCTTCGGTTGGTCGACGGCCCCGGGTTTCGCTGACGCTCAACCCGGGCTACGCATGGCGCACGCCTACCCTGCGGTTGCGGCTACGCTTCGTCCGGATCCGGGTCGTCGACCGCGGGCGCGCGGCGCAAGGTCGCGATCGCATCCGCCGGGGCCTGCGCGGCGATCCTCGGCGTCGCGGTGACCACGTCGGCGTTCTGCGCGCGGTGGCGCAACGCATGGTCCATCAGCACGATCGCGACCATCGCCTCGGCGATCGGCGTCGCGCGAATGCCGACGCAGGGGTCGTGCCGTCCGTGCGTGTTGACGATCACCGGATTGCCCGCCTTGTCGATCGAATGCCGGTCGAGCCGGATCGACGAGGTCGGCTTCACGGCGATCGTCGCGACGACGTCCTGGCCGGTCGAGATCCCGCCGAGGATCCCGCCCGCGTGGTTCGACACGAAGCCCTGGGGCGTCATCTCGTCGGAGTGCTCGGTGCCGCGCTGCGCGACGCTCGCGAAGCCGGCGCCGATCTCGACGCCCTTCACCGCGTTGATGCTCATCAGCGCGCCCGCGAGATCGGCATCGAGGCGGCCGTACACGGGCTCGCCCCACCCCACCGGGACACCGCTCGCGATGACGGTGATCCGGGCGCCGCAGGAATCGCCGGCCTTGCGCAGCCGGTCCATGAATGCCTCGAGCTCGGGCACGAGCGTGGCGTTGGCGACGAAGAACGGATTCGCGCCGACCTGCCCCCAGTCCTCGAACGGAATCGCCATCGGTCCCAGCTGGACGAGATGGCCGCGGATCACGACGCCGTGCTGCTCGGCGAGCCACTTTTTCGCGATCGCGCCGGCGGCGACGCGCACCGCCGTCTCGCGCGCCGACGACCGGCCGCCGCCGCGGTAGTCGCGGATGCCGTATTTCTGCCAGTACGCGTAATCGGCGTGTCCCGGCCGGAACGTTTCCGCGATGCTCGCGTAATCCTTGCTCCGCGGGTCCTCGTTGCGGATCAGCAGCGCGATCGGGGTCCCCGTGGTCCTGCCGTCGAACACGCCGGAGAGGATTTCGACGGTGTCGCTCTCGCGCCGCTGGGTGACGTGACGCGACGTGCCGGGCTTCCGCCGGTCGAGCTCGCGCTGGATGTCGGCGTCGACGAGGGCGAGGCCCGGCGGGCAGCCGTCGACGACGCAACCGATCGCCGGGCCGTGCGACTCGCCGAACGAGGTGACGCAGTAGAGCGTGCCGAGCGTGTTGCCGGACATGGAAGGTGTTGGCGAAAATGCGCGGGAAACAGGCTCGTTCGAGTTTAGCATGGGGGCCGGGACTTCCCTGGCCGCGCGGATCCGCGCATGACTTCGCCGCGCGCTCGCTCCGCGCTACCCTTGCAGCGGGCTTACGCCGATGACGACCTCTCCCGCCTTCACTATCCCCGCCGCGTTGATCCGCCGCCTCCGCGACGCACGCTCTGTCGCGGTGCTCACCGGCGCCGGCGTTTCGGCGGAATCCGGCGTCCCCACCTTTCGCGACGCGCAAACGGGACTATGGGCGAAGTTCGACCCGCACGAGCTCGCAACCCCGTCCGCGTTCATGCGCAATCCGAAATTTGTCTGGGACTGGTATGCGTGGCGGCGCGAGCGCGTCGGGGAGGCCGCGCCCAATCCCGGGCACTACGCGCTGGCCGCGATCGAGCGGCGCGTTCCGGAATTCCTGCTGATCACGCAGAACGTCGACGGCTTGCACCAGGCGGCGGGGAGCGCGAACGTCGTCGAACTGCACGGCAACATCCGGCGCGTGAAATGCTCGCGCGGCTGCGGCGTCGTCGATCGCTGGGACGAGGCCCGCGCCGGCGAGCCGCCGCGGTGCGCCGCGTGCGGGGCGTTCCTGCGGCCCGATGTCGTCTGGTTCGAGGAAATGCTGCCGCCCGCCGCGCTCGCGCAAGCCGAGGCTGCAGCGAGCCGTTGCGACGTGCTGCTGGTCGTCGGGACGACCGCCGAAGTCTATCCCGCGGCGGGGCTGCCCCACGCCGCCCTGCGGCATGGCGCCGCCGTGGTCGAGATCAATCCGCAGCCCACGGCGCTTTCGCCGCACGCCGACCACGTGCTGCGCGGGCCCGCCGGGATCGTGTTGCCCGCGCTCGTCGACGCGGTCTGGACTTCGCCGCCCGCCTGATCGACGATCAGGTCAACGCCGTCCGCCGGGACGATCGCCGGCACCGGGGTTGATGGCTGCCGCCGGCGGCAACGGCGACAGGTAACCGATCGCGAGCAGCAGGATGCCGACGCCAAGAAAGGCGACGACGCGCGGCAGACCGGACAGCGCGCCGAGATCGATCAGGAACAGCTTGCCGACGACCACCGCGAGCAATCCGGCGCCCACCATCCACAACGGCCGCAGTCCGCGCCGGGTCGCGGTGAACATCACCGCGAGGGCGGTCGCGCTCCAGGTCAGCGTCAGCGCGGCCTGCAAGGGTTTCGAGGCCACGAGCGCCGGCAGCCGCCACGCGATGTCGCCCCACTGATGCGCGGTGCGCAGCACGACGCCGTTGAGCGCGACGAACAAGGCGACGCCGAACCACCCGTAGAGCGACTGCAGCGACAGCCGCGCGAAGCGCCGGCCCCATCCGAACGCCGCCGCCAGCGCGAGCACGAGCGTGAGATCGAGCGGATTGGCGAGCGGCAGATAGGGCAGCGGGCTGACATCGCCCGGCGACAGCACGTTCACCGCGAAGAACCACACGGCGAGGAGCCCGGCGATCGGGGTCCCGGCACCGACGGCGTAGGCATCGCCGTGGATCGGGAATGGCCAGTGCGGATCGTCGCGCCACCGGGTGACGATCCACAGGCATGCGGCCGCGGGCAGCGCCGCCGCGCACGCCACCCACACCGTGTGCGCGGGCGTCGACCGGCCCGCCCATTCGCTGGCCTCCCACGCCAACTGCACGGTGAGCGCGAAGACGGAGAACGCGTGCACGAACCGCAGGATTCCGCCCGCGCCGGACGGAGCTCGCCCGGCCACCTCCGCCGCCGGCGCGCGCGCGTCGGCTGCGCGCAGCACGAACGCGTGCGCGATCCACGCCGCTGGCCACACCAGCCAGCCGTACATCGTCAACGTCGTCCGCGCCCGCTCGAAATCGGCGAATGCGGCGATGCCCATCACCGGCAGCAGCGCGACGCCGACCGTTGCGAGCCGCGGCCAGCGCCAGGCGCGGTCGAGCACCAGCGCGAGGACGACGCTCGCGACGACCCAGCCGAGCGCGGCGTGCACCTCCTCTGCCGATCCAAGGTGACGGACGATTTCCATGCCGCCGGCGGCGAGCCACCAGACGGCGCCCCAACCGAACACCAGCGGCGTCACGGGGCGCTCGCGCGGGGGCAGGTCGGCGCCGGCGCGATCGGCAAAAAAGGCGGTCGCGAGTCCCGACAGCGCGATCAGCATCGCGCCGATGAAATAGCCGTTGACGAACAGTGGTTCGTCGGCGGTGACGCCACCGGACCAGATGAACGCGGCACCCGCGCACACTTCGACCAGCAACGCGAAGCCGCGCGCCACGGGCGACGCCTGGCGGATGCCCACCCAGTAGACGCCGGCGGCTTCGATCGCCCACAGCGCCGCGGTCCACTGGTCGTCGAACGCGAGCGGGACCGCGAGCGTGATGAAGATCACCGCGAGCGCGAGAAACGCCTGCGGCGAGCAGCGCGAGCGCGGGCTCGGACGCGACGGCGGAGCGCCGCATGGAGCACGGCGTAGACCGCGGCCACCGCCAGCGCGCTCCATGCGGCGCCGTACCGGTAATCGCTTACCAGTGCCGCCTGCAACACCATCCCCGCCAGCGGCACGCCGAAAACCAGCAGGCCGTCGACCGGGCGCCGCACCTCGAGCGCCCCGCGCCGCGCCTCGAGGATGGCGATGGCCACGTAGTAGGCGAAGAACAGCACCAGAAACGGCTCGACCGTCGTGAAATACTCGCTGGCGTAATAGCGCTCGCCCCAGAAGAGGCCGAGCGCGAACGTGAACACGAAGCCCAGCACGTTGAGCGCCCGCCACGCGCGGCGCCAGGCCAGCGCGAAGATCGCTCCGTTCAGGATCGCGAAATAGCCGAACAGCGCCAGCGGTGCGCCGCGCGTCGTCGTCAGCATCGGCGCCAGGAAGCCACCGGCAATCGCGAGGCCGGCGAACGCCTGCGAGTCGGCGCGCGAGGCGAGCCACACGGTCAGCGCCGCAATGGCGACGAGCAGCGCCATGGCCACCTCGTCCGGCAGCACCGCATACAACCGGAACGCGGCGTACGTAGTCAGGTAAAGGATGCCCGCTCCGGCGCCTTGCAGCGACAACCCGTACCCGGGCCGCGACCCGGCAAGGCGCAGGCCGAGCGCGGTCAGGGCGATCCCGACCACCGCCACCGCGGCAAGCCGGGCTTCGATGGGCACCGTGAAATGCTCGGCGAAATAGCGGAGCAGGAACGCAATGCCGAAGAACAGCACGACCACGCCAATCCGCGTGAGCGCGTTGCCACCGGTGAACCACGCCCATATCGGGTTGACCCGTGGCGCAGGCGCCGCGGTGGTCGATCCGACCGTCGCCTGGGCATGACCCTCCGCAGCGGGAACGGCAAAGGGCACCCCGGCCGTCGGTTGGGCATAGGCCTCCGGCGCGGGGACCACTGCGGCGAGTACGGCCGGTTCGCCAGCAGGAACGAGCGGGACCGGCACCGCGTCCTCGGGCGTTGCGTCGGGTGGCGTGACCCCACGTCCGGCGAATTCCGGCGGCGCTTCGGCAGGCGCGGCCGGGCCCTGCATGCGCTCCAGCACGGCGATGCGCGCTTCGAGCTTCGCCATGCGCTCGAACAATGTCCGGTCATCCGTCGCCGCCACCGCGACCGGCGCGACGGCCGCCGGCAAGTCCGGCTTGCGATGGGCGTCACGCTGGCGCTTGCCAAGGAAAGTCGCGCCGGCCAGGAATCCGACGAGCCCGCCCACGATCGCGCCCCACTTTCCCCACACAGCGTGGCCGGCGAGCGCGCCGGCGAGCAATCCGATCAATGCGGCCATGGTTTCACGCGGTCGAATTCAACGGTCATTTGCGCTCGCCCCGCAATGCGAGGACGACCGCTTCCAACTGCGCCGGCGCGATTCCATCGGGCGATATCGGCGGCCCGGCGGTGAGTGCGATCCGGGAAAACACCCCGCGCAGCCGGCGCATCGCGCGGCCCCGGTGCGAGCGGCTGAAGAAGCTGCCCCAGAGGCCGGACAGCGCGAGCGGCACCACGGGCACCGGTGTCGCTGCGACGATCTGCTGCACACCTGGCCGGAACGGGTTGAGCTCGCCCGTTTCGGTGAGCTTGCCCTCCGGAAAGATGCCGACGATTTCGCCGGCGGCGAGCGCCCGCGCCGCTTCGGCGAACGCGCGATCCTTCATCGCCGGGTCCTCCTTGGCCGGCGCGATCGGGATCGTCCGCATCGCGCGAAAGATGAACGACAACACCGGTATCGCGAAGATGCGGTGATCCATGACGAAGCGGATCGGACGGCGCACGGAGGCCGCGATGACGACCGCGTCGACATAGCTCACGTGGTTGCAGACGACGATGCAGGCGCCTTCGTCCGGGATGTTGTCGAGGCCTGCCTTGCGCACCCGGTACATCGTGTGGATCAGGAGCCAGGCGAGGAACCGCATCAGGAACTCGGGAACGAGGCCGTAGATGAACACGGCGACCGCGGCGTTCATCAGCGCCGTCACGAGGAAGAGCTGGGGAATCGACAGCCCGGCCTCGAACAGGCCGATGGCGACGCCGGCCGAGGCGACCATGAACAGCGCGTTGAGGATGTTGTTGGCAGCGATGATCCGGGAACGGAACGCGGGCTCGGAGCGCTCCTGGATCAGCGCGTACAGCGGCACGATGTAGAAGCCGCCGAACATCCCGATCAGCACCAGATCGACGGCCACGCGCCAATGCGCCGGATCGGCGAAGAACACGCCTAACCCCGCGACGCCGGCCGGGTGGAGATGGCGGCTCGCGAGCCAGAGGTCGAGCGCGAACACCGTCAAGCCGATCGACCCGAACGGCACCAGTCCCAGCTCGACCTTTCGCCCGGAGAGCCGCTCGCACAGCAGCGACCCGACGCCGATGCCGACCGAAAACAGCGCGAGCAGTGTCGTCACCACGTGCTCGTCGCCGCCGAGGACATCCTTGCTGAAGCCCGGGAACTGCGCAAGGAAGATGGCGCCGTAGTACCAGAACCACGATATCCCGAGCATCGACAGCCAGACGACGCGGTTGCCTTGGGCGAAGCGCAGGTTCTTCCAGGTCTCGGTGAACGGATTCCAGTTGATCTTGAGATCGGGCGCCACCGCCGGCGTGAACGGAATGCCACGGCTCACGAGGTACCCGGCCAACGCGACCGCGACCGCGACGCTGCCGGCGATGACCGGGCCCGCCCCGGCAATCGCGACCACGAGTCCACCCGCGATCGTCCCGAGCAGAATCGCGACGAACGTGCCCATTTCGACCAGGCCGTTGCCGCCGATCAGCTCCTCGGGCTTCAAGTGCTGCGGCAGGATCGCGTACTTGACCGGCCCGAACAGCGTCGAATGCACGCCCATCAGCGCCAGCGCGACCATCAGCAGCGTGAGATCGCGCTGCCAGAAGCCGACGAGGCCGATCGTCATGATCGCGATCTCGAACAGCTTGATGTAGCGGATGAGCCGCGACTTCTCGAACTTGTCGGCGAGCTGGCCGGAAGTCGCCGACAGCAGCATGAACGGGGCAATGAACACGGCGCCGGCGAGATTGACGAGCGCGTTCGGATCGAGGCTCGTCATGCTGGCCGCGTGGAACGCCGCGAAAATGATCAACGCGTTCTTGTAGATGTTGTCGTTGGCGGCGCCCAGGAACTGGGTCCAGAAGAACGGCGCGAAGCGGCGCTGCTTCAGGAGGTCGAACTGGTTGGGCGGGTGCATGCGTCGTCCGGAGGCGGTGCGCAAGGGTGCGCCGATGTCGGGATGTTACGTCACCGGACGGCGCGCCGGTGCGCGAGCGGACAGATTCACGCTCGGATCGGCTGTGCCGGCAGCCTGCCGTCCGGCACGCTACAATGCGGCGGCACCGCCTTCCGAAACAGCCTGCGTCGACCGCCCGCCCTTCGCCCCTTAAGCCCCATGCGCCAGTACCTCGATTTCATGCGCCATGTCCGCGACCACGGCGTCGCCAAGCAGGATCGCACCGGCACCGGCACCCGGTCGGTGTTCGGCTACCAGATGCGCTTCGACCTGGGCGCGGGCTTCCCGCTGCTCACGACCAAGAAGGTGCACACCAAGTCGATCATTCACGAGCTCCTCTGGTTCCTGCGCGGCGAAACCAACGCCCGCACGCTGCAGGCGGCCGGGGTCACGATCTGGGACGAATGGGCCGATCCGCAGGGCGAGCTCGGTCCGATCTACGGCTACCAGTGGCGGAGCTGGCCGGCCCCCGACGGGCGACACATCGACCAGATGGCGAATGTGGTCGCCGAAATCCGGCGCAATCCCGATTCGCGGCGGCTCATCGTCTCGGCCTGGAACGTCGGCGACATTCCGCGGATGAAGCTCCCGCCGTGCCACGCCTTCTTCCAGTTCTACGTGGCCGAGGGCAAGCTCTCGTGCCAGCTCTATCAGCGAAGCTGCGACATCTTCCTCGGCGTGCCCTTCAACATCGCGTCGTACGCGCTGCTGACGCACATGGTGGCGCAGCAGACCGATCTCGACGTCGGCGATTTCGTCTGGACGGGCGGCGACTGCCACCTCTACGTCAACCATCTCGCGCAGGTCGACCTTCAGCTTGCTCGCGCGCCCTACCCGCTCCCCCGCCTCGTCATCCACCGCAAACCCGATTCGCTGTTCGCTTACCGGTACGAGGATTTCGAGATTCGCGACTACCAGTCCCACCCGGCAATCAAGGCGGCCGTAGCCGTTTGAGCCATCGCCACCGGTCGGTCCGCGCGATGGGAACGATCGCCAAGGCTCGCGTTGCTGCGCAATAAAGAGGCGCGCTAGAGCTCCGCGAGATATTCGGCGAGCGCCTTCATCTGCGCTTCGGTAAGCCGCGCAGCGATCTCGCGCATCGCCCGGCGCGTGTCGTTGTGGCGCGCGCCGGACTTGAAGTCCGTGAGCTGTTGCAGCGTGTACGCCGGATTCTGTCCGGCGAGGCGAGGATAGCGCCCGGCGCCGGCGCCGCGCTCGCCGTGGCAGCTCCGGCACGGAGGTATGCCGGCGAGCCAATCACCGTCTTCGAAAATCTTCCGGCCGGCCGCCGCGAGCGCGGCGTCGCCGGCATGGCCGGACGCCGGCGTCTGCGCGCCGTAATGCGCGACGAGGTCGGGAAAGTCGCTGCGCGGCACCGGTGCGAGCGCAGCCGTCATCGCCTCGTTCGTGCGCCTGCCCTTCGCGAAATCGGCGAGTTGTTTCTGCAGGTACTGGGTCTGCTGGCCGGCGAGATTCGGGAACGTCGGGGCCGCGCCGCGGCCGCTCTCGCCATGGCATGGCGCGCACGCCGTCGCCGCGTCTTGCCCGGGGCTCGCAATTGCCGATGCCGCGACCAGCAGCGCGAGCGCCACGAACGCCGGCGGGGTCCGCCGCAGCGCACGCGCGACGAGCGCGTACGCTCCGCAAGCTCAGAACGCGTAGCGGAGGAAGACGCCGGCGATGCTCGCATGGTAGGGCTGGGGGCCATAGTCGAGATAGACCGCGGTGGAGGCCGGAACGGGGTTCTGCTGGACCCCGTCGTAGTGCCAATCGCTGACCCGGCCGTTCTCGTAGTGGTAATAGAGCCGGACCGCGACGGCCTTGGTGATCGGCACGAGCAGGCCCGCGTCGACGATGCTCTGGATGAACACGCTGTCGGGAAAGCCGCCGCCGATCAGCGCGAGCTCCTCCGGCGTGAACGCGTAGGCGTCGGCGTTGTACGTGTAGCTCGTCTTGGTCCGGCCGTTGACGTACGTGTAGTTGACGTCGAGGCGGGCCCTCGGGAATTCATAGTGCCCGCCGATCGCGAACGCCTGGTTGGTCGAGCTCTGCGAGGTCGTCCACGTCCTGCTCGTCGGATAGAGCGGCGACAGCGCCGACGGCGTGGCGCAGACCTGCTGCCAGTTGCCCGGCGTCACCTGCGTCGTGCCGACGAGCGTGGTGCCCGCAGGCGCCGTGCCGGTCGTGTTGACGACACCGTTGCTGAAGAAGTAGTACGTGGTTCCCATCACGCAGCCGTTCTCCTGCAAGCCGGCCTGGTTCATCTTCGCGTTCTGCCAGGTGTAGTAGCCGTAGATTCCCCACCGCGCCTCGGGCTCGTAGTCGAGGTTCAGGCTGACCGACGTCTGCTCGTTGGTGCCGTTGCGTCCGTACGCCGAATCGGGATACCGGACGCCGTTGTACTGCAGCGTGAGCCCAGCGTTGAGCGCCGGTATCGCGGTCCAGTTGAGCCGCGCCTTGACGATGTTCTGGTCGCGGTCCGCGAGATCGAACTTGCGCAACGCGTCGTTCGTCTGGATCCATCCGGCCATGTTGGTGCCGGGCGACGTGGGCACGGGCCCGAGCGCCGCGCTGTAGAACGCGGCGTACGGGCTCGCCACGTAGTCGCTGCCGCGGCGGCTGTCGTATTCGTACGAGAGCAGGACGACGGCGTCCGCGAGCGCGCGGTTCGTGTAGCCGAGCTTCAACCGGTTCTCCCACGTCTTGTCGCGCTCGCGGTTCGCGGGCTCGAGGTTCTCCTGCTCGAACGAGGCCGTGAGGTTCGACTTCGGGCCAAGGCGGTAGTCGCCGATCAGGCTGTAGACGATCTGTCGCTCGTCGTAGGGCACGCTGCGGATGTTGATGTTGCCTGTGTTCGGCGCCACGTTCAGCGCCTGCACGGCGGCGAGGTTGCACTGCGCGGCGAGATACGCGGGCGCGTCCACGATCGCCGCGCCGCTGCCGTCGTTGAGCAGGCGTCCCCATTGCCCGGTCAGCGGATTGCAGGCGGTGTACGCGGTCGAGTTGTCCGTTTCGTAGTAGCGAATGTTGCCGGTCAGCGCCAGCGCGGACGTCGGATTGACGACGAGGCGGACGTTGGCGAGCGTCGCGTCGATCTGCGCATCGGCCGTTTGCCGCGTGAGGGCCGCCGTCGTGTTCCAGACGTTCGCGGTCGAAATGCCGTTGATCGTGCCCCCCGTGAGCGGCAGCGTCGTCGGCGCGATCAGGCTGTCGTTCTGCGTCGAGCTCGTCCACGCGACCGACGCGGTCAGCCGGCCGTTCCACAGCGACGGCAGGCTTCGCCCGTACTCGGCCTTGATCTTGTAGTAATCGTTGTCGGGGTAGAGGTCGAAGCGCCCCGACGTGAACGCCTGCGCGGGAACGCCGGCGACGCCGAACGTCGCGATCGTCAGCGGATTCTGAACGGTCATCGTATCGATGCCGTTGCGGAACAGCGACGCCGACAGCTGCAGGTTGAAGCTCGTCAGCGGATCGTTGTACTGGAGCCCCGCGAGGACGTCGTGGGTGTTGTAGTCGATCGCTTCGGTGATGTCGACGTTGCCGCCGCCGTCGACGCCGCCGAAGACCATGCCGAACGGGCGCGAGCCCTCGCGATTCTGGTTCGTGTAGCTCGCGTAGAGCTTCCAGTTCTCGCCCAAGTTCCAGTCGAAGCGCACGCCGGCGGTCTTGCGCGTGACGCCGACGTTCGAGTCGGGCGTGGTGGCGAGCGCCGCGCGGATGTTCGTCTGCGTCTGCACCGGCGACGGCGAGCCACCGGGGGCCAGCGAAAGGAGTGTGGCGTTGCCGGAGCCGATCCCGTTCCACAGCGATCGGTACGTCGTCGAGTAGACGGTCGGGATCTCGTCGAAGAACGCATTGACCTGCCACGCGTTGTAGCGGCCGAACGCGAGGCTGTAGTACTGGTCGGTACGGCCGACTTGGCCGCCGTAGCCCTCGAGGAAGCTCGCCGTCGCTTCCTCCTCGGCGGTGAGGTCGAAATAGCGGAGGTAGCCGCCGTTGCCGACATCCTTGTAGCGCTGGAAAAAATAGTTCGACGTGTCGCCGAACGATTCCGAGCCGCCGGCTTCGACGACGCCGCTTACCTCCCAGCCGCCCGCAGTGCGGGTGCGGTGTTCCGCTGGGGGTGGCGTACGGCTGTAGAGGATGCCGTTCGGGCTGCGCTTGGGCTCTTCGTCCGGATCGAGCGCGATGCCCCAGCCGCGGATCAGGCCGAGCGTGGTTGCGCTCGCGAGTTCCGCATCGGCACCGACCGCGGAGTCGGCCCGGGCCGGGAGCGAGGCGATCGGCGCCAGCGCGACGCCCAGCCACGCGGCGAGGGTCTTGCCGTTGGGACTCAGGCGCATCGTCGATTTCCCGGTCCGGTATGCAAATTGGGCACTCGCGCCGCGCGCATCACCGCTGGAAGCGTGCGCCGGATGGATGGTTGCTGCCGTGGATCTGCGAGTGGCAGTTCTGGCAGGCCCTTCCGATGACGCGCGGACTCTGGCTTCCGCCCGGCTGCTGCGCCGCCGCCGCGGTCTGGCTCGCGTTGTAGAACGCCCCGGGATGGCCGAGTGGCGGGCTGTGGCACTGCTGGCAGACGAACGGCCGCGCGCCGACGAGCAGGAAGTCGTGATTCGAGCCGTGCGGAACGTGACAGTTGAGGCAGCTTTCGCGCACGGGCGCGTGCTCCCACAGGAACGGGCCGCGTTTCTCGGCATGGCACGCGGTGCAGGTTTCGTTGACGCTGTCGGCCTTGAGCAGCGGGCGCGTGACCGAGCCGTGCGGGTTGTGGCAGTCGGCGCAGCTCATCTTGCCTTCGGGCAACGGCATGTGCGAGCGGCGCTGGAACTCCGCGCGCTGCTGCGGGTGACAGAGCGCGCAGGTGTCGGAGACGAGCGCCGTCCGCATGAGGCCGTTCTTCGACAGCCGCGCCATCGGGCTGTGGCAGTCGCTGCAGGCGATACGGTTCTGCGCATGCGGCGAGCCGGCCCAGTAGATGCGCTGGCCGCCCTCGTGACAGCCGAGGCATTGCGCGTTCTGGACCTCGACCGGCGTGCCCCACTCGCGGGTGAAGCCGACGATGGCGCTCTTGTCGAGCGCGTTCGCCACGTGCTTCGAGCCGGGACCGTGGCACGCCTCGCACCCCTGGCGCTCGCGCTCGGTCTTCGGATTGAGGCGGAAGATCTTCGCGTGCCGCGTGTGTGAGTAATGCCGGTTGTCGTCGACGTGGCAGACGATGCACTTTCCATCGCCCACGTACGCGGCGTCGTCGGCGAACGAGGTGCCCGGCTGCAATCCGGCGACCGCCAGCACCAAGCCCACGGCGGCAGCGCGCACGTCCGCGACACCCATGCGGCTCTCCTTTGACCCGTTCCCCAGCGGCGCCCACACGCTTTTCGCGTGGCCGCGGATCGTGCCGTCTCCTTTCGCCGCATACAGCGAAACCCGGCCCTTTATTCTCCCGTCAGTATCAAAAAAAAAGCCCGCCGGGAGGAATTTAGCGGGCAAGGGGGATTCGGTAACCCCAGGGCGATGGCGCCCTTCAGGGGTACTTCGGTGGCTGGCGCGATGCCAGTCCCGATCAGGTGTTCGTGGTCGCGATAGCGCAGTCCTAGAGAATGCTCCGCGCGGCAACCACACGCTCGGCCAACGCTTCGAACGCTTCGCGCTGCGCCGTCGAGGGCGATTCGTCGCCGCGACCGGAGACCTTCGCCTCGCTAGCGGATTCACTTTGGCCCGCCAGCCAATATTGCGCGAATTCGGGAGAGAAGGAGTCCATGGTCTTTGGGGTCGCTCGGGTTGCAACAATGCCAAAGCAATCCATGTGCCAGATGCGCTGCGCCAAGCGGGGAAATGCGGCTTTCCCCTATGACAAACGGGTGAGCCGGGGCGACCGCGATTGCTGCATTGCGCAACAAAACGGTGTCAATCTGTCGCGACCGGCCGACAGCCCCCAAGGCCGAAATTTCAAGTCATTGAATTCGCTCGGCAAAGCCTGTCGCCCGTACCCGACAACGGGTCGAATAATCGGCCGAAACGACGACAAACCGGTTTCGCGGGCGCCAGACCTCAGGACGTCTTCGCTTCCTTGAACATCGCGGGCTCGAGGCGGTGGCGCTGCAGCAGCTTGTAGAACTCGGTGCGGTTGCGCTTGGCCAGGAGCGCCGCCTGGGTGACGTTTCCGCCCGTGATCTTCAGGAGCCGCACGAGATAGTCGCGCTCGAACTGCTTGCGCGCCTCCTCGAACGGAACGAGCGCGCTCTCGTCCTCGCGGAGCGAGCTTTGCACGAGCGACGCGGGGATCACGCCGGTCGTCGCGAGCGCGACCGACTGTTCGAGCAGGTTGAGGAGTTGGCGAACGTTGCCCGGCCACGGCGCCGCGATCAGCGTCGCCATCGCGTCGGGCGCGAGCGACGGCACCGGCTTCTTGTACCGTTCGGCGAGCTTCTGCAGAAAATGGGTCGCGAGCAGCGGGATGTCTTCACGCCGGTTGGCGAGTGCCGGCAATCGGAGCGAGA
Organism: uncultured beta proteobacterium; assembly: GCA_963810845.1. Lineage (GTDB taxonomy): Bacteria > Pseudomonadota > Gammaproteobacteria > Burkholderiales > Casimicrobiaceae > CAIWHR01. Next base: position 33,616 of record CAWEOX010000028.1, on the reverse strand, counting down.
CCACGTTGAGCCGGTAGTAGAGGTCTTCGCGAAACTGGCCCGTCTCCATGTGGGCGTCGAGATCGCGATGGGTGGCCGAGATGACGCGCACGTCGATCGGGATCGACTGGGTCGCGCCGACCGGACGCACCTCCGCTTCCTGCAGCACCCGCAGCAGCTTGACCTGCAACGCGAGCGGCATGTCGCCGATTTCGTCCAGGAAGATCGTGCCGCCGTCGGCGGCCTGGAACAGTCCTTTGTGCGCCTGCACGGCGCCGCTGAATGCGCCGCGGGCGTGACCGAAGAGCTCGGACTCGAGGAGCGGCTCGGGGATCGCGCCGCAATTCACCGCGATGAAGGGCTCGTCGCGACGCGGGCTTGCCCGATGGATCGCACGCGCCAGCAGCTCCTTGCCGGTTCCGGACTCGCCATAGATCAGCACGCTCGCGTCCGAATCCGCGACCAGCCGCGCCTGCCGCAGCAGGTCCTCCATCTTGGCGCTCCGCGTGATGATGCCGGTGCGCCACTCGCCCGAGTCTTCCTGGCCCGGCGTCGACACATCACCGCCGACCTTGACCGCGGCCGCGACTTTTTGCAGGAGATCCTGGCTGTCGAACGGCTTGGTGAGGAAGCCGAACACGCCGCGCTGCGTCGCCGAAACGGCGTCGGGTATCGTGCCGTGGGCGGTGAGGATGATCACCGGCAGCGCCGGATGCTGGCGATGGATCGCATCGAACAGCTGCAGACCGTCGATGCCCGGCATCCGCAGATCGGTTATCACCGCCGACGGCCGCGCGACCGCCAGCGCGGCCAGCGCGGTCTCGCCGCTGTCCGCCGTGCGCACGCGGTAGCCCGCCGACGTGAGCCGCAGGCTGATGAGCTTGAGCAAGTCGGGATCGTCGTCGACGAGCAGAACATCACCGGTATGCATCGCCATCTCGATTGTCAGCGCCCGCCGGCGCCGCCCCCGCCACCACCGCCACCGCCACCGCCGCCTTCGCCGCCGCCGCCGCCGCGCGTCCGGTCGCGGAGCAGGCTGCGCTCCATCGCGCGCAACGCCTCGAGCTTCTGGATCGCGGCATCGGCCTTCTGCTGTTCTTCGCGCACCGCCCGCAAGCGCTCGGAAATCTGCACCTGCAGGACCAACGCCAGCTGTTTGACGGCAGGCGACCCGGGACCGCTTTTCGCGACGTTGTCGAGCAATTGTACTGCCCGCTGGTCGTCCTGCGGGCCGGCGCGTGTAACGGTGTAGAGCATGGCGAGGCGGACGCGGTTGGCGTCGGTGCGCTGCCGGGTCAGGGTCTGCGTCACCGCATTGAGCTCGCGCCGCGCATCCTCGCCCGGCAGATTGCCGTAGCGCTGCAAATCCGCGAGCAGCGCGTTCATCTGCTGTTCCTCCGCCGAGAGCTCGGCCGGCAGCGCGGCGGCTGGCGCGGGAGTCGGCGCGGCCACGGGTGGCGGCACGACCGCGGGCACGGAACTCGGCTCGGCCGGGGCCGGCGGCACCGCCACGACCGGTTCCGGAGGCGGTTCCACTGGCTCGATCGGCGGGTACTCCGTCATCGGCGACGGCGCGACGATCGCGGTGTCGTCGTATTCATCGGGCTCGAGCAGTGGTGGGGTCGCGCATCCGGCAACACTCAGCGCAACGATCAGCGCTACGACGCGACCGCGGATCCTCATCGGCCCCCCGCGATCGTCGCTGCGGGGGCCGTCGCCGGCGCGGCCGGACGATCGCCGGATATCCCGGATTCGGACGCGTTCGCCGCGGTGGCGAGCGGCAGCCACAGGCGGAATTGCGCGCCACGACCGCGGTCGGGACGATCCATCGCCTCGATCCGGCCGCCGTGCGCAAGCGCGTACTCGCGGGCGATCGCGAGACCGAGACCCGATCCTTTCACCCGCCCTTCCATCGGCGGCTTGCCCTGATAGAACGATTCGAAGATCCGCTCGCGCTCGCCGGGATCGACGCCGTGCCCCTGATCGACGACGTCGAGGACGGCGAAGCCCGCGTCCTGCGCGAGATTGATTGCGATGACGCTGGAACGCGGCGAGTACTTGATCGCATTGGAGACGAGGTTGTCGATGATCGTGCGGATCCGGTCCGCATTGCCGACGACCTGTGCCGGCGGCAAATGCGCCTCGATCGTGACCATCCGCGCGAACGCCGCGAGCTTGTGTTCCTTGATCACCTGCCGCACGACGCCGGGCAGCGCCACGGGCTCGCTCGCCTGCGACTCGAGGGCCCGGGTCTGGTGATAGGTGAGCAGATCCTCGATCAGCTTCTGCAACTGCAGCGTGTTCTCGCGCACGATACGAACAATTTCCTTCTGGCCGGGCGAGAGATCGCCGGCAACGCGGTCGCGCAGCAGCTCGGCGCCCTCGCGCACCGCGGTGAGCGGCGTCTTGAGCTCGTGCGACACGTGCCGCAGGAACCGGTTCTGCTGCTCCTCGAGCTCGCGGAGCCGGGACCGCAGCCATTCTAACCGCTGCCCGAGATAACGCATGTCCTGCGGGCCGTTGACCTCGATGGCATGGGTGAAATCGGCCGTTCCCATCTGCCGGATCGCGAGATCGAGCTGGCGGATCGGGCGCGCGATCAGCACGGCGAAGACAAGGGCCAGGGCGATGGCGATGCCGGCAGTGGCAAACGCGAGGTACAGCCATTTCTGGCGGCCCTGCGACGCTGTTTCCTGCAGCCGCACGATCGCACGCTCGATCACCTGATTGGTCGAGGCGAGCGTCGCCTGCGCGCCGTCGGTGAGCCGGGCATAGCCGTCGGCAAGCTGCGTCTGCACGTCGATGCCGCGTTGCGGGGAGGCAAGCAGCTTGTGCAGCCGGATCTCGTTGTCGGCGAGCGCATGCAGCGCCGCCTGTTGCGGCGGCTCGAGCGGCAGCATTCCGAGCTGCGCCACCGTCTGGCGGAACTCCTGCTGCACGCGGCCGTAGTCGTCGAGCAGCGCCGGATCCTCGAGAATCAGGTGCTGGCGCACGATGCGCTCCAGCGTCGAGGCCTGCTCGAACAGCTGCCGGCTGGTGCGCCCGGCCTGCGCCGCCTGCTGGACGGCTTCCTGCCCCTGCGCCTGCAGGCGCTCGAGGGAAATGATCAACTCTGCCAGCGCGTAGACGAGCGGCAGGCTGACCAGGAGGAAGCCGAGCAGGATGAATTTGAGGAACGAACGGGGGTAATACACAAGCGTGGCCGCTATAATCCGCGGCAATTATGACACCGGTCGCCTCCTGACGAATGCACGCGCCCGAAAATTCACGCGAGGACGCGGCCGCAGCGCCACCGGTGCCGCTGGCGCTGATCGCGGCAATCGCCGCCAACGGGGTGATCGGCGACCGGAACCGGCTGCCGTGGCGCCTGCCGGACGATCTGCAGCATTTCCGCGCGCTGACGACCGGCCATGCGGTGATCATGGGGCGCAAGACCTGGCAATCGCTGGGGGGCCCGCTGCCCGGCCGGCAGAACATCGTCGTCACGCGCAATCCGCGCTATGCGGCCCCCGGCGCCGAAGTGGCGTCGACGCTCGCTGCGGCGCTCGCGCTCGTGCGCATGCCGCCGCCGGCGTTCTGCATCGGCGGCGGCGAGCTCTACCGGGTGGCGCTCGCGCACGCGACGACGCTGTACCTGACCGAGATCGACCGCGATTTCGAGGGCGACGCGACGTTTCCGCCGTTCGATCACGCCGATTGGCCGGAGACGAGCCGCGAGGCACGCTCGTCCGCGGGTGCCGACGCCTTCACGTACCACTTTGTCACGCGCCAACGCCGCCGGCGCTGACGCCGAACCCGAATCGAAGGAGTCACGATGTCGGAAGACGGATTTCACGTCCACGGGCCGCACGACCACGCGGTCGAGCACGAAGCGCAGCACGGCGACGCGTTCGCCGGCCGGATCGCGGTGATGACCGCCATCTTTGCGACCATCGGCGCGCTGTTCGGGTACATGGGCGGCGCGACGCAGAACGACGCGCTGCTGTACAAGAACGACGCCGCGATCAAGAAGACCGAGGCGTCGGACCAGTGGAACTTCTACCAGGCGAAGAGCAGCAAGCAGAATCTCGCCGAGCTCGGCGCCACGCTCACGACGGGCGACCAGTCGGCGAAATACGCGGCGGAGATCGAACGCTACAAGAAGGAAAAGGAAGAGATCAAGGTGCAGGCGGAAAAGCTCGACGCGGCCGGCAAGGCGGCCGAAGCGAAGAGCGAGGCGTCGATGCACGTCCACCATCGCTGGGCGCAGTCGATGACGCTGATCCAGATCGCGATCGCGCTCGCGGCAATCACGATCCTGACCCGTAACCGGGGATTGATGTATACCGCTTACGGCGCGGCCGCGATCGCGATCGCGATCGGCGTGCTGGCGGGCTTGCACATCTGACGCGTCCCGCCGGAACGACGCGGAGCGAGCGCCCATTCAAAGCGGCGGAGGGGGCCGCAGCCGCCGTCACCAGATGCCGATGTGGATGCCGTGCCGGCGGTGGGTGTCGGTGTGGCGTTCGACGTCGGCGTCCGAAGCGGTCGTCCGGCGCTTGCGCGTCGCGAGCCACTCGAAAAGTTGTTCGGCGAGCCGCGCCCGATCGGTGGCGAAGCCCGCGTCCGCGCCGCGGTCGTGGAACTCGTCCGGATCCGCGGCAAGGTCGAAGTACTGCGGCCGGAAGCCCTGCCAGTGCACGTACTTGCGATCGGCGGTGCGGACCATGAACGCGCGGCAATCCTGCACCCCGCGACCCAGCACCTGGCGCGCGCGCCGAAATCCGTAATCGAGCTCGGCGAACACCGCGTCGCGCCACCCGTCGACGGCCTCGCCGCGCGCGAGCGGCAGGAGCGAGCGCCCTTCGATCCGGTGCGGCGCGCCGGGAATACCCAGCGCATCGAGGATCGTGGGCACGACGTCGATGCCTTCGACGAGGCGCGTCTCGGCGGTGCCGCGGCGCGCATCGGCGCGCCGATCGGGATCGCACAGGATGAACGGCACGCGCACGATCTCGTCGTAGAGGAGCTCCTTTTCGCCCAGCCCGCGATCGCCGGTGAACTCCCCGTGGTCCGAGGTGAAAACGATCAGCGTGTCCTCGATCCGTCCCTTGCGCCGCCAGCGCATCCAGCACCCGGCCGACGTGATGGTCGAGCTGCGCGATCAAGCCCATGTACGCCGGCCGGACGTGGCGCGCCACCTCCTCGCGCGAAAAACTCTGCGCTTCGTCATGCGCGCGATAGGCGCGTACCACGGGATGCTCGTCCGCGGTGCCATCCTGCGGGCCGCGCCGGATCGGTCCGACATCGCGCCCGCGATAGAGCGCGTGATAGGGCGCCGGCGCGAGATACGGCCAGTGCGGCTTGACGTACGACAGATGCAGCACCCACGGCGCCTCCCCCTGCGCCCGGATCCAGTCGAGCGCGCGGTCGGTGAGGTACGCGGTCTCGGAGTGCGCCTCCTGCACGCGCGCCGGCAGATGGGCGTTGCGCATCTGCCAGCCCGAGACGATGTGCCCGCCGTCGTCCGCCGCGATCACGAAGTCGCTCCACGGGTCGGCGCCCGGGTACCCGTGCGCCCGCAGATAGTCGCCGTAGCCGGACTCCGGACCGGGAGGCAGATGTCCGTCGTAACGCTCGATCGACGCGAAGCCGCCCGCGCGCAGCAGCGCGCCGCGCTCCGACTCGGCCTCGATGCCGAAGCGCGCCAGTGCGGCGGCGTCGGGCAGCACGTGGCTCTTGCCGGCGAGCGTGGCGACCCGCCCCCCTGCGCGCAGGTAGTCGCCGAGTGTGTGCTCCGCGACGGACAGCGGGACGTTGTTCCACGTCGCGCCGTGCGAATTCACGTAGCGGCCCGTGTAGAACGACATCCGCGACGGCCCGCAGACGCCGGACTGGACGAACGCGTTGTCGAAGCGCACGCCGCGCCGCGCGAGCCGGTCGAGATTCGGCGTGTGGACAGGCCCGCCGTAGCACGAGATGAAATCGCGCCGCAGCTGATCGCACATGATGAACAGCACGTTGCGGGCGGTGCTCATCGACAGGCGGTGACGGCGGAGGTGAGCTGACGGGGATCGGGCGCCGCGACCGCGGCGGGAGCGCGCTGGGCGGCGGCGCGAGTTTCCGGGATAATGCCGCCTTTGTCACCGCCGGGCAACGCGTTGCGACGCGCGGTCCCGCGGCATGGCCGGGATGGCGGAACTGGTAGACGCAGCGGACTCAAAATCCGCCGGTAGTGATACCGTGGGGATTCGACTTCCCCTCCCGGCACCAGTAAGAACAAAGGCTTAAACGACGCGCTAGACAACCGATCTGCTCGCGATTGCCGGCCTTCGGGCCGGATTTTCTTCTGGCGTGGTCAGGCGTAGGATGATCTTGTCATCCGATGTTCGCCGCCCAGGAGGCATGGCCAATGTCGTACTACAGACCTCCCAAAGCGTTCACTGATCAAGATGTATGCGCTCCCGTTTCGCCTGACGCAGCGGCCGCGCGTATCCCGCCCGCACCGCGGGAATCGATCTCTGGGTATGCTCATTTGCGCAAATCGAATCCGGTGAACTTCGTTTTGCCACCGAGCCGCAAATGGTTGGACAACCTGCCGCCTGATGTGCGGCCGATCAGTCTGGTCGAGAAGTACCCCCGGATCGTCAATCTCATTGCGTTGGAGTGGGATAACCCATCCGCCATCGGCGCGTTATTGACCGATCTCCTCGTTGACCAACGCGGCGGCCGGGACGGTTTACCTGTCGCGGTACGACACGAGCTGCAGGCGCTGCGCGATTACCAATCGTTGGCTCGTTCACCGGCGCCGGCACGTGGCACTGATGACACGCGACCGCTCGGCACCTACAAACGGCGCGCTAGACTGCTCCGTATTGCGAGGGCGGTGCAATGGCTGGGCGTTGTGTGGAATTTCTCTTGGTGGGGCTACGCGGTGCTGGAATCGCGGCGGAGCCTCACGTTTTCCGATGCGATAGAGGATGCAACGCCGCTCTTTTTCCTCGGCGGCATCGGATTCGGCGTTGCCTACTTTGTTGCCTGGCTCATCAGGAACCGCGCCAAGCGAGGAGCGCGTCGCTAACCAAGCAGACGATAGGCAACGTTCGCGTGAGCCTGACCGCGCAGAACGCGCCACAAGCGATTCATTCCGGCCCGGATAGGTCAACACACCGTGTGGTGATGCGCGTGTAGAGCGGGCATCCGGATGCGAAATCGGCCTGCGCGGCAGACAGGCCGGTGCATCCGGACGCTGCGGCGGTCACCACGACGACGGTCCCGTGCCGCAGACGGCGACATCGAGCGAGTATTGCGGTCCTCCGCTTGACCCGCGGTTCTGCATGAGAGCCAGCCTTCGGGCCGGTTTTCGTTTGTGGCGCCTGCCGGAGCGAACGATGGGCAGCTGGTAGCGGTCGCCAGCGCCGCGGCCTGTATGGTAGGCCAGCGAAAACTAATACGGTACGGGATTACTTGGCCCCCCGCGCGGCCGCCGCTTCCTGGGCCGCGGGTGTCCGTCCGACGTCCGTGGGCATCGGGGCGAAGACGCCGCGGCCGGAATCCGTCGCCACCGCGCTACCGTACGTGCCACCGAAACCGCTGTTGCCGAATGACCTCCACCCGGCGACGATTTCGTCGGTGGTGAGCTTCCTGCCGCCAGTTGGGGAGGCCCGACCGACCACCACACAGGTGTCGGCATCGTAGATGACGAGGAGCTCGCCGCGACTGCGCATGACCTCGCGAGCGGACGCTCCGGCATTGCTCAGGTCGACGGGCGAGCTCGTGTCGCGGGAGACCACGACGTCGTTCCGACCGATGATTTCGTAGCATGTGATCGCGAACGCGGGCATAGCGGCGGCGCCCAGCGCAGCGCCAATGACAAACGCGGTGAACAATCGCGCACTCATGGATGCCTCCACAGCGGTCAGATGTCCGAACTACCCGGGCCATTATCTGGTTCCGTCAGTGAGAACGTCAAGCACGAACCCGACCGCGTGAGAACGCGCCAGCGCCACCGCCCGCGCGATTTTGCGCGGAGTCAAGATGGGGCGCATCCGCTGCCGGAGGCGCATAACGCGCCACAAGCGTTTCATTCCGACTGGGATGGGTCAGCACGCGCCCCGGCAATCGCGAGCGACCGGGCGCGATTATTGCTTCGAAGGGAGTGCACACAAACTCGAAAGGGAGTCATTGCAATGTCAATCAACGTCCGTGATCTCGTTCCGACCGGCGGTCTGCCGCGAGCCGTACTCGGGCTTGCCGCGATCCTCATGTTCTTGACCGTCGTCGTCGCCGTATTGCACTGAGCTGCGCCGCGCCCGATCGGCGTGTAGCGCACGCACCGCGCGCCGACGCGTGTAGAGATGCCGGCGTGCCGTGGCGCGTCACTTGTGCCGCTCTAGCGGCCGCAGCGCGGCGGCGAGATTCGACTTCTCCGCCCGGCACCACATAGCTGTCGGCTAACTGCCAGACTCAGCAGACCCGACGCCGAGCGGCGGCGGCGCCAATTCCACAATCCGTCGAAACAACGTTGCGTAATCTGCACCACCTTTCGCGCTCGCGAGAGGATCGGTATGGCCAGCGAATGCGGCGTCGACTTCCTCCCAGTCGGCAGCGGTGAGAAACGCCTCTGCCTGCGGCAGCAATTCATTTTCCTCGGCGTGCGCGTGGTCCCAGTGGAATGCCGCATAGTCGGCAACCGCGGCACCGAACGGTGCGAACGCCTCGACGCCTTCCTCCCGGTAACGCGCGAGCGCTTGCTCGAGCGTGCGAATCTTGTCCGCGCTGGCACGATGTTCCTCCTGCAGCCGGTCAAGAAGAGGCGCCGCGTCGACGCTACGGAGCCGCAGGATCCGGAATAGGTGTGCTTCCTCTTTGGGGTGATGGAAGCGCTCGGGAAAGGCATGGATATAGTAGACCATCGCCTCGAACAAATCGAAATTGGGCTTGGCGCCGCGATACCGGATCTCGCGAACGAGATAGAGGATCCCGTGAAGCACCGCCGCCAGCGCCCGGTGCTCGTCCTGGATGATGCGAATTGCTTGCATGTAGGTCCCGCACGATGCCGAGACGTGAGCCGATCCTACGACCTGACGTTTGAGGCTACTCGCCATAGTCGACGGTGCTTTGACCTGTATCACGCTTTGCTTCACGGCTGATAACAGGGGTAGTGTTCCAACCATGCAAGCCCGACCGTTGGGGCTCGGATGGTCAGCAGCTTGCTACCTCGGCGGATGCGCCGATCGAGTTCGCAGACCGATCGGTAATCGACTGTCTCATTCGGGGCCGCCTCGTCTGTTTTGGCGGGACACCTCATCGCTGGCACGCGATATGCGTATCACCGGATGACGCCAGAACGTCCGTTTCTTCCAGAGGGAGGAGCCCGTCATGCTCAAGACCGAGGTGCACAACCACGACATCAACGGTGATCCGGCGCCTAACGTCGCTTCCGATGCCGATATCGAGATCGCCGAACAGCTGCGCCATCAGCTCGAAGAACGATACCTCGTAGGATTCGCGGCACCAGCGCCTTTGAAGGCGATTTCCACGAAGGCAGCACCTGGAACGGAGCACTGACTACGAGGCCGTCCCACTCGGCGCGGCGGGCTTGACTCAGCCGCGGCGAGGTAGCCGTCGGCTTCGGCCAAGGGCTTGCAGGCGTTCAGTGCGTGAGCCGGGTGACGATCCGCTCCGCTGGGCACTCCACCGGGAAACGTTGGTGCGAACGGGCCGCCGCTTCCCGCGGCGGCCGTCGCGCAGCCAAGCAAAGCGCCTATTACTTGCCGAATAGCTTGTACCAGTAATTCCGGAAGCGATCGCCAACCTTGGCGGGTCCCACCGGCAGCGCCGTCGTTCCCATCAATACGGCCTGCATAAAAATGTTGGGTGGCGTAAGAATGATGGTTCCGACCGGGCTCGGAGGCATGCCGCCGCCAACGGTATCATCGCCATGACGGCCAAGGGCGATATCGGTCGGGCTCGAACCGCTCCCGCGACCGGCGGACGTAAGGAAATCGACGGTATAGAAGCGTGCGTTCCCGACGTTGCTGGAGCAGACGCCCGAGTCCGGCGCGACGGGATAATTCGTGCCGATGTACGAAGTGCCGGCAAGGGTGACTATGCTTCCCGTGCCCTTTTCCCCAGACGTGGTAAGGCGTATGTACCAGCCCAGGTTGTCGGCGAGGGGCGTAAAGCTGTTGGTTGTACGATCCTCCAGATTGCTCTCGGCAATTACCGTGCTCCCGCGGGCCGCGCCGTCCCGGAGCATGTAAATCCGGTTCACCACGACAGGCGCCGTGCTTCGACCGGTCGCCCCGTTGAGCGGATTTTCACGATCCCCGGAGGACAACAAGATCGCATAAACCCCACTGCCGGGCGCCGTCTCGACGACGTCGGGCGGGAAAAGAAACTTGCGGCCATTCGCGGGCCCGCTCTGTCCGCTGTCCGTCCCCCAGCCCGAGCGAAGCGATGCGCTGCGTCACCCAGTTGTCGTGGGATTCGCGTTGCGGGTGTCGACGCTCCAGACCTGGCCGCCCGTGTCGCCGAAATAAAGCCGGTCGACGAATCCGTTGCCGTCGAAATCGATCAGCGTGATGTCGGACGGCACCGCAAAATCCATGTTGGTCGGACGGATCTGGGTGAGCGACGGCGCCCGTATAGGCGTTCACCACGAACACCCCCCGGCCCATTGTGCGATTGCTCGCTGGTGAGCGCCGGATCCGGATCCTCGACCGTCGGATCGTAGCCCGCGCCGAAGATCAGCACCGTCTGATTCGTTACCGAATTTCCGACACGCGCGACCCGCGGCGCAGACCAGGTCTGCCCGAGCTCGTCGTAACCCGCATCGCAGCCGTAGCCGTTGTTCCCCGTGATGAGCGCGTGGTTACACCCCTTGCGCCAGAGGTACTAGCGGACTGACAGGATCGGTGATGTCGAATGCGTAGATGAATCGTCCGCCGCGACGCATGGCCGCGAACAGGTAGGTCTTGCTGTTGGTCGGGTCCTTATAGATGGTCATCGGGCCGTCCGCGAGCATCGGCTTCGCCTCCGGGAACGAATCGGGCGGATCCGTTGAACGCACCGAGCGCCGGCCTGCGACAACGTGACCTGGTTCGTCGCCGGATCGATGAACGCGATGTAGGTGTAGCGCGGAATCTGGCTGGTGCCTTCCAGATACATTCCGACGCTCAACCCGGTCGTCGACCCGACGGTGGCAGCTGGATGAACCCGACGTCAATGTCACGTTGGTCGTGATCGTGTCGAAGCTCCAGGTGACCGGGGTGTTCTGGCGCAGGCGGTTCATCTTCGGCAGAAATTCCTCCGGCAGGAACGACCACACTTCGTCGCCGCCGGTGCTCGCCCGGCCACCCCGAATCGCATGGATCATGCCGTCGTTCGCGCCATAGAACAGGTAGAGCTCGGTGTCGGAAACGGTGAGCACGTTGGGACTGCGAATGCAGCACGTCGCCGTGTATCGACGGCCGCGCCTCTGTCGTAGCGCCGTCGCTCTTTTCGCTGTCGGTATTCTCGCCACGAACCCACTTGATAAGCGCCGGGGCTTCGGCAGCGGTCACCCGCAGCGCGGACGCGAGCAACGCGCTGTTGGCGCTCGAAAACGAGGTAGCGCCAGTACTCGCGTCGGTGCCGCCGGCGAGAGCGATCTGCCGCCGAACAACCGAGGCAGGTGAAGACCTTTCGGGCTGCGACCGTCGCGCCGGCTGCCGCGTAGACCGTGCGCAGGCGCTCCGCCGCGCCGCCTTTCTCGACCAGCGGGCCGTCCGGCGAATCGGATGCCGAGAGCGGATTCCCGCGCGGACTGTAGGACCAGTAAGTGGAACCGGTTGTCCAGTAGCTGATCGCGGTGGGGAACACCTGGCCGGTGGTGGCGTCGATCGCCTGGTTGCCCAACGAATCGGCGATGAACGGGTTCTTGTTGATGTCGATCGCGAGCTTGAACTGCTTCAGGTTGCCGAACCAGCGCGGATTTCCTTCGGGATCCGGCCGGAACATCGCCATGTACACCTGATCGAGGTTCTGCAATTGCGGGATTCACCGACACCGGGAGCGCCACCGAGGCAAAGACGCTGTTGACTTCGAGGATCTTGTTGAATGTGGCGTCGAGGCACTCCTGGATCGACGCCGGGTCGTTTGCATTGCAGGCGTCGCCGCCGCCGTTGGTCGCCATGCTCCGCATCATGGCCGCGTGATTGAGCGCCTGGCCGGTGGACTTGTCGTTGGCGTTGATCGTGAAGGTCTGGACGTTCTTCACCTCGTTGAGGAAACGCGCCCATTCATCGGCAAAATTGGATCCCGTTTCGCCGCTCGGCGTCACGGGGATAACCTGCGTGTATCTCGCCGCGGCGCCTTCGGCGGTCACCGCCGCTCGCAGCAACGCCAAGCCGGGATTGTTGTCGCTGTTGTCGATCGGGCCATTGCTGATGAAAACGATGAAATTGCGGTTGCAGGCGGCGTTCACATCGGGCGGGGCGACGTAGCTCACGCCGTTCTTCGTCACAACTCGAGTACGCAAAGCTCCCAAGCGGACGAAGGTCGTAGCCTGGGGCCGGCGAGGCCATTAGTTCTTATAGAAGATGGAGGGGAGAACTGCAGTCACGACGATCATCCGCCGTCCCAGCGCGCGTGGCCTTGCCGAAAAAGTACAGATATGCCTCATTCATGGCCTGCGCATACGCTGCATTGTTCGCTTGCTCGGGATTTCCGCTGCCCTGATTTTCGGCGCGGATGGTCAGTGCAAGGTTCGACAGTTGAGCTGCGTTGGTCCGTGTTCATCTGACGAATGGAATAGCGCACGTACCCGCCGTCGGAACCCTCAGGGGTGAGAAGCATCAGGCCCACCCGGATACTTGACCCGAGGCCGCGCGCATTCAGGCCCTGGATGGTGTTTGAAAGCGCCTGGAGTTCGGGATCCCACGCCTGCGTCCCCGCCACCGTCGTGTTCCAGTTCGCCGTGTTGTCCACGATGATCAGGACGTTGGGTTTGGCGGTGCTCGCCGGATTGAGCCCTCCGAAGAGCTCGACGTCCTGGGCGCGGCTTACGCTACCCGCCAGGGTGATCAGCGGCACCAACGTCAGCAACAGAATGTCGCGTAGCTTCAGGCTGTTCATTGTCATTTGCAACTCCCTGCGGGCATCAGTATGGAAACGCCTTGATGGACTTCCGCGGTCCCCCCAAGCGTCGTATCCTTGGTGTTGGCTTGCAGCTCCCATTGCGTGATTTTCGGAGCCAGCGCGTACGTCAGACTGTAACCGGCGGCCGGAAGCTCGGCGATGCATCTCGGGCCCTGCACCGTGATGACAAATTTATCGCTGCTGCCATTCTGGATATTGAACGTGGTCGTTGTCGTCGGCGGCGTGATGAAGTTCACGAGATTGGAGACCATTCGTTCCAGCGCTTGCTGAGCCGCGCCTTCGACGGCTTTCTGACTCGCCATGTTGCTGGAAATCCTCAGGTTGCCGGTGAGCAGCGTCGCCGCCGACGCCGCGAACAGCATCAGCAGCACCAGCATGATCATGGCGAAGAACATCGTGAGTCCGCGCTGCGACGCGGGGAAGCTTGCTTTCATTTCGGTTCCTCGCGGCGAGAGGACATGTTGGTCAGGCGCACCTCGCCCTCGAAGAGGTGCCGCCGAAACTCCGTGTCCGTGGGCGTAACGGTGCCTTCGAGGCCCAGCGCGTAGGTCTTGCTGCCGGTGGCGGAACCGAACGTCGCCACCGAATTTCGCGCGAGCACAAAAAGGCGCACCGACATGACATTGGCCCAGTCGCCGACACCTGCCAGGTTCTTCGCATAGGAATCGATGACGCCGTCTCCGGGAAAACCCGTGGCCAGATTGACCGCCGCCGGCGAAGTGTCGACACCGAATTCGATCTGCAGATTCTCGATCCCTTCGGCGATGGGTCGGACCAGCATGGCCGTGCCACCACCTGCTGAGCCCACGCCGAGCTCCAGCCGCTTCAACGTGGGTATCGGCGTGCCGCCGTCCGCAGCGGTGGTGCAGCCGGTCTGGCCTGCGGCAAATCGGCTGCATGGCGCAATGAAATAAACATGAACGTGCAGCTTGCGGATATCAGCGGCGACACGCGCCAGCGTAATCGTCGGGGTTGCGGCTGCGACGTTCATCATCTTGAATACGGTCGCCGCCGTGCCGTCCGCCTTGGTGCCCACGATCTGTACCGAATTGTCCGCCGAGTTCAGCGCGGGCAGGGCGAAGCCGGACGGGTTGCCGGCCTGCACCTCGAGGCCCGAAGCGCTCGCCTGCACATATCGCTCGTTGAGTGATGGGCAGCGTTGTGACCGCCGAGTCGGCTCGGCGGATAACCAGAATGTCCGTACCGGCAACGTGATCGGCATCGGCCAGACATGCACTGATTGGCGATGGTGGCGTGGACGGCGAGTCATACGCCTGTACCGGCAGCGCGATAGCCGTGGCGAGCGCGGCGACGCTGACGTCGCACGGGTCCGGCAAGCTCCCGGGAACTGCGGGCAATTGCGTGCGCGAGCCGACGTACCCCGCATGCTGCAGGTCGTCGCGAAGGACATCGAACGCATAGCGGCCACTCTCGATCTGCTGAGCCTCCTTGTGCATCTCCCCGTATGACTGCGACGAATTCGCGAACATGATGCTGAGCCCGGCGATCAGGAGCAGGCCGATGGCGATTCCGACCATCAGTTCGACGAGCGTAAAGCCCTGCGGTTGCGCAGGCGAAACCCCGGACAAATTGAATTGGCGTCTCATCTACGACCTGAGCTTCGCCAAGGCGATGGTTGTCCACACGACGCGCCGGCGCAAAGGGGCGGCCGTCCACAAGGCGGCTGCGCTCCCGCACGCGGCCGCGTTCTTTTCGCCGGTGCTTGCATCGTTTGCCGGCGTCGGCGCCGGCAGGTCGGACAGCCCTTGCCATGCGACGGCGACGGTGTAGAGATCCGGAGTGTTGCTATCGGGAGCGAGATCCAGCGAGACGCAGCCGACTCCATTGATCACGGCACCGACGTCGTTTCCGCCGGCAACTTCGCCGGCTCCCAGCAGCATGTCATTCCATGCGCTGATGGCGTCGAGCGCCCCTTGGTCGGTCGCGGCAACGCCGGTGGCGTTGCAGACTCCGGGCAGCGTGCCACCGGTTCCGACATACGGCGCGCCGGTTCCCGTGGTGATGAGGCCAAAGCATGTCGCCGCCTGGCGATGGGCTTCGATGCTGTCGACCATGTCGCGCAGGAGCACCAGTGCCTGCGTGCGTTGATAGGCCTCCATCTCGCCCTGGTGCGCGCGCGCCTGCAGCCCGACCAGTCCCATCAGGCCGACCAGCACAAGTACGATCGCGACCAACACCTCGATCATGATCAGGCCGGACGCGCGCACGGGGGACATGAGCGCCTTAGTCATCGGTGCAGGCATGAGTGCCCCCGCGCTCGTTCCAGGTGCGAGGCGTGCCATCGAGTCCGATCTCCACGCAGCGAACGATGACGCCGGGGCTCTGCGGAACCGAGTCGACAGTAAAATTCGCGGTCGTATCGGCGCGCCCACCGCCCCCGAATATGACCGAAGCCGCGGAGGTCGTGACCGTGAGCTGATTCAACGCAGGATGCGAGCTAGGGGTCTTCGTCCCGCCGTCGTCATAGCTGACGGTCCACCCGTCGCTCCACGACGATCCCGACTTGCTCACCGTTACATCGGCATTTCGCTTGACCGCTTCGCTTCGCGCGAATATCAAGGCCGAGGCGAGGTCGTTCGCGGCCGTCTTGACCCGTTGCGACCGAATCAGATCCGCGAATGAGGGCGCAGCCACGGCAGCCAGGACCCCTACGACGATTACAACGATCATCAATTCGACCAGCGTGAACCCGGTCACGGGACGAGGCGACCCCCATTTCGGGCCGCGGAAGCGGCGAGGTGACCCGGATTCAATAGCGGTTAGTTCCACTTGTCCGCCGGCGCCTTGGTACCTCGACTGTCGAGGATGAGCGTCGGGTCACCCGTTTGACGCCCTTTGGCTACCGCGGTAATTTGCCAGTTGGGATTCGGGCCGCAGCACCCATTGTTTACGACAATCGTAAAGTCGTATAGCGTGGTGAGTTCGGTCGGCGTCGGGAACGATAACCCTGTTGCATCAACGGCCGACGTATAGGCGCGCATGTTGTTAAGATACTGTTCTTCCCGATTGGCCACGTCCATCATGTAACGCTTGCGCGGCCGACCGGTTCCCGCGGATGATGAACTGGTTGTACGAGGGAAGCGCAATTGCCGCGAGAATGCCGACAATAACGACGGCGATCATCAACTCGATCAGCGTAAAACCGCGCGCGCGCGAAATCATCAAGATGCCCTTTTTGTAGGCGTTCAACACATTGTAATCGCGTGACCTTTTGCCGATGACGCGAATTCGACGAACGGCGGTGGAAGTCCGATGAGCGTAGTCAAAGACCGGCCACGCGATTCGGCAACGGGGAAACGGCCGGGCGCTGATAGGCTACGGTATCGAGGAGCCGAAGCCCGACCCGATGCGCCGCACCTGTGGAGCTACTGGTAGCTTCGTTTCAGAGCGCAGTTGCGAGGAGAATGACCGATGGAAAGAGCGATCTACAAATCCCTGCCAATGACCAAGATGCGGCCGGACATCACCGTTCAGGCCCCCGGTGCGTACGCGCCGAAGCCGGTCCGGGCGGATTCGCCGGCGATCGAAGCCATGACCGACTTTCGCCTGGTCGCCGCGGCCACGATCCGCGCCACGGCGACCATCGCGCAGGCGACGCAGATGATGATCGCCCGCGGCGTGCGCCTGCTGATCGTCGTCGATGCCGACCGGGCCGTGCAGGGCCTCATCACCGCACGTGACACGATGGGCGAACGGCCGATCAACCTGATACGCGAGCGCGGGCTCGTCCACGGCGAGCTGACGGTGGGCGACTTCATGACCCCGCGCAGCGCCATCGACGTGCTGGATATCGACGCCGTGCTGCGCGCCGAAGTGGGTCACATCATCGCCACGCTGAAGGACGCCGGCCGCCAACACGTGCTGGTGGTGGACCGCGATCAGCTCACCCGCGAGGAAATCGTGCGCGGGGTGTTTTCAGCGACGCAGATCGGACGCCAGCTCGGCGTGCCGAACCTGTCCTTCGAGGTCGCGCAGACGTTCGCCGAAATCGAAGCGGAGCTCGCCAAGTGACGCGGGCGTCGGTGGTGCGCGGGGGAGCGTACGCCGGCGGACGGCGCAACGAGCGGCCCGCGACTGACTACTTCTTTTGCATGAAGAACACGTAGACGCGGTTCTCTTCGGCCGAAGACAGGAGCGCGTGGCCGGTCTGCTTGGCGAACGCCTGCATGTCCTTGACCGAGCCGGGATCGGTCGCCCAGATCTTGAGCACCTGGCCCGATGTGAGATCGTTCAGCGCCTTCTTCGTCTTCAGGATCGGCAGCGGGCACGACAGTCCCTTGGCATCCAGCTCCTTGTCGAAATCCATTCCCGTTTCTCCTCGAATCCGCAGGTTGCGGCAATGCCGCGCGGCGTCCGGATCCGGTGATCCTCCCGTCCTGCCCCGCCCGCCGCGCCGCCAAGATTACAGCATCGCCGTCCGGGGTGGTGGCCGGTGACCGGCCAACCGCAAGGGCGTGACGAGCGCCACCCGCCGACCGCGTAGCCATGCGCGCCTATCGCCTCTCCGAATTCGACTTCGCGCTGCCGCAGGAGCTGATTGCCCAGACGCCGTCGCCGACCCGCGCGGCAAGCCGGATGCTGCATGTCGATCGCGCCACGCTCGCCGATCTCGCGTTCGCCGACCTGCCGCGGCTCCTGGCCGCCGGCGACCTCGTCGTGTTCAACGACACGCGGGTGATCAAGTCGCGGTTGCACGCGGTCAAACCCACGGGCGGCGCCGTCGAGCTCTTGCTCGAGCGCGTGCTCGGCCCGCACGAGGGGGTGTTCCAGCTCCGCGCGAGCCATCCGCCGCGCCTCGGCGGCACGATCGACCTGCCAGGCGGCGTGACGGCGACGGCGGTCGCGCGCGACGGCCGCTTCTTCCGGCTGCGTATCGACGGCTCGCGGTCGCTGGCCGACTATCTCGATCGCCACGGCGAGGTCCCGTTGCCGCCGTACATCACGCGTGAACCCGACGCCGCGGACGAGACGCGCTATCAGACTGTCTACGCGCGCCATGCGGGCGCGGTGGCCGCGCCGACCGCCGGCCTCCACTTCGACGACGCGATGCTGGCGACGCTGCGGGCAGCGGGGATCGCCGTCGCCTGGGTGACGTTGCACGTCGGCGCCGGCACGTTCGCGCCGGTGCAGACCGACGATCTGGCGGCGCACCGGATGCACAGCGAGTGGTACCGGATCCCGTCGGCAACCGCCGCCGCGGTCGCCGCCGCCCGCGCCCGCGGCGGACGCGTCATCGCCGTCGGCACGACGACGCTGCGCGCACTCGAATCGGCCGCCAACGAGCAAGGGGAGATCGCGACCGGCGAGGCCGAGACCGCGCTGTTCGTTACGCCGGGATTCCGCTTTCGCGTCGTCGACCGGCTGCTGACGAATTTCCATCTGCCGAAGTCGACGCTGCTGGTGCTCGTGTCCGCGTTCGGAGGCCACGCGGTCATCCGCGATGCCTACGCGCATGCGATCGCCCGGAAATACCGTTTTTTCAGTTACGGCGACGCGATGCTGGTCGAGCGCGCGCCGGCCTGACGTGGTAGCCTTCGCACCATTTTTCGTCATCGTTTTCTTTCGTCGATGCAATTCACCGTCCTCGCCACCTCCGGCCGGGCCCGGCGCGGCCGGCTCACGCTCGCGCACGGCACCGTCGAGACGCCGGTGTTCATGCCCGTCGGAACGTACGGCACGGTCAAGGCGATGGCGCCGAACGAGCTCGAGGAAATCGGCGCGCAGATCGTCCTCGGCAACACGTTTCACCTGTGGCTGCGTCCGGGAATGGAGGTCATCGCCGCCCACGGCGGCCTGCACCGGTTCATGGGGTGGAACCGGCCGCTCCTCACCGACTCGGGCGGATTCCAGGTGTTCAGCCTCGGGGCGCTGCGCAAGGTGCGCGAGGACGGCGTGACCTTCGCGTCACCCGTCAACGGCGACCGGATGCTGCTGACGCCGGAAATCTCGATGCAGATCCAGCGCACGCTCGATGCGGACGTGGTGATGGTGTTCGACGAATGCACGCCGCAT
The DNA here is from genome assembly GCA_963810845.1 of uncultured beta proteobacterium. Classification (GTDB taxonomy): domain Bacteria; phylum Pseudomonadota; class Gammaproteobacteria; order Burkholderiales; family Casimicrobiaceae; genus CAIWHR01. The sequence continues at coordinate 14,482 of CAWEOX010000028.1, read as the reverse complement.
CCGGCGACGCGCGACGACACGGCGCAGTCGATGGAGCTTTCGCTGCGCTGGGCGCGGCGCTCGCGGCTCGCGTTCGACGAAGGCGCCAACCCGAATGCGCTCTTCGGCATCGTGCAGGGGGGCATGCACGTCGATCTCCGGGAAGAGTCGCTCGCCGGCCTCGCGGACATCGGCTTCGACGGCTATGCGATCGGCGGCTTGTCGGTCGGCGAGCCGAAGGAGGAGATGCTGCGGGTGCTGGGTCACGTCGCGCCGCGGCTTCCCTCCGATCGCCCGCGGTACCTGATGGGCGTCGGCACGCCGGAGGACATCGTCGCCGGGGTCACGGCGGGGATCGACCTCTTCGACTGCGTGCTGCCGACGCGCAATGCGCGCAACGGCTGGCTGTTCACCCGCTACGGGGACATCAAGATCCGCAATGCCCGGTACCGGACCGACACCGGCGCGCTCGACGCGACGTGCACCTGCTACACGTGCCGGAATTTCACCCGGAGCTATCTCCATCATCTGCAGCGCGTCAACGAAATCCTGGGGGCGCGCCTCAATACCATCCACAACCTCAACTACTACCTGACGCTCGCCTCGGAACTGCGCGCCGCGATCGCCGCCGACCGCCTGCCCGCCTACGCCGCCGAGTTCCGGACCGGGCGTGCGCGCATGTTAGAATAACGGGCTTTTCACCCGGGCAGAGCCGCGACCGGAGGGGAACTGCCGGCGCGGCGACGCCGCCTGGCATCGGCCGTCTTTCGGGGCGGCGGGTTGATACGACCCGCGACCGGAACCGCGGCAACCCGACTGCGGCACGACCGCCAAGGAGGATCCAAAGTGTCGTTCGACCTCATCACCCCCGCCTATGCGCAGGTCCCCGGCTTGCCCGGCGGCAGCGACCTCATGACGTTCCTGCCGATGATCGCGATCTTCGTGGTCTTCTATTTCCTGCTGATCCGCCCGCAGCAGAAAAAGGCGAAGGAAGCGAAGGCGATGCTCGAGGCGCTGCAGAAGGGTGACGAAGTGGTCACCGCGGGCGGGCTGCTCGGCCGCATCGCCAAGCTGACCGATCAGTACGCCACGATCGAGGTCGCGCCCAATACCGAAATCATCGTCCAGCGCCAGGCGGTCGCCCAGCTGCTGCCCAAGGGCACGATCAAGAACCTCTGAACCTCGGTGCTGCGTCCAGCGTGCCGCAGTCGGCTGCCGGCGCCGCCCCGGACACGCATCACGCTAGACGCTGGACGCAGGACCCCAGGAAACCCCCGGAACTTCGATGAACCGCTACCCCCTCTGGAAATACGTCGTCATCGCCGTCGCGCTGCTGGTCGGCTTCATCTACACGCTGCCGAACTTCTTCCCTGAGGTGCCGGCGGTGCAGGTGTCGTCGAGCAAGGCCGCGGTCAAGATCGACAGCGCGGTGATGCAGCAGGTCGAGGCCGCGCTCAAGGAGGCCGGCATCGCGTACCGCGGCGACGCCGTCGACCCGACCGGCATCAAGGTGCGCTTCGCCGATCCCGACACCCAGTTGAAAGCGAAGGACGTGCTCCAGGCGAAGCTCGGCGACAACTACATCGTGGCGCTGAACCTGCTGTCGGCGTCGCCATCATGGCTGACGGCGATCGGCGCGCTGCCGATGTATCTCGGCCTCGACCTGCGCGGCGGCGTGCACTTCCTGCTGCAGGTCGACATGAAGGCGGCGCTCGACAAGGCCGCTGACCGCTACACCACCGACATCCGGTCGCTGCTGCGCGAGAAGAAGGTTCAGTACGCGGGCATCGCGCGCGAGGGCCCCAACGTCGTCGCCCGTTTCCGCGACGCCGCCGAGCGCACCAAGGCGCGCAGCGAGATCAGCAACAGCTTTCCCGACCTCCTGCTGCGCGAGTCCGAAGGCCCGGGCGGCGAGCTGCGCCTCGCCGCGTCGCTCAAGCCCGAGGCGCAGAAGAAGATCCAGGACGGCGCCGTCCAGCAGAACATCCAGATTCTGCGCAACCGCGTGAACGAGCTCGGCGTCGCCGAGCCGATCATCCAGCAGCAGGGCGGCGAACGCGTGGTCGTGCAGCTGCCCGGCGTGCAGGACACCGCGCGCGCCAAGGACATCCTCGGCCGCACCGCGTCGCTCGAGATCCGGATGGTCAACGACGAACCGGGCGCGCTCGAGGCGGCGCTTGCCGGTCAGGTGCCCTTCGGCAGCGACCTCTTCACCGAGCGCGGCGGATCCCAGGTCCTGGTGAAGCGCCAGGTGGTGCTGACCGGCGACCGCATCAACGACGCGCAGCCCGGCTTCGATCAGCGCAACAACGAGCCCGCCGTCCACGTCAACCTCGACGGCACCGGCGCGCGGCTGTTCAAGGAGATCACGCGCGAGAACGTCGGCAAGCGCATGGCCATCGTCCTGGTCGAGAAGGGCAAGGCCGAGGTCGTCACCGCGCCCGTGATCCGCGAGGAGATCGGCGGCGGGCGCGTGCAGATCAGCGGCCGGATGAACACGCGCGAAGCCAACGACATCGCGCTCCTGATGCGCGCCGGCGCGCTGGCCGCGCCGATGGAGATCGTCGAGGAGCGCACCGTCGGCCCGTCGCTCGGCAAGGAGAACATCGACAAGGGCTTCAACTCCGTGGCCTACGGCTTCACGGTGCTGGCGATCTTCATGTGCGCTCTATTACCAGCTGATGGGCGTGATTTCGACGATCGCGCTCTGCGTCAACCTGCTCCTGCTGGTCGCGATCCTGTCGATGCTGCAGGCGACCCTGACGCTGCCGGGCATCGCCGCCATCGCGCTCACGCTGGGCATGGCGATCGACTCCAACGTGCTGATCAACGAGCGCATCCGCGAGGAGCTGCGCTGGGGCGCGACGCCGCACGCCGCGCTGCAGGCCGGCTACGAGCGCGCGTGGGGGACCATTCTCGACTCCAACGTGACGACGCTGATCGCCGGCATCGCGCTCCTGATCTTCGGCAGCGGCCCGATCCGCGGCTTCGCGGTGGTGCACTGCCTCGGGATCATGACGTCGATGTTCTCGGGCGTGTTCTTTTCGCGCGGCATCGTGAACCTGATCTACGGCAACCGCAAGAAGCTCGACCGGATCTCGATCGGGCAGGTGTGGAAGCCCGCCATCGCGCCCACGCCGGCCAAGTGATCGCGCCCCCAGTCACCCGTCGACGCCAGCAAAGGTAACGCCATGGAATTCTTCAGAATCACGCGCGACATCCCGTTCATGCGCTATGCGCTGATCTTCAACGTGATTTCGGCGGTGACGTTCGTGCTGGCCGTCGTGTTCCTCGCCACGCGCGGCCTCAATCTGGGCGTCGACTTCCGCGGCGGCACGGTGATCGAGGTGACCTACGGCCACGCGGTCGATTTCAACCGCCTGCGCGGAGCGCTCGACAAGCTCAATCTCGGCGAGTACTCGGCGCAGAGCTTCGGCAGCTCCAACACCGCGCTGATCCGGCTGCCGCTGAAGGAAGGCCTCTCCAGCGCCCAGTTGTCGGAGCGGGTCATGAACTCGCTCAAGGGCGACGACGATTCCGCGCGGCAGCAGCGCGTCGAATTCGTCGGGCCGCAGGTCGGCAAGGAGCTCTTCGAGAACGGGGCGCTCGCCCTGCTGCTGGTTTCGCTCGGCATCGTCGCCTACCTCGCGATGCGCTTCGAATGGCGGTTCGCCGTCTCGGCGATCATCGCCAACCTGCACGACGTGATCATCATCCTCGGCTTTTTCGCGCTGTTCCAGTGGGAGTTCTCGCTGCCGGTGCTGGCGGCGGTGCTGGCGGTGCTGGGCTATTCGGTCAACGAATCCGTCGTCATCGCCGACCGGATCCGCGAAAACTTCCGCAAGATGAGGAAGGCGACGGTCACGCACGTCATCGACAACGCGATCACCAGCACGATCTCGCGAACGATCATCACCCACGGCATGACGCTGCTGATGGTGCTGTCGATCCTGTTCTTCGGCGGTGAAACGCTGCACTACTTCGCGCTCGCCCTCACCATCGGCATCTGCTTCGGCATCTACTCGTCGGTGCTGGTGATGGCCCCGCTCGTCATGTGGATGGGCGTCTCGCGCGAAGACCTGGTGAAGCCCGACAAGAAACGCGAAGGGGCCGGCGACAAGGTCATGCCGTAATCCGGACCGCTAGTGCCCGGCATCGCGTAGCCCCGCACGGCTACCACCCGCATTTCGAATGCTGACAACGATCTTCTACTCGCTGCTCGCGCTCGACCAGACCGTCGCCCAGCTGGCCGCGCAGTACGGACCATGGCTGTACGCGCTGCTGTTCCTCGTCATCTTCGCCGAAACGGGGCTCGTGGTGTTCCCGTTCCTGCCGGGCGACTCGATCCTGTTCATCTCCGGCACCGTCGCGGCGACGGCCGGGCTCGACGTGCACGTTCTCGTCGTCGTGCTGGCCGTCGCCGCCATACTCGGCGACACCGTCAATTACTCGGTCGGCCACTTCATCGGGCCCAAGGTGTTCGAACGGCCCGACTCGCGCTGGTTCAAGCAGGCGCACCTGCGGCGGACCCAGGAGTTCTACGACAAGTACGGCGGCGTCACGATCATCATCGGCCGCTTCGTGCCGATCGTCCGCACGTTCGCGCCGTTCCTCGCGGGCGTGGCGGGAATGACCTACCGGAAGTTCCTGTCGTTCAACGTGATCGGCGGGGTCGCGTGGATCGTGTCGCTCGTCTACGCGGGCTACCTGTTCGGGAACATTCCCTGGGTCAAGGACCACCTGACACTGATCGTGCTGGCGATCGTCGTGGTGTCGCTGATTCCCGCGGCAACGACGTTCATCAAGGAGCGGCGCGGCCGCTCCGGATGATGCGCGGCTGATCAGACGCGCTTGGCGAGCGCCTCGGCCTTGCCGGTGTACGCCGCGGGCGTCAGCGCCTTCAACCGCGCCTTGGCCTCCTCGGGGAGCGCGAGGCCGTCGATGAACGCATGCAGGCTGGCGCGCGTCATGCCGGTCCGGCCGCGCGTCAGCGCCTTCAGCTGCTCATAGGGATTGGGCAACCCGTAGCGCCGCATCACCGTCTGGATCGGCTCGGCCAGCACCTCCCAGTTGGCTTCGAGGTCGGCGGCGAGCCGCGCCGGCTCGACGGCGAGCTTGCCGAGACCCTGGCGCAGCGACACCCATCCCAGCAGCGCGTAACCGAGCGCGACACCCATGTTGCGCAACACCGTCGAGTCGGTGAGGTCGCGCTGCCAGCGCGACACGGGAAGCTTCTCGGCCAGATGCCGCAGGATGGCGTTGGCGAGCCCGAGGTTGCCTTCCGAATTTTCGAAGTCGATCGGGTTGACCTTGTGCGGCATCGTCGACGAGCCGACCTCGCCTTCGCGCATCTGCTGGCGGAAGTAGCCCAGCGACACGTAGCCCCAGAGGTCGCGATCGAGGTCGATCAGCATCGTGTTGGCGCGGGCGACGGCGTCGAAGAGCTCGGCCATGTAATCGTGCGGCTCGATCTGCGTGGTGTACGGATTGAACTCCAGGCCCAAACCGTCGACGACCTTGGCCGCGAACCGTTCCCAGTCGACGTCGGGGTAGGCGACGACGTGCGCGTTGTAGTTGCCGACGGCGCCGTTCATCTTGCCCTTGATCGGCACCCGCTCGACGGCGGCGATCGCGCGCTCGAGCCGGGCGTAAACGTTCGCCATTTCCTTGCCGAGCGTGGTCGGCGTCGCCGGCTGGCCGTGGGTGCGGGCGAGCATCGGCAGGCCCGCATGGGCATGCGCGAGCGCGCGCAGATCGGCCGCGATGTCGCGCAGCGCGGGCAGCAGCAGCGTCCGGCGCGCCTCGGCGAGCATCAGCCCGTGCGCGAGGTTGTTGATGTCCTCGGACGTGCACGCGAAATGAACGAACTCGGCCACCGCCGCGATCCCGGGAACGCCGGCGAAGCGCTCCTTCAGCCAGTATTCGACCGCCTTGACGTCGTGGTTGGTCGTGCGCTCGAGCGCCTTCACCCGCAGCGCGTCGGCGGCGGTGAATGATGCAGCCGCATCGGCGAGCGCGATGCGCGCGGCGCTCGCAAACGGCGCGACCTCCGGAATGCCCGGTTCATCGGCCAGCGCGGAAAGCCATGCGATTTCCACGCGCACGCGCGCGCGAATCAGACCGAACTCGCTGAAGTGCTCGCGCAGCGGCGCGACCTTCGCCGCATAACGGCCGTCGAGCGGCGACAGCGCGGTCAGCGCGTCGAGCGCGGCGGATTCGGAATCGAGGGCTGACACGGTATCGGGATGACGGTTGCCCGGGCAATCGGCGGAGCCGAGTTTAGCATGGGTGAGGGGCTGCTCCAGCGCGGGGAAACCTCGTCCGCGCGGCGCCGGATCGCGCGAATCGCGATGCTATACTGAAGCCGCCGCGATGAAACTGATTGCCACCCCGACGAGCCCCTACGCCCGCAAGGTTCGCGTCGTGCTCGCGGAAAAGAAGATCGAGTACGTCCTCATCGACGAGTCGCCGCCCGCGTTCGCGGAGACCGCGCCGCCGGCGGGGTAGGCACCGCGTTGCCGTCTCAACCGAGCCCCGCACCGTCCGTCCTCGCCGGCCTCAGGCAGGCGTTGAAGCCGCACGCGCCGTTCGCGGCGATGAGCGAAGGCGACCTCGACCGCATCGTCCGCGCATCGCGAGCTCCGCTATTTCGCGCCCGGCGAAACGATCCTCACGCCGAGGCCGCGGACCGGCCGGCGCATTGCTATGTCATTCGCCAGGGCACCGTCCGCGGCGAACGTCCAGGCACGGAGCGCCGACGGATCTCTGGGAGCTTTCCGCCGGCGAGATGTTTCCGCTGGGCGCGCTCCTCGCGCAGCGCGGCGTCACCAGCATCTACCGGGCAACGCAGGACACCTTCTGCCTCGCGTTTCCGGCCTCGACATTCGACGCGCTGATCCGCTCGTCGGCCATCTTCCAGGACTTCTGCACGCGCCGCCTCGCGCACCTCCTCGACCTTTCGCGGGCGCAACTGCAGGCGACCTATGCGGCGACGCTCACCGAGCAGCGGGGGCTCGCCACGCCGCTCGACGCGCTTGCTGCGGCAGGCGCCGATGACCTGCTGTCCGATCGGCACGCCGATCGACGCATGCGCTGAAAATGATGGAAGAGCATCGGATCGGCTCCATGCCGGTCGTCGATGCGCAAGCGAGACCGCTGGGCATCTTCACGCGGCAGGACGTGATCGGCCGCATCGTGCTGCCGCAGCGGCCGCTCACGGCGCCGATGGCCGACGTCATGAGCGTGCCGGCGATCACGCTGCCCGTCGACGCCACCGCGGGCGACGCGGCGCTGGTCATGGCGCGGCGCGGCATCCGGCACGTGGTCGTGCTGGACCGAGATGGCGCGGTCGCGGGCGTCGTGTCCGAACGCGACCTGTTCACGCCTCCAGCGGCTCTCGGTGCGGGAGCTTGCGTCGGCGATCCGCCGCGCCGGCGACGTTCCCACACTCGTCCAATGCGCGGCCGACATCCGCGCGCTATCGCACGCGCTGGTCGCGCAAGGGGTTGCCGCCGGTCAACTCACGCGAATGATCTCGAGCCTCAACGACCAGCTCACGGCGCGCATCCTCGACCTCACCGCGAAGACTTCGACCTTTCCGGCGTCGCGACTATGCTGGCTGGGGATGGGCTCGGAAGGCCGCAACGAGCAGACCATCGCGACCGACCAGGACAACGGCCTCATCTTCGTCAGCCGGGAGCCCGGCGCGGCGCCCGACGCGTTCCGCGAGCGGCTGCTGCCGTTTGCGCGCGCGGTCAACGAAGCGCTCGCGCGCTGCGGGTATCCGCTGTGCAAAGGCGGCGTGATGGCGATGAATCCGCGCTGGTGCGCGAGCCTCGACGAATGGAAAGCCGCGTTCGAGAACTGGATCGACCGCGGCGATCCGGTCAGCCTGCTTGCCGCGTGCGTCTTTTTCGACTTCCGACCGCTGTGGGGCGACGCGCAACTCGCGGACGCGCTGCGCGCCGACATCGCGCAGCACGCCCACGCCAATGCCCGATTCCTGAAACAGATGTCCGACAACGCGCTGGCCAACCGCCCGCCGCTCGGCTGGTTCGGCGAGCTGCAGGCGGCCGCGGACAAGACCGGCGTCGAGGGCATCGATCTCAAGATGAGCGGGAGCGTGCCCTTTGTCGACGCCGCGCGCATCCTCGCGCTCGCGCGCGGCATCACCGCCACCGGCACCGTCGAGCGGTTGGAGCAGGCGGCGGCCAAGGGCGGGCTGCCGGCGAGCGAAGCCCGTTCCTTCTGCGACGCTTTCGAATACATCCAACTGCTGCGGCTGCGCGAGCAGCATCGTCGGGCAGCGCGGGAAGGCGCCGCCGCACCTGACGGCAACCCGAACCTGGTACCGCTGGCCGAGCTGTCCGACCTCGATCGCCGCATCCTGAAGGAGGCGCTGCGGCAGGCGCGCAAGATCCAGCAGCGGCTCGAAGTCGATTATCCCGGATGACCTTCCGGCTTCCTTCGCTGCGGCGCTGGTTCGGCGGCGGCCCGCCCGAAGGCGCGGCACCCGCGCCGGCGGCGCTGGATCGTCGTCGACACCGAAACCTCCGGCCTCGACCCTCTGCGCGATCGCCTGCTTGCGATCGGCGGCGTCGCGGTCGACGACCGCGGCATCCTGCTCGAGGACAGCTTCGAGATCGTGGTGCGCGGCGATCCCGTCCGGCGACGCCGCGAACATCGCCATCCACGGGATCGGCCACGGCGCGCAGGCGGCAGGGGGTGCCGGCGCCGGAGGCGCTGGCCGCTTTCCGCGACTGGGCCGCCGACGCGCCTCGCGTGGGCTTCCATGCCGACTTCGATCGCGCCGTCCTGCGCAGCGCGTGCGCGCGCGCCGGCATCGCGGCCGACGACGCGCGCCATGGCTCGATCTCGCGGCGCTCGCTCAGGCCGCTGGCGCCGGACGCGTCGCGCTCCGGCAAACGCAGCCTCGACGACTCGCTGGCCGCGTTCGGCATCGAATGCACGATTCGCCACAACGCCGCGGCCGACGCGCTCGCGACCGCCGAGCTCCTGTTGCGCCTGCGCGCCATGGCGGCGAAACAGGGCGTGCGCGGATTCGCCGCGCTGGTGCGAGCCGCGCGCGCAGCAGAAATGGCTGGGCAGCGCGGACTGATCGCGCAAGGCGCGGCGGCGCGCACCGCCGGGCGGTACGAGCAGCGATCATGCCGTCAGCGCGCCGTGCACGCACGGAGGCCGCGCGCTACACTGGCGCATCATCCCGGCACGCCCCGTGGAAACGCTGCGCCGCATCGTCTACCTCATCTTCCGTCCCGCGGGCGGAATGGGAGGTGATTGCCGAGGAGAAGACATCGGTCGACGCGCTGCTGCGCGGCTACATCCTGCCGCTTGCCGTGCTGGCGCCGATCGCGACGATGATCGGGATGAAGATCTTCGACCGGGAGTGGGATCCGGTGCACGGCTACCTCGTGCCGCCCGGCGAGATTTTCGCCGCCGGCGCGACGACGTTCTTCGCCATCGTCGGCTCGATCTTCGCGCTGGCCGCGATCTTCGCCCTCATCGCGCCGATGTTCGGCATCGCGCGCGATTACCTTGCCGCGCTCAAGGTCGCGACCTACGGCGCAATTCCGGTCCTGCTCGCCGGCGCGACGCTGGTGCTTCCGGCCATGGCGATCGTCGGCATGGTCGGCGTGTGCCACACGCTGTTCCTGTACTGGCTGGGCGTGCATCGGGTGCTGAAGGTGCCTGCCGGAGGCGGCGCCGAGTTCGTCGGAATCTCGATCGTGCTGCTCGCCTTCGTGTCGGTGCTCGCCGGCGCCGCCGGAAGCGCGATCGGCCTGCTCTGACGCCGCAGCGTGGCAGTGGCCCGCTTCGCGGCACGCAAGCGCGGGATTTGGGTACACTACGCGCCGGCGATGCCACCCGGCGCGCCGAGCCCTTCCATTCCGACGCTTCGGCGCAGCGCAGTGAACGACCTCCCCACTACGATCTTCTGGCTGCGCCTCGTCCAGCTTCTCGTCGCGATACCGTTGTTCGCGCTCGTCGGCCAGGGGGCGACGTCCGTCCTTACCCGCGCGATGGGTCAGCCGCCGCAGCGCAACATCATCTACCGGCTGTTCCAGATCGTGGCGTCGCCGGTGGTAAAGCCGTGCCGCTGGATCGCGCCGCGCTTCATCCCGGACCGCCACCTGCCGGTCGTCGCGTTTTCGGTGCTTCTGGTCGTCTACGGCTGGGTGATGCTCGAAATCGCGAGCACCTGTGCGCGGCATGGCCTCGCCGTCTCCGCATGCCTGGCGCAACGATGAAGCTCCGCCTGCGGCGCTGGTACTTCGATCAGGCCGCCGCCTGGTGCGTGCTGTTCCGGCGCCGCGACGTGGCCGTCGACTTCTACCGGCGGATGCTGGAGCTCGATCCGGCGGACACGCTCGCGCTGGCGTCGATCGGTTACCAGTACGCGCAGCAGGGCCGCAAGCGCGAAGCGCTGGCGATGTTCGACCGCGTGACCGCGCTCAAGCCCGGCGACGCCGAGGCGCATTTCGACCGCGGTTTCCTGCTGCAGGAATTGGGCGACCACGAAGCGGCGATCGCGGCCTTCCGGCACGCGCTGGAGGCCAATCCCGACCACGACCGGGCGCATTACGGCCTCGCGATGTCGCTGATCGCGCAACGCCGGCTCGCGGACGCGGTGGCGCCCCTCAAGCGCAACACCCGGCTGCAGCCGATGAGCCCCTACGGCTGGTACCAGCTCGCGCGGGTCCAGCACGATCTGGGGCACCCCGAGGAAACGCAGAAGATCCTCGACCATCTCGCCACGTTCGAGCCGAACGTTGCCCGGCAACTCATGCGCGAAACCGGGCTGCGGACCGAAGTTCTGTCGTAAACAACCTCCCGTGTTGCGCTTCCATCCGGCGCGGGCGCGCCGTGCGGACCGGATTCGGTCGGGGCGTGTTGCGCATTCGAAGGACTCGTCTATACTCGCCGAAAATAGCCCCACCCCGTACCGGGGTCTCGCAGGGGCACGGCACAGCAAAAAAAGAGAACGACCCGCGGCCCGACCCCGGGGTAGCGGATTCTTGTAGCTGGAAGGAGGAGCCTGCCATGCAGTTGACTGCAAAGCATCTGGAGTATTGGCGCAAGAACCTGTCGATCACGGCAATCTTGCTCTTCGTCTGGTTCGTCGCAACGTTCGTCCTCGGGTTTTTCGCCCGCGACCTTTCGTTCAATTTCTTCGGCTGGCCCTTCGCGTTCTATATGGCGGCGCAGGGTTCGTTGATCATCTACGTGGTCATCATCTGGTACTACGCGAGATACATGAACTCGCTCGATCGCGAGTTCGACGTGCATGAAGGGGAGGACGAATAATGGCCGGCATTCAGGAACAAGCAGTACCGGGCGGCGGCGTATTCTCCGCAGGCTCGCACAGGGACTTCAAGTCGCAACTGAAGCGGGTGTACACGTGGTACACGGGCGGATTCGTCACGTTCGTCATCCTGCTCGCCATCGCCGAGCAGATGGGGCTCTCGCGGCAGTGGATCGGCTACATCTTCCTGATGGCGACGGTCGGGCTGTATGCCGGCATCGGCATCATGAGCCGCACCTCCGACGCGGCCGAGTACTACGTTGCCGGCCGGCGCGTTCCGGCGCTGTTCAACGGCATGGCCACCGGCGCGGACTGGATGAGCGCGGCGTCGTTCATCGGCATGGCCGGCACGCTGTACCTGACGGGCTTCGGCGGCCTCGCATTCGTCATGGGATGGACCGGCGGCTATTGCCTGGTCGCGCTGTTCCTCGCGCCGTACCTGCGCAAGTTCGGGCAGTTCACGATTCCGGACTTCCTCGGCGCACGCTACGGCGGCAATATCCCGCGCGCCGTCGGCATCTTCGCCGCGATCCTGTGCTCGTTCACCTACGTCGTCGCGCAGATCTACGGCGTCGGCCTCATCACAACGCGGCTGACCGGCGTGGCGTTCGAGCTCGGCATTTTCCTGGGTCTGGGCGGCATCCTGGTCTGCTCGTTCCTGGGCGGCATGCGGGCGGTAACCTGGACGCAGGTGGCGCAGTACATCATCCTGATCATCGCCTACATGATCCCGGTGGTGTGGCTGTCGGTGAAGCAGACCGGCATCCCGATCCCGCAGATCGTGTACGGCAAGCAGCTCGAGAAGGTCACGGCGCTCGAGGAAAAATTCATCAAGGATCCGAAGGAGCTGGAGGTCCGCGCCATCTTCAAGGCGCGCGCCGACGACGCCAGCGCCAAGTTGAAGGGCCTGCCCGGCTCGTATGACGCCGGCAAGCAGGAGCTGACCGCCAAGGTCGACAAGCTCAAGGCCGACAACGCGCCGGCCGATCAGGTCGCCGCGACCGAGAAGTCGCTCGCGGACTATCCGAAGGACGCCGCCGCCGCAAAGGCTGCCTGGACCAAGGACGCCGGGCTCGCGGCGCGCGCCGGGCCGCCGCTGCGCCACGCCGAGGCGTTTCCGGGCAAGGACGAGTCCGCGCGCGACGTCTCGCGCCGCAATTTCCTCGCCCTGGTGTTCTGCCTGATGGTCGGCACGGCCGCGCTGCCGCACATCCTGATGCGCTACTACACGACGCCGTCGGTCCGCCAGGCGCGCGAGTCGGTGTTCTGGTCGCTGTTCTTCATCTTCCTGCTGTACTTCACGGCGCCGGCGCTCGGCGTGCTGGCGAAATTCGACGTCTACTCGTTCGTCGTCGGCATCCGAGTTCGCCAAATTGCCGCAGTGGGTCGCATCGTGGCAGAGAGTCGATCCGGGGCTGCTGTCGATCGTCGACGTGAACAAGGATGGCATCGTGCAGCTCGCGGAAATCGCGATCGGCGGCGACATCATCGTGCTGGCCACCCCGGAGATCGCGGGCCTGCCGTACGTGATTTCCGGCCTGGTAGCCGCGGGCGGTCTGGCCGCGGCGCTGTCCACCGCCGACGGCCTGCTGCTGACGATCGCCAACGCGCTGTCGCACGACTTCTACTACAAGATGCTCGATCCGAATGCGTCGACGGCGCGACGGGTGACGATCTCCAAGATCCTGCTGCTGGTGGTGGCGCTGATCGCGGCGACGGTGGCGGCACAGAAGCCGGCGGATATCCTGTTCCTCGTCTCCGCGGCGTTCTCGCTCGCGGCCGCGGCGTTCTTCCCGGCGCTGGTCTGCGGAATCTTCTGGAAGCGCGCCAACAAGTGGGGGGCGACGCTGGGCATGATCGCCGGGCTCGGCATCACGTTCTACTACATGGCGACGACCCAGCCCTGGCTGCGCGGGCTGTTCGGGGTCACGAGCTCCATCGCCGACAACACCTGGTGGGGAATCCCGGCGATTTCCGCGGGATTGTGGGGCGTGCCGCTGGGATTCCTCGTGATCATCGTCGTCAGCTTGCTGACGCCGGCGCCGGACAAGGAAACGCAGGAGCTGGTCGAGCACGTCCGCTATCCGAACCTCACCGGCGACACGGTGGTGAGCCTAGGCACCTGAGCGCAGCCTTTCGCGCACCGAAAAAGGCCCGCGGTTGCGGGCCTTTTTCATGCGCCGCTGGCACGCGCCTCAATGCAACCGGGTGCCCAGCGTTTCCTTGAGGAACACCGTGCCGATGACGGCCGAGCTGCCGGCGACCGCGATCGGATACCAGAGTCCGTAATAGATGTCGCCGGTTGCCGCCACCATCGCGGTCGCGAGCAGCGGCAGGATGCCGCCGAACCACCCGTTGCCGATGTGGTAGGGCAGCGACATCGATGTGTAGCGGATGCTGGTCGGGAACATCTCGACCAGGAATGCCGCGATCGGACCGTAGGCCATCGCCACGTAGATCAGCATGACGAACAACAGCAACAATGTCATCGGGTAGTCGATCCGGCTGCTGTCGGCAGGTCCCGGATATCCGCTCGCCTTCAACGCGCCGGCGATGCTGTCCTCGTTCCAGCCGGTGATCGTCGCGTCACCGATCGTGGTAACGACGGGCGCGCCCGGCACGCCCGCGATCGACGTAAACGACAGGCCTTGCCTGGTCATGAAATCGCGGACGCGATCGCAATCGCTGAAGCGGCTCCAAGGGCCCACGAACAGATGGAAATGGCAGTCGGCCCCGTGGATGCTGATCGGCGTTCTCGCCGCGTACGCCTCGAGCGCCGGGTTCACGTAATGGGTGAGCCCCTGGAACAGCGGCAAATACGTGACCGCGGCGATCAGGCAGCCGGCCATGATGATCTTCAGCCGGCCGATGCGATCCGACAGCCACCCGAAGAAGATGAACAACGGCGTGCCGAGCAGCAGCGACGCCGCGACCAGCGCGTAGGCGATCGGGTAATCGACCTGCAGCGTCAGCGTCAGGAAGAACAGCACGTAGAACTGGCCCGTGTACCACACGACGCCCTGCCCCGCCGTCGCGCCGAGGAGTGCCAGCAGCACATACTTGTTGTTCGGGTAACGCAGGAAACTGTCGGTCAGCGGCGCCTTCGACCCGCGGCCCTCGGCCTGCATCCGCTGGAATACCGGCGACTCGTTCAGCTTCAACCGGATGTAGAGGGAGAAG
>CAWEOX010000027.1:0-121534 GCA_963810845.1 uncultured beta proteobacterium | reverse complement strand
TCCAGCTGGTCGTGCTGCCGATCGAAGGCGTCGGCATGTGGGGCACGCTCTACGGGTTCCTCGCGCTCGAGCGCGACGGCAATACCGTGCGCGGCCTCACGTACTACGATCAGAAGGAAACGCCGGGCCTGGGCGGCGAGATCAGCAACCCGAAATGGCAGGCGGTCTGGAACGGCCGCAAGATCTACGACGACAACTGGGAGCCGCAGCTCGTCGTCATCAAAGGCAAGGCCGGCCCGCCGGACACGGATCCGCTGCACGTCGACGGCCTGTCCGGCGCGACGATCACGAGCAATGGCGTCTCGCGGCTGACCAGGTTCTGGATGTCGAACGACGCCTGGGGGCGCTTCCTCCAGAAATTTCGTCAAGGAGTGAAGCCGTGACTGTCGCCGCCGCCATCTTCGGCAAAGGGGAGCGAACGGCGCTGATCGCCCCGATCATCGCCAACAACCCGATCGGCGTGCAGGTGCTGGGCATCTGCTCGGCGCTTGCGGTGACGACGCGAATGGACAAGGCGCTGGTGATGGGCATCGGCGTCACCATCGTGACCGCCTGCGCGAACCTCGCCGTCAGCACCGTGCGCAACTGGATTCCGAACAGCATCCGCATCATCGTCCAGCTCGCCATCATCGCCTCGCTGGTGATCATGGTCGACCAGGTCCTGAAGGCCTACCTGTTCGAACTGTCGCTCGAGCTCTCGGTGTTCGTCGGGCTGATCATCACCAATTGCATCGTGATGGGCCGCGCCGAGGGCTACGCGATGCAGAATCCGCCGTGGGCGTCGTTCCTCGACGGCGTGGGCAACGGGCTCGGCTACTCGGTCGTGCTGCTGCTCGTGGCGCTGGCGCGCGAGCTGACCGGTGCCGGCAAGATCTTCGGTTACGTCGTGCTGCCCCTGACCTCCGACGGCGGCTGGTATGTCGGGAACGGCCTGATGCTGCTGGCGCCCTCGGGCCTCTTCCTCATCGCGCTCCTCGTGTGGCTGCTGCGCACCTGGAAGCCCGAGCTGCAGGAAAAGGACTGAACGCGAGGGCACCATGGAGCATTACGCCAACCTGCTCGTCAGGTCCATCTTCCTCGAGAACATGGCGCTCGCCTTCTTCCTGGGCATGTGCTCGTTTCTCGCCTGCTCGAAGAAGGTCGACACGGCGCTGGGACTGGGCGTGGCGGTCGTGTTCGTCCAGGTGCTGACCGTGCCGCTCAACAACCTGATCCTGCACTACCTGCTGGCCGAAGGCGCGCTAGCCTGGGTGCACCCGGCGCTGGCCAGGATCGACCTGGGTTTTCTGTCGTTCATCCTGTTCATCAGCACCATCGCGGCGGCGACGCAGATCGTGGAGATGACCGTCGACCGCTTCGCGCCCAGGCTCTACTCGACGCTCGGCGTGTTCCTGCCGCTGATCGCGGTGAACTGCGTGATCCTCGCCGGTTCGCTGTTCATGCAGGAACGCGATTACACGTTCACCGAAAGCGTCGTCTACGGCGTGGGATCGGGGCTGGGCTGGGCGCTCGCGATCGCGGCGATGGCCGGCGTGCGCGAGAAGATGCGCTACTCCGACGTGCCGGCCGGGCTCAAGGGACTGGGCATCACGTTCATCACCGCCGGCCTGATGTCGGTCGCGTTCATGATGTTCTCGGGGATCCAGCTGTGAGCGTCCAGCCATCCTGCTCGGCGTGGCGATGTTCACCGCGGTGATCCTGCTGCTGGTGGGGATCCTCCTCGCCGCCAAGCAGAAGCTGGTCGCGCATGGCGACGTGTCGATCCTGATCAACGACGACCCGGAAAAGATGCTGCGCGTCGCCGCCGGCAACACGCTGCTCGGCACGCTGGCCGAGCATCACATCTTCATTCCCTCGGCGTGCGGCGGCAAGGGCGCCTGCGGGGTCTGCGAGGTGATCGTCAGGGAAGGCGGCGGCGACCTCCTGCCCACCGAGACCGGCTACATCAGCCGGGGCGAGGCGAAGCGCGGCTGCCGGCTCGCGTGCCAGGTCAAGGTCAAGCGCGACATGAAGATCGAGATCGCGCCGGAGGTCTTCGACGTCCGCAAGTGGACGTGCAAGGTCGTGTCGAACCGCAACGTCGCCACGTTCATCAAGGAGCTGAAGCTCGCGCTGCCGGCCGGCGAGGAGGTACCCTTCCGCGCCGGCGGCTACGTGCAGATCGAATGCCCGGCGCACACGCTGTCGTTCCGCGATTTCGACGTCGAACCGCCGTTTCGGGAGACCTGGGACCGTTTCGACCTCTGGCGTTTCAAATCGGTGGTCGAGGCGCCGGTGCAGCGCGCGTATTCGATGGCGAACTACCCGAACGAGAAGGGGATCCTGCTGTTCACGATCCGGATCGCGTTCCCGCCGGACTATCGCGAGGACATCCCGCCCGGCATCATGAGCTCCTGGATCTTCGGCCTCAAGGCTGGCGACGATGTCACCGTCTCCGGGCCGTTCGGCGAATTCTTCGCGCGCGACACCGACAAGGAAATGTGCTTCATCGGCGGCGGCGCGGGGATGGCACCGATGCGCTCGCACATCTTCGACCAGTTCAAGCGGTTGCAGACGCAGCGCCGGGCTACGTTCTGGTATGGGGCGCGCAGCCTCGCCGAGGCGTTCTACGTCGACGAGTTCGAGGCGTTGCAGAAGAGCCATCCGAATTTCGAATGGCATCTCGCGCTGTCCGAGCCGCTGTCGGAGGACCAATGGACCGGGCCGACCGGCTTCATCCACAACGTGCTCCACGACCGGTATCTCAAAGACCACCCGGCGCCGGAAGACATCGAGTACTACATGTGCGGGCCGGGTCCGATGAACACGGCGGTCATCGCGATGCTGTTGTCGCTCGGCGTGGACCGCGAGAACATAATGCTGGACGATTTCGGTTGATGACCGTAGCCCGGGGTGCGCAGCGCAAAACCCGGGGCCGCCCGAGGAAGGAGCACTCGACATGACGCACCAATCCGTGGAATCCGTTGTCCGTGACCGGGGCAGCGACGAGCTCATTTCGGTGCCGGCGGCGGCGACCGTCGCCGAGGCGGTCGATGTCATGGCCTCCGGCGACGTCGGCGCGGTGCTGGCGCTGACCGAGGACGGTCTCGTGGCCGGCGTGTTCACCGAACGCGACCTGCTGGTCCGCGTCATCAATGCCGGCCACGACCCCAAGACCACGCCGGTGTCGTTGGTGATGACGCGCGATGTCCGCTTCGTCTCGCCGGGGACGACCATCGAGGCCGCGCTGGCCCTGATGCACGTCCATGGCTTTCGCCACCTGCTCGTCATCGACGGCCCGCGCGTGCATGGGCTCGTCTCGATGCGCGACCTCGTCTACCAGATGATCCGCCACGGCGAGGGCCGCTTCGAGGCGGCGGTGCGCGCGGCGAGCAGCGACAATGCCTGAGGGGAGCACGACCATGGATACACTCATTTCTCCGCGCCGCCGCACGCTGTTGCAGGCGATGGGCGCCGCGGCGCTGGTTTCGGGCTGCGGCGATTGGCGCAGTACGGCCGGTGTCCCGGCGCTGGAATTCCGCGGCCCGACGATGGGGTCGTCGTATACGGTGAAGGTTGCCGGGGCGGCACGCGCGGCGGCCGGCGACGCCACGATTCGCGCGGCGGCGCACGGCGCGCTGGAAGCGGTGGAAGGCGCCATGTCCGCGTACCGCGCGGAGTCCGAGCTGTCGCGTTTCAACGCGCACGCGTCGGGAGCGCCCTATCCGCTGTCGGCGGACACGTATGCGGTGTTCGCGCTCGCACAGGCGGTGAGTGCCACGACCGGCGGCGCGTTCGACATCACCGTGGCCCCCGTCGTCGATGCCTGGGGCTTCGGCCCCGGCCGGCACGAGCGCATCGTCACCGCGGCCGAGACCGAGGCGCTGGAAGCGCGCGTCGGCTGGCGGATGCTGACGCTCGATGCGCAGGCGCGCACCGTCGCGAAGGGCCGCCCCGACCTGCGCGCCGATCTGTCCGGCATCGCCAAAGGGTATGGCGTCGACAAGGCGGCGTTGGCGCTCGAGGCGGTGGGTGTCGACGACTACATGGTCGAGGCGGGCGGCGAAATCCGCACCCGCGGGTGCAACGCGGAAGGCCGGCCCTGGCAGATCGCGATCGAGCGGCCCGACGCCGTGCCGCAGCGGGCGCACTTCATCGTTCCGCTGTCCGGGCAGTCGATGGCTACGTCGGGCGATTACCGGATCTATTTCGAGCGCCAAGGGCAGCGCTATTGCCACGAGATCGATCCCCGCACCGGCGCGCCGATCAGAAACGGGCTTGCCTCGGTGAGCGTGGTGGCGGCCGATTGCGCGTACGCCGACGCGATGGCGACGGCGCTGATCGTGCTGGGCGCGGAGCGCGGCCATGCGCTGGCCGAGGCACGCGGCCTCGCGGCGTATTTCATCGTGCGCGAGCCGGGCGGCGGGTTCGGCGAGCGGCAGACGAGCGCCTTCGCCGCACTCGGCGGACGCCCCGCGGCGTGACCGGCGGCCGGCCATGGATCTCGCGACCGTCGGCCTCGTGTTCCTGATCGTGCTGGTCATGTTCGGCGGCGCCGTTGCCGCGATGGCGATCGGGCAATCGCTCGCCGGCCGGTGCATGCGCGGGTCGTGCGGCGGCCCCGGCGTGGTCGGTCCCGAGGGCGAACGCCTGTCCTGCCGCGACTGCCCGAACCGCAAGGTTTCCTGACCCGGCGTTCTGCGGCTGCGGCGCGGCCATCAGCACGACCCGGGCGCCGCGCGCCGGGTGCGCTATCATCCCGCTCCATATCATGACGAACAGGGAAACCAAGCGGGCGCTGGCGGAACTGAGCGCGCTGGCGCAGGAAAGCCGGCTGGCGGTCTTTCGCCTGCTGGTCGAGCACGGCCCCGAGGGGCTGTCGGCCGGCGCCATTGCGGAAAAGCTCGCGCTCGCCCCGCCCACGTTGTCGTTCCATCTCAAGGAGCTGCATCAAGCCGGGCTGATCGTTCCCCGCCAGGACGGGCGCTTCATCTGGTACCGCGCCGACTTCGACGCGATGAACGGGTTGGTCGCGTATCTCACCGAAAACTGCTGTGCCAGCAGCACCGCGTGCGATCCCGCCTGCCTGCCGGCGATGCCAGCACGATCCGTTGCCGTCTCGTCGCCCGGATCGCGCAAGCGCAAGCCCGCCTGAAAGGAAGTGTACATCGACGCAACCCGGCCGCCCCGGTCGCCGTCGGAGCTCACGTCGCCGGTTGGTCAACGCGTGATCGGGCGACGGTATGATGCGCATTTTGCGCGATGGCCACCATGACGGCGCTCCTGCATCTCATCGCGAACAACCGGTCCTGGGCGGCGAAAACCGAGGCGCGCGACCCCGGCTTCTTCGCGCGATTGACTGCCCAGCAGGCGCCGCGCTACCTCTGGATCGGCTGCTCGGACAGCCGCGTGCCGGCGAACGAAATCGTCGGGCTTCTTCCCGGCGAGCTGTTCGTCCATCGCAATGTCGGGAACGTCGTCGTCCATTCGGACTTGAATTGCCTGTCGGTGCTCCAGTTCGCGGTCGACGTGTTGCGGGTCGAGCACGTCATCGTCTGCGGCCACTACGGCTGCGGCGGCGTGCGCGCGGCGTGGTCCTCGGCACCGCTGGGATTGATCGACAACTGGCTGCGCCACATCCAGGACGTCGCCGGCAAACATGACGCGCTGTTCGAAGGCCTCTCCTCGGACGAAGCGCGTCTCGACCGCCTGTGCGAGCTCAACGTCATCGAGCAGGTCGTCCACGTCTGCCGGACGACGATCGTCCAGGACGCGTGGAAGCGCGGGCAATCGCTCGCGGTGCACGCGTGGATCTACGCGCTGGCGGACGGACTGATACGCGACCTCGGCATTGCCGCCGACGGCCCCGTCGCCCTCGACAATCAGTACAAGCGGGCGCTGGCGGCGCTGCGTAACCCGGGTGCGGCCGACGGGAGCTGAACGCACTGCGCGATGACGACGGCAGACGTGCCGTCGAGTCAGGCCAACGCGAAATATCTTCTCTGAAACAGCAGCGCGACATTGACCAGGCCGATCATGACCGGCACCTCGACCAGAGGGCCGATGACCGCCGCAAAGGCCGCGCCCGAATTGATCCCGTAGACCGCGACGGCAACCGCGATCGCCAATTCGAAATTGTTGCTGGCGGCCGTGAAGGAGAGGGTGGCGCTTTTTTCGTAATTCGCGCCCAGGCCTTTGCTCATGAAGAACGACAGGACGAACATCACGATGAAGTAGATCAGAAGGGGGATCGCGATCCGCACGACATCGAGTGGAATGCCGATGATCAGCTTGCCCTTCAGGCTGAACATGACGACGATGGTGAACAGCAGCGCGATCAGCGTTATCGGCCCGATCTTCGGCACGAAATGCCGGTGATACCAATCCTTCGTGACGAAGCGGAGCATGATGACGCGCGTCAACACGCCCGCGATGCACGGAATGCCGAGATAGATGAAGACGCTCTCGGCAATCTGACGGATCGAGATATCCACAACCGCACCCGACATCCCGAAGTACGGCGGAAGCACGGTGATGAACACCCATGCGTAGGCGCTGAAGAACAGCACCTGAAAGATGGCGTTGAACGCAACGAGGCCCGCCGCATACTCCGTGGACCCCTTGGCGAGCTCGTTCCAGACGATCACCATCGCGATGCAGCGGGCCAGACCGATCATGATGAGGCCAACCATGTATTCCGGCTGGTCGTGAAGGAACACGATCGCCAGCACGAACATCAGCACCGGCCCGACGATCCAGTTCTGCACCAGTGAAAGCGCCAGAACCTTCTTGTCCCGGAACACATCGGGCAGCTCCTCGTAGCGCACCTTCGCAAACGGCGGGTACATCATCAACATCAGGCCGGCCGCAATGGCGATGTTGGTCGTGCCGACCTGGAAGCTGTTGATGAAGCCTTCGATGCCCGGCACGAAATAGCCGAGGCCGACGCCCAAGGCCATCGCCGCGAAGATCCAGACGGTCAGATACCGGTCGAGAAACGAGAGTCTTCTGGTGATGTCGCTCATGGATGATCGCCAGGGCATTCAGGTGCGTGGACATGAGGGCTGGATTCCAGCGAACCGGGCAATGTGGCGATCCTGTCCATCTGCGCCTTGAGCGCGGCGGTGTCGACGGCCAGCGCATCAAGCGGCAAGGCGAGGAACGCCTCGATCCGCGCGCGCAGAACCCGATACGCCTGCTCGAACGCGGCGTCGATCTCGGCCTCGGTGCCCTGGACGCGCGCCGGATCGTCGACGCCCCAATGCGTGCGCAGCACCGGCTCCAGATAGACAGGACACGTCTCGCCGGCCGCGCTGGCGCACACGGTGACCACGATGTCGGGCGTGGCGGGAAGGTGGTCCCAGGACTTGCTGTGTGCGCCGGCGGCGGAAATGCCTTCCCGGGCCAGCAGGGCCAGCGCGCGCGGGTGGACGTGGCCGGTCGGGTGACTGCCCGCGCTCATCGCGCGCCAGCCGGCGGGAGCCAGGTGATTGAACGTCGCCTCGGCCAGTATCGAGCGGCACGAATTGCCGGTGCACAGGAAAAGCAGATTCATGGCAGCAAAGGCGATGATGGCGCCGGCCGGCGGCAGGAAATCCATTATTCGACAACGGTCGAAATATTAGACCACATGCCGCCGCGCGCCGCCAGCGCCTCGGCGCCGCCGACTGTGGCATCCTGTCGGTCGGCCAATCGGGCCGGCAACCCGCCTGGTTGCGCGCCGCCGCTTTCCTGGAATGACTCGCGCGCCCGGCATCGCAATGAATCGCAATCGTCGCCGATGGCATCGGCTCTGTCTGGCGCTGGTCGCGGTGGCCGTGACCCCCGTGGTCATGGCCGATGCGCCGCTCGTCGCCGCGGCGGCGGACCTGCGCTTCGCGCTCGACGACATCGCGGCCCAGTTCGCGCGCGGCACCGGCAACACGGTGCGCATCGTCTACGGCTCGTCCGGCAACTTCCGCCGCCAGATCGCCGAGGGCGCGCCGTTCGAGATGTTCCTGTCGGCCGACGAAGCGCTGGTGTTCGCGCTGGCGAAGGAAGGCCGCACCCTCGACGAGGGCGCGCCTTATGCGACGGGGCGTATCGTGCTGGTCGTGCCCGAAGGCTCGGCGCTGAAGCTCGATCCGCGCCTGCAGGATCTCGCGCCGGCGGTGGCCGACGGCCGGGTGCGCAAGTTCGCGATCGCGAATCCCGAGCATGCGCCCTACGGCCGCGCGGCGCAGGAGGCGCTGACGGCCGCCGGCGCGTGGGACGCGATCGTGCCGCATCTGGTATTGGGCGAGAACGTCGCGCAGGCAGCGCAGTTCGCGCTGTCGGGGTCGGCGCAGGGCGGGATCGTCGCCTTGTCGCTGGCGATGGCACCCGGTGTGCTCGGCAGTGCGCGCTACGTGCCCATTCCCGAGAGCATGCATCGACCGCTGTCCCAGCGCATGGTGCTCACGAAGCGCGCGGGCGCGACGGCGCGCGCCTTCTACGAGTATCTGCAGCAGCCGGCGGCGCGCGCGGTGTTCAAGCGCTACGGCTTCGCCTTGCCCGGCGAGTGACGCGATGGACGGTACCGCGCTGCTGCTGTCGCTCAAGCTCGCGCTCCTGACGGTCGCGATCCTCGTTCCCGTCGGCATCGTCGCCGGGCGATGGCTGGCGACGCGCGATTTTGCCGCGCGGCCGCTCGTCGAGGCGGTCTGCGCGCTGCCGCTGGTGCTGCCGCCGACCGTGCTGGGCTACTACCTGCTGGTGGCGATGGGCGCGGCGTCGCCGGTGGGGCGCTGGTACGAAGCGGTGACCGGGCACCCGCTGGTGTTCACGTTCGACGGCTTGCTGGTGGCGTCGGTCATCTTCAACCTGCCGTTCGCGATCCAGCCGCTGCAGCGCGCGTTCGAGGCGATTCCCGAAGACCTGCGCCATGCGGCGTCGTGCTGCGGGCTCACGAGCTGGCAGAGCCTGTGGCGGATCGAATTGCCGCTTGGCGTGGACGGGTCTCCTGTCCGCGGCGGTGCTGACGTTCGCGCACACGCTGGGCGAGTTCGGCGTGGTGCTGATGGTGGGCGGCAGCATTCCCGGCGAGACCAAGACCGTCGCCATCGCGATCTACGACCGCGTGCAGGGCTTCGACATGGCGGGCGCGGGCCTGATGTCGGCGCTGCTGCTCGTGCTGTCGGTCGTGGCGATCGCCGTCACGTACTGGACGTCCTCGCGTCATCGCCGCCAGCATGCCGCCGCCAACTGAAGGGCTGCGCGTCGAATTGCGGCAGGAGCGGCCGATTCCGCTCGCGGTCACGCTCGACTGCACGGCCGGCGAGGTGCTGGCGCTGGTCGGGCCATCGGGCAGCGGCAAGTCGACGATCCTGCGCACGATCGCCGGCATCTACACGCCGCGGCACGGGCGCATCGACGCCGGGGGCGAAACCTGGCTCGACACCGCCGCGGGGCTGCGGCGTTCGGCGCACGAGCGCTCGGTCGGGTTCGTGTTCCAGCACTACGCGCTGTTCCCGCACCTGTCCGCGCTCGACAACGTGATCCAGGCGATGGGGCACGTGCCGCCGGGCAGCCGCCGGGAACGCGCGCTGCGGCTGATCGAGCGCACCAATCTCGCCGGCCTCGAGGCGCGGCGTCCCGCGCGGCTCTCGGGCGGCCAGCAGCAACGCGTCGCGGTCGCGCGCGCGCTCGCCCGCGATCCGAAGGTTCTGCTGCTCGACGAGCCGTTCTCGGCGGTCGACCAGGTGACGCGCGAAAAGCTCTACGAAGAGCTCGCGACGCTGCGCCGCGATCTCCGGATTCCGATCATTCTCGTCACCCATGCGCTCGACGAAGCGTCGATGCTGGCCGACCGGATGTGCATCCTGCACCGCGGATCGACGCTGCAGGCGGACACGCCGCTGGCGGTGACGACCCGCCCGGCGAGCGCGCTGGTCGCGCGGCTGGTCGGCCTCAAGAACATCTTCGAAGCCGTCGTCGTCGGCCACGACCGCGAGCGCAACGTCACGCACATCCGCTGGTTCGACGCGGCACTGGAAGCGCGCCTCGCGCCGCAATTCGCCGTCGGCACCCGCGTCGCCTGGAGCATTCCCGCCTCGCACATCATCCTGCATCGGCGCGAGCGCCCGTCGCGCGGCGAGCGCGAGAACCCGGTCGCGGGCGAGATCGTGCGTTGCATTCCGATGGGGGCGATGACGGCGGTGGCGCTGCGCGTCGTGCACGGCGAGCGCACCGACATCTTCTTTTCGGTGCCGACCCATGTCGCGGAGCGCAACGGTCTGGTGGTCGGAGAGACGGCGAGCGTGTCGCTGCTGACCGAGGGCATACACCTGATGCCGCTGGCGGTTGCTGCGCTATGATGCAGCCAACGAATCGGTGAAGGACGTGCATGAAGGTCATCGGAATCATCGGCGCATCGGCGCTGAACAAGGCGCCGTTCGTCGAGATGCTGATCGCGTCATTCCGGTTCGAAGGCTGGTCGGTGTCGACGATCAAGCGCGCGCCCGACGGGTTCGACATGGACCGGCCCGGAAAGACGTCGTGGGCACGGCGCGAAGCCGGCTGCCATGAAGTCATGCTCGTCGGCGACCGGCGCCTGGTGCTGATGCAGGAATTTCGCGCCGATCCTGCGCCGGCGCTGGGCACGCTGCTCGCGCGGCTCGAGCCCGTCGATCTCGTCATCGTCGAAGGCTTCCAGAGCGCCGCCGTGCCGACGATCGAAATCTGCGTGGCGGCGAGCGGCCGGGCAGCGCGCTGGCCGCAGAACCGGCATGTGGTGGCGCTCGTCACCGACGAACCCATCGCCGCGCCGCTGCCGCAATTTGCCCTTGCCGACATTGCCGGCCTCAGCGACTTCGTCGTGGGGCACCTCGCGCTGTCGCGGCGCGCGTGACGCCGCCGGCCACGGCCGCCGGGCGCGACGCCGATCCATGGCGGCTCGTGCCCGCGCTTGGGATAGCGCAGATCATTTCGTGGGGCGCGCTCTATTACGCCATCGCCGTGCTCGGGGCGTCGATCGGCGCCGATCTGGGACTCTCGCCCGCCCATGTTTTCGGCGCCTACTCCGCCGGCCTGCTGCTCTCCGGATTGACCGCGCCGATGGCGGGCCGCGCCATCGATCGCTGGAGCGGGCGCATCGTGCTGACCGATGGGCTCCGTGGTGGCGGCGCTCGCGCTGTTCTTCGCTGTCCCGCGTGTCATCGGCGCTCGAGTATTACCTCGCCTGGTGCGTCGGCGGCGTGGCGATGGGATTGACGCTGTATGACCCGGCCTTCGCGACGCTGTCCCAGCACTTCGGCACGTCCTACCGCAAGGCACTGACCGCGCTCACGCTCTTCGGCGGCTTTGCGAGCACGGTGTTCTGGCCGCTGGCGCAGCTGGGCCTCGTCCACCTCGGCTGGCGGGATACGCTGGCGGCGTTCGCGGCGCTGGAACTCGCCGTATGCCTGCCGCTGCATTGGTGGCTGATCCCAGCCCGGGTCAGAGCCGAACCCGCCGAACACCCGGCCGAGCGCCAAGGGGCGACAAGGCCGCCGGCGAAGGGCACGTCGCCGCAGTTCATCGCGCTGGCGTCGTCGTTTGCGTTGAATGCGTTCGTCTTTTCGGCGATGTCCGCGCACCTCATCGGGATGATGCGCGGCGGCGGCATGACGGCGGATGACGCGGTGTGGATCGCCGCGCTGATCGGGCCGATGCAGGTCGTCGGGCGAATCGTCGAAATCACCTTTGGCCGCAATCTGCGGGCAACGACCGTCGGCGTCATCGCCGTCGGCCTCCTGATCGTGTCGATGCTGATCCTGCTCGCCGGCACGCGCATCTCGGTCGGCGCGGCGCTGATCTTCGCGGTGTTCTACGGACTCTCCAACGGCGTGATGACCATCGTCCGCGGCACGGTGCCGGCGGAGTTCTTCGGTCGCGCCGAGTACGGGAGTCTGCTCGGCCGGCTGGCAGCGCCGTCGCTCGTCGCCCGCGCGGCGGCTCCCGTCGCCCTTGCGTCGCTGGCCGCGCCGCAGGTCTCGCCCCAGGGATCGATCCTGGTCCTGCTGCTGCTGGCCGCGCTGTCGGCGGCGGCGTTCGTCGTTGCGATCCGCATTGCGCGCCGCGGCGCGCATCGTAAACGCCGGCGCGTGCCCCGATGGTTCGCGTACGAGGTGCGCCACCTCGGAAGCCTCTATCCTGCCCGCAAACGCGACGTGGCCGCCGAAACCGCTTCCTACCGCGCGCACCTCGCGGGCTGATCGCCGCGAGGGCATCGGCAGATGCAGTTCGCAACGCGCGCGCCGTCGGCGTCCGACTGCAAAGCGTTTATCATAGCTCGCCGAAACACGGCTCTTGCCCGCCCCTTGCCATGTCCATTGAAGTGCCTACTCTTTCTACGACACCGGACGCACGCGAGCCGGGGACGCAAGGCGCCAGGACCGACTTCGGGCACCCAGGCCGCTATGCAATCCTCCAGCAGCATCTGGTCGATAACCCGGGCGGACGGTTCTGGACGGACCGCGGTATCGCCGCGTTCGAGGGCGCGGGCCACGTCGAACGCGCCTGCCTTGCGACGCCGCTGATGCGTCGGGTCGAAATCAGTCGGCCAGCCGCGGCCGCCGAGGCGCTCCATCGCTGCTCGTGATGAAAATAAAGTTACCCTTCTTCCATCGCGCTGCGCCGAAGTCGACGCCGCTGCCGACCGGAACGGTCACGTTCCTGTTCACCGACATCGAGGGCAGCACCAGGCTGTGGGAAACGCAGCCCGAGGCGATGCGCACGGCGCTGGCGCGCCACGACGCGCTGCTGCGGCTGTCGATCGGGCAGCACGACGGTCGTATCTTCAAGACCGGCGGGGACGCGTTCTACGCCGCCTTCGGCACTGCGCCCGACGGCCTGGCGGCTGCGCTTGCGGCCCAGCGGGCGCTGCACGCCGAGCCTTGGCCGAAGCGCGCGGTCATCCGTGTCCGCATGGCGTTGCACACCGGCGAGGCGGAATTGCGCGAGGGCGACTATTTCGGCCCGCCGCTCAATCGGGTCGCCCGCCTGATGGCCGCGGCCACGGCGGGCAAACGCTCGTCTCGGATCGCCACGCGCTGAGGCCTGCGGCGACGCCCTGCCGGAGGGGCGTGCTCAGTCCCGCTTGGCGATTCACGCTCAAGGATCTCCCGCAGCCGCAGATCTGTCTATCAGCTGTGTCATCCCGAACCTGCGGTCACACTTTCCCCGCGTTGCGGACGCGTTGCGCGCCGAGGAGTCGGTTCCGTCGATCGCCGTGCTGCCGTTCGTCAACATGAGCCACGACGAGGAGAACGAGTACTTCGCCGACGGGCTGTCCGAGGAACTGCTGAACGTGCTGGCGAAGATCAAGGGCTTGCGCGTGGCGTCGCGCACGTCGGCACGCAGCTTCAAGGGCAAGGAAGTCGACATTCCGTCGGCGGCACAGCAACTCCAGGTCGCCAACGTGCTCGCCGGCAGCGTGCGCACGGCCGGCAAACGCGTACGGATCTCCACGCAGCTGGTCGAGGCGGCGAAGGACGCGACCTGTGGTCGGAGACCTACGACCGCGAGCTCGACGACATCTTCGCGGTGCAGGACGACATCGCGCAGTCGGTGGTGCAGGAGCTGCGCGAGCGGCTGCTGGGTAAGCCCGCCGACGGCGACCGAGGCCGCCAAGGTGATCGCCGAGGTGCAAGCCGCGTCCAAGGGGCGCAGCGAGAACCCGGAAGCGTATCGGCTCTATCTGCAAGGGCAGTTCTTCCGCGACCAGCTTCAACCAGGAGGCGACCGCAACGGGCGGTCGAATGCTATGAGCAGGCGCTGAAGCTCGATCCGGAGTACGCGCTGGCGTGGGCGGGGCTTTCGCGCGCATACGTCGGACCTCGCGGGCCAGAACTGGATCCCGCGCACGACGGCTACGAGGTCGCCAGAGCGCGGCGGCCGCAGAAGGCGATCAAGCTCGAGCCGACTCTCCCGGAGGCACATACCGCGCTCGGTTGGGTACTGGATAGGACGACTGGGACTGGAAGGCGCGCGGAAGCGTCGTTCGAGCGAGCGCTGGAGCTCGCGCCCGGGAGCACGCTGGCGATCAACGGCGCGGCGACTTTCTCCGGCAACCTCGGCAACCTCGACGAGGCTGTCGGCGCTGTTTCGGCGCGCCGTCGAGCCTCGACCCGCTCAACGTCGCCTTAAACCGCAACTCGGGCTCTACTGTCTTGCCGCCGGCGCGCTGGAGGAGGCGGAGGCGGCGCTGCACAAGACGCTGCAGTTGAGCCCGCAGAGCGGGCATGACCTATTGCTGGCTCGCCCTCGTCCGTGCGGACCAGGGCCGCTTCGACGAGGCGCTGGCCTCCATGCAACGCGAGGTGAACGAAGTATTCCGGACGGTGGGAATCGTCGCAATACAACACGCGCGTGGCAACATCGCCGAATCCGATGCCGTGCTGGCGCAGCTGATCGAGAAGGAGGGACAGGATTGCCCCTATCAAATTGCCGAGGCCTACGGGTCCCGCAACGATGCGGAGCAAGCCTTCGAGTGGTTGGAACGCACCTACGCGGAGCGCGACCCCGGCATCACCTATATGAAGATGGATCCCTTCATGCGCAAACTCCACGATGACCCGCGCTGGCTGCCGCTTCTCCAACGGATGCAACTTGCCGATTGACGCGACGCTGCCACGAGCCTTGGTCAAACCCGGATGCGCGCGCTTGGGACGCACCTAGCCGCGGTCTTCCGGATAGCCAACCCCGAAGGCCTGCGCTACCGCGAGGCGCGATGTCGATCGTCGGCGCCCAGGTGTCTCCCCGCTCCCGAGCACCGTTGAGATGCATCGGAAACGGGGAACCGTGACGTCCCGGAACGACGAAGCTCCTCTAGGGATTGACCGCGGTCACCACCAGCTGTAACACCTGGGTGTCGCTCTGCGCTGGATTGTTGGTATCGGTGACCGTGAACTTCAGGTTGTA
Source organism: uncultured beta proteobacterium (assembly GCA_963810845.1). Taxonomy (GTDB): domain Bacteria; phylum Pseudomonadota; class Gammaproteobacteria; order Burkholderiales; family Casimicrobiaceae; genus CAIWHR01. The sequence continues at coordinate 106,636 of CAWEOX010000027.1, read as the reverse complement.
GTTGCCAACGTCTGGCGGCTTGTTGATCACGAGCGAGATCGTCGATCCGGTGGTCGCGTTGGGCACGACGCCATTCGCCGGACTGAGCGCGACCCACGACGGATTCGCCGGGTCCTGTGTCCACGTGACGTTGCTGGTTGGCGTCCCGTTCGCGCAGGGTTACCTTGCCCCCCAGCGAGGTCAGCGCGCCGGTCAGCGTGGTCGTCTTGTGCACGACGACGGGCGGCAGCGTGAACGTCTTGATGACGAGCGGAATCGACGTCGTGGCGCCCGCTTGCCCGATCGCCACAAACCTCGCTCCCGTTGTCGAATTTCCGGCCGATATGAAGCCTGAGGCCACTACGCCTCCAGGGTCGCCACCCGTGCAGGTCGTTGCATCGCCCGGGGTAGTGCAAGTGGTGTTCTTGACCACGCGGAGCGTCAACTGGGCTTTCTCGCCCTTGGACAGCGGCAACGTCCCCGCCGTGGGGTCGTTGATGAACTGCCCGAGGCTTGCGTCATCCGTCGCCGCGATGGGCGTCGCCAAATTGGCCACCTGCGCGTTCTGCTGCAGCAGCCCGATGTAGCAGGATTGCTGGCCGGATGTCGTTGTCAGTCCCGCCCCGCCAACCGCGGTAGGCACGAGCGAGACCTTGCGCAGCACCAGCTGCAAGGTGTAGCCGTCCGGGACTTTCTGGCCGCGCAGCAGCGTCTTGACGTCGATCGTGGTGTCGGTGTTGCCGGCGTTCGTTATCGTGTAGGTCGTGTCGGCCGGGTAACTGTTGGTCAGCGCATCCCTGGTAAGTTGGTTATTGGTGAGCCCTGGGTCCGCAAGCTCGGTATTGCTGAGCGTGCTGTTGTTCAGCGTCAGGTTGTTCAACGCCAGCGCGCTCAGATCCGCGGTGCTCAGGCTGACGTTGCTCAGGGTGAGGTTGTTCAGCGTGCTGTTATTGAGCGTGATGTTGTTCAGCGTGAGGTTGTTGAGCGTGCTGTTGTTGAGCGTCGCGTTATTGAGGGCGCTGTTGTTGAGCGTGCTGTTGTTGAGCGTCAGGGTTTGGAGGTCATAATTATTGAGCGTGCTGTTGTTGAGAGTGCTGTTGTTGAGCGTGAGGTTGTTAAGTGTGAGGTTGTTGAGCGCGCTGTTGTTGAGCGTCGCGTTATTGAGCGTGCTGTTGTTGAGCGTGCTGTTGTTGAGCGTGCTGTACAGGGAGTCCGCGGTGTTGTTGTCGGCGTTCAGATTGAGCGTCGCCAGCGGGTCCGAATTGAGCGCCACCTGCGAAACCGGCTGGAGAGGCGTAAAGGCCGAGATCGGAGACCTTGACGGCCGTCGTGACCGGCTGCCCGGTAGCGTTGACGATCAACGAGATGTCGACGGTGATTGCAGCGCTTGGCGACGACGACAGCGCCCAGACGGTGCGCCACGACGACGACTGGGGCGGCAGGAATACCGTCGTGACGGGCGTTACCGCTGCGGCCGGCAGCCGATCGAAGCTCGCGGTCGCGCTGGACGGCAGGATCGTGAGGCGATACGCGCGATAGCCCGTGTCGGGCAGGTCGGGGACGGCGAGGTTCTGCACGCCCACCACAAAGCCGCGCGCATTGTTCGAATCCAGCTTCTTCGCATTGGCGTTCGCGAGTCCGCGCGAGCCCCCGGTAAATGGCGCGGTGTACAGATTCGAATTGCGCGAGCCGTCCTGGCCCGGGCTGCAGGAGGCGTTGTTGAGGGCGACGGTCGAGCCGTTCTGGGCCACGCCGATCACATAGACGGGCGTGTGATGGGTCCAGTCGCCGTCGAAAGGCCGAACCACGTCGCGGTTGTCGGTCCACGCAGGGTGGAAGACGGGCTGCGTACTGGTATTGGCACAAGTGCCAGAGTCGTTCCCGCAGTTGAACTTGTAGATGGCGGGGCCGTTTACCGCGACCGGCGGCGTCGGGACGATGGTCTGCACTGCCACATCGAGGTAATCGCCGATGAATGCCCGGGTGCCGCCCGCCGCAATCGGAACGTTGACCGGGAATTGCTGCTGTTGCTCCGCACAAATGCCCTTGGGCGGGCAGGCCGGATCCGGATTCTGCGGCGTCCCCTTCAAGTCCCCGAACAGATACTGCGACACACGGGCGGACAGGAAGACGGGTGCGTCCCCGGGAGGAGCTGTCGCGCCGAAGACATCGATCGTGTGCCGCCTTGCGAGGCCGTTCGCGGGGTCGGGCACGAGGACGGGATTGCCCTTCGAATCGTTGACTGGCGGATTGGCCGGTATGAAAGAGACCGGCGCATCGGCGAGGAACGCGTTGAACACGAATTCGGGATGCCCCGCCACGAAGTTCTCGGTCGGGACCCGGATCTCGTCGAAATTCAGCATCGACTGACACGGCGCCATCGTGCAGACCATGCGGCCGATCGTTCCGTCCAGGCGCTGGTCGTACCACACCGCCGCCAGCTTGCCCCCGGCGAAGCTCAGCGCCGGCATAAACTGGTGCCCGCGACCCGGATTGGCGGGATTGCGCGGGTCCGAAGTCCAGTCGTCGACCCAGGAGGGAGTCCAGGTGGCTCCGCCGTTCGCGGACGTGACCATCCGGATCCGCGCGTCGCAGTTCGCGGTGAGGATTACGTTGCCGCCCGCATCGAGGCAGTTGCTCAGTGCTTGCTTGCGTTGCGCCCACGCCACGTGAACGCGGCTCGTGCCATCGGCAGGCCACCGACACTGTGGCAGTGGGGAAAGACCGCGTCCGGATCGAGACGCCTGTGTCATCTCCCTGGTCGAACGGATTGATACTGGAGACGAGCGTCGGATTGGCCCATGAGCTGCCCCCGTCGCTCGATGTGTTCATGTAGATGGCGTCGGGGATGCCGTTGGTCGGATCGGCGATCACCCGCCAGAAGACGTACAGCTTGCCCGTCTTCGGATCGATCGTCATAGTCGATCCCTGGTTGGTCTGGATCGATTGGCTGACCTTGACTGGCTTGCCCCAAGTGGCGCCGCAATTCGTCGAACGCGCTACGAGGATCTGCGGGTGCGCGTTCTTGTCGGCTTGGCCGACGAAGTTGGAGTAAGAGATGTAGACGTTGAACGCCGGAACCTGCTGGCTGTAGCCCGGGATCGTGCATTTGGCGGAACCGTTCCACGGGCGCAGCGGCACGTCGGCGATGTTCCACGACTTGTCCAGGAACTGTCCCTGCGTCCCCGTGTCGATGATGCTCGGCTTCGGCGGATCGGCGACGAACGGATCGTCGCCGAGCTTGACGTCGTTGTTCAGGTCGACGAAGCGTTGAATACGCGGTCACGCCCCCTGCGGGGCTGTCGCGCCTGCCGGCGATGAACGAATAGAAGAAGGTGCCGTAGGGACCCGGACGTATCGTCGGGTCCGCGGCGAATTCGGCGTTGCTCGCCTTGATCGGGTCAGCGTTCTGTCCGGACGCGCTGCCGCATTCAGGAATTGGCTGTGGGCACCCCTTGATCAGCGAGGCGCTCCAGGTGCTGCCTCCGTCCGTGGACTTGAACACCGTCACCCAGGCGTCGGCTCCTGCCTCCTCGCCGGGAATCGGAACCACATCCACGTTGGTCAGGCGATAATCATTCGCCCCACCAAGCAAGTGCATCGGGTTACGCGAAGAAACCGCGAGCGAAGGCTCATTCTGTTTGGTCAGGAACGGGTCGCCTGCCGGCCACGTCGTGCCCGTGACCATGTTGACGTTCGGCCCCGCGACAGGGCTCTGCGCCAATGCCGCCGAAACCGGCAGAAAGGCGAAGACGATGGCGGCCGCTCGGCTCCGGATGACAGACGGTGGTTTCATCCCAGCACCCCCTTCAATTCGCGAAAGGCCCAGGCAGTTACCGAAATCTTTGTGGTCGTGGAAAGCGCAAAGGGCCTTGCCGTAAAGCCCGCCGCAGCGGGGCCATTATTCACGTTGATCCGCCAGCGATTACCGCCAGGCCGGCAACAAACGAACCGGCGCGTACCGCCTCCCCCACGGCGCGAGCGCGTCGTAGGAGTGGTATGACGGCATGCCGCCGTGTCCGCCGCAGAACAAGAATTATTCACCAACTCGGACGGAGTCCATTTCTGCTCCCGTGACGCTTTTTTGTCAAGATCCTTCAGACCGGTGGATAGGTAGCAGGCGACTGGACAAGGGCGGCAGGGAGGACGTGCGACGGACTGCGTGGAACTGTACCGGCAGTTGCTGGACCGGCAGCAGCCTGGACGGGGAGCGCGTCGGTCTGCCCGCCAGCTGCAATGGCGCCGCAGTCAGACGGTTTATCATAGTCGGCCGAAACACGGCGTCGCGTCTGCGTCCTGCCATGCCCATCGACCTGCCTGTACTTTTCACGACATCGGACGCGCACGAACCGGCGACGCAAGGCGCCAAGGCCGACGTCGGGCACGCAAGCCGCTATGTTGCCCGGATCCTCCAGCAGCATCTGATCGAAAAACCGGAAGCGCGCTTCTGGACGGGCCGACGGCACCGCCGCGTTCGTCGACATCTCCGGTTTCACCAAGCTGTCCGAGCGGCTCGCGCGCAAGGGCCGCGAGGGCGCGGAACAGATCACCGATGCGATCGGGGGCAGTTTCGAGTCGATCCTCGAGATCGCCTATGACAACGGCGGCAGCCTGCTCAAGTTCGGGGGCGACGCACTGCTGCTGTGGTTCGAGGGCGAGGGCCACGTCGAGCGCGCCTGCCGTGCGACGCTGCTGATGCGCCGGGTCCTGCGCGACGTCGGCCGCATCGAGGTTCCGGGCGCAAAGGTCACGCTTCGAATGTCGCAGGGCGTGCATACCGGCGAATTCCATTTCTTTGCGGTGGGCACGTCCCACGTCGAGTTGCTGCCCACCGGGCCCGGCTGGAGCCGTCTCGTTGCGATGGAGCATGCGGCCGAGGCCGGTGAAATCCTGCTCAGCACCGAAACGGCTGCGCTGCTCCCGGCCCGTTGTCTCGGGCAACGCGAAGGGTCCCGGGCATGCTCCTGAAGCGCGAGCCAGCGGGCCGCATCGCCAGAAGTGCCGCTGCGTCCCCGTCCGGCGATGCCCTTCGAAATGCTCGCGCGTTGCCTTTCGCCGGCGATTCGGGCGCACGTCCTCGAGGGCGGCGGAACATCCGAGCATCGGCCCGTCACGATCGCCTTCATCCAGTTCAAGGGTATCGACGACCTGATCGAGCGCAGCGGGCCGGCCGCGCGCTGCCGAGGCACTCCACCGCCTGGTGAGCGTGGTCGAGGCGGCCACCGAGGAGCGCGAGGTCGCGTTCCTCGCCTCCGACGTCGACGCCGACGGCGGCAAGCTGATCCTTACGGCCGGCGCACCGACGGTCACGGGTGACGACGAGGAGCGCATGCTGCTCGCGCTGCGCAAGATCGTCGATACCGACGCTCCCGATCCCGATCCGCATCGGCGTCCATCGCGGTTCCGTATTCGCCGGCGACATCGGGCCGGCCTATCGCCGCACGTATACGGTGATGGGCGACGCGGTGAACCTGTCCGCCCGGCTCATGGCCAAGGCCGACCCGGGACACGATCTACGCGACGGCCGACGTGCTCGACCGCTCGAACACGCTGTTCGAGACCGACCGAGCTCGCGCCGTTCTCCGGTCAAGGGCAAGGCCCAGCCCATCCAGGCGTGGGCGGTCGGCCGCGCCATGGGTTCGCGGACGCGACAGGTATCGCTGCAGCGGCTGCCTCTGATCGGTCGCGAGGCCGAGCTCGGCGCGATCCGCGAGGCGCTCGCCGCGTGCGCGCTGCGGAGGCCGGACGCCTGATCGAGATCGTCGGGCGAGGCCGGCGTCGGCAAGACCCGCCTGCTGGACGCCTTGCGCGAGGAGGCGGTCGGGTTCGCGCCAGCAGCACGCCGTATGCGAGGCCTACACCGCGTCGACTCCGTACGCCGTCTGGCGCGAGCTGCTGCGCGAGTTCATGGATTTCGGACGCGACGATCCCGACGCGCTCGTCGAAGAGCGCCTCCGCGACGAGGTGGCGACGCGCACGCCCGACCTCGTCCCGTGGCTGCCGCTGATCGCCATCGCGTTCGGCCTCGAGTCGCGCCGACCCCCGAAGTCGAGATGCTGGCCGAGAAGAACCGCCGCGCGAAGTTGCACGAGGCCGTCGGCCGATTCCTCGAAGTCATGATGCCCGATCCGCGACTGATCGAGATCGAGAACGCGCACCACATGGACGAAGCCTCGGCCGAGCTTCTCGCGCACCTGGCCGGCGAGCTCGCCGGCCGGCCCTGGCTGTTCGGCGTGGCCCGCCGGCCGTCCGCGTCCGGGTTCGCGGCGCCGGAGCGCCCGCGGTGGTCCGGATCGAGCTCGAGCCGCTCGGCGCCGCAGGACGCGCTCCGGATGGCGCAGCTCGCGACCGAGCACCATCCGCTGCCGATGCATGTGCTGGAGGTCGTCGCGCAACGATCGGGCGGCAATCCGCAGTTCCTGCGCGACCTGTTGCGCTCGGCGATCGACTCCGGCGGCATCGGCGGCCTGCCCGACTCGGCCGAAGCCGCCGCGATGGCGCGGATCGACGCCCTCGCGCCGGAGGATCGCGCGCTGGTCCGGCGCGCGGCCGTGTTCGGGCTGACGTTCCACCCGCGGATGCTTGCCTGGCTCGCCGACGAGGACGACGGCCGCGCTGCCGGGCGCGGCGACCTGGGCCCGGATGCAGGAGTTGTTCGAGGAGGAGGGCGACGGGTATCTGCGCTTCCGCCGCTCGCTGCTGCGCGACACGGCCTACGAGGGACTGCCCTACAAGCTTCGGCGACGACTGCACGGCGCGGTCGGCGCGCGGCTCGAGCAGGAGATGGACGACCCGGACGAGGCCGCGGGCATCCTCTCGCTGCACTACTTGGTCGCGGGCGAATATCGCGCCGGCCTGGCGCTATGCCACGGTCGCGGCGCAAGCGCGCGCAGGAGCGTCTACGCGTACGTCGAAGCTGCCAAGCTGTACGCGCGCGCGCTGGAGGCCGGGCGCCGCCTCGACGACATCGGGGACGAGGAGCTCGCCGCCGTGCATGAGGCGCTCGGGGATGCGTGGAACCGGGCGGGCGAATTCCACAAGGCGTCCGAGGCCTACACGGCAGCGCGCCGGCTGGTCGGCGGCGATCCGCTCAGCGATGCCGGGCTGCTGCTCAAGCGCTCGCGGCTGGAGGAAAAGCTCGGCAATTATCCGCAGGCGCTGCGATGGGCCGCGCGGGCGCGCAAGGCCGTTGCGGACTCGACCGGCCCGGAGGCCGCGCGGCAGGCCGCGCAGTCGACCGCCTGGTACGCCACGGTGCTGCAGGCGGAGGGCAAGAACGACCGACGCGATCCGCTGGGCGCAGCGCGCCATCGCCGAGGCAGAAGCCGCCGATGACCCGGATGCGCTGGGCGCCGCGTGCTTCGTGATGGGATGGGCGTACGCGGCGCTCGGCAAGGAGGGATGGGAGCCGTCTGTTGCAGCGTTCGCTGGAGGCTTACCAGCGCTCGGGCGACCGCGTGCAGCAGGCCGGTCATCCTGTCGAATGTCGGCATCGTGTGCCAAGGGGAAGGCCGCTGGGACGAGGCGATGGACTACTACGAGCGCGGCCGCGACGAGTACTCGAAGATCGGCAGATCCGGTCGGCGCGGCCACGTGCGCGCATCAATGTCGCCGAGATCCTGACCGACCGTGGCGAACTTGACCGAGGCCGAAGAGCTCTTGCTGGAATCGCTGCCACTTTTGGCGGGCGTCGAAGTATCGCTATTTTCTGGGCTGCCAGCCTTTGGCTGCTCGGGCGAGTGGCGATCCACGCCGGTCGCTACGATGACGCGCTCGACTGCCTCGAGGAGGCCAAGGCCAACTTTGTACACGTCGGAGCGAAGGAGGATGTCTTGGCGATCGGACGCCCGCATCGCGGAGTGCCGGGTCCTCATGGGGGAAACCGCGCCGCCCTTGAGTTGGCGTGCGAGCGCTCTTGCCCGGGCGGGCCTGCGAAGGGGGTGGCGAAGGTGGTGCCGCTGCTGGAACGCGTGCGCGGCTATGCGCTGTACCAGCAAGGAAACCGTGACGGCGCCCGCGAGGCGTTGGAGGCGAGCCTCGCCGCAGCGAGGACCCGACGCGACCTTTTCGAAGTCACCCTCACGTTACTCGCGCTGACCGAACTCGACCGTCTGGAGGGCGTCGAGCCCCGAGCGGAAATCGTGGCCGAGAGTCGCACCCTCCTCTCCAGCCTGAAGGTCCGAACCGTCCCAGCCACTCCGCTCGTTGCGCGGTAGCACCTGAAACGAGAAGCGGCCCCGCGGGGCCGCTTCTGTGGCAACGATCTAGGCGGTCTTGCCGATCAATTGCGGCCGACGAAGCCGTCGCCGATGTCGTAGATCGTTGTCGAGTAGATGACGCAGGACGTCGGCGACGAGGGCACCGGAACGAGCGGGTTGGGTCTACCGTCGAGCTCGTCGGACAGTCGTTCGTGCCGGCCGGCACGATCGACCACCCTTCCTCGGCGATGCACATCCGCATCTGCGCGCCGCCATCATCGGGTGTGCCGGGGTAGCCCGGCGGGTGCGTCCCGTCAAGCGGCAGCGGGTTGCTCATGACACTCGCCCCAACTGCATGCGAGCTGGCCCCGGCGTACGCCCGTTGCCACGCGTCACGGTCCAATGGGTCGAATCCACCTTGGTCACCACTACTAGCCGTTCGAGCCCGATTTGGATCGGGAACGGGGTGTCCGGGGTCGTTGCGCTGGTGACGGCGATATGGATCGTCAAGTCACCGGGACCGATCGGATCAATCAGCGTTCCATACGGGACGGGCAGGTAGTGTTGTATCGGAGAATCCCCGTCCAGGATTCCGGCGATGCATGCCCGCCCGGCGACGGGCGTGATCAAAGAGCCGCCGACGAACCACGCCACCTTCGTTGTGCGGCTCGGCATGCCTGTGATCGGGCTGACGTACTCGGGCTTCCACGTCACCGTGTACCAGAAGGCGGCGCCCGGCTGGCTCGCGGTGTTCCACGTGAGGACAACCGAATTGTCGCTTAGGATGTTATTGGTGAACGTGTAGTCAACCGCGCCGCATTTGGCGCCGTCCTTGTTAAATGGACCGCGTCCTCCCTCCGCGAACCCGGGGTCGCCAAACGAGAGGCCCGGTGGGTGGGCGATAGCCGGGTCAATGGTGCCAGGGCAGGGAATCCCGAAGGTCACCGTCGTATCGTGTGGTTGGCCGTCACGTTGGTGAACGTGTACGTTGGCGACCGCGCCGACCGAGACGCTGTCGCCGACAGCGGCCACTTGGTATCTCGCATCCGGCGTGATCGTGTACGTCCGGTTGCCGCCGGAGTCCACGTTCGTGATTCCCGACGGCGCGATGCCATGCCGTGGGCGCCGGCCGACGCGGCGATCTCGTAGGTGTTGTTCGCGAAAGTGACGAATGGTGTGGTTTGCCGTGACGGGGCTGAACATGTACGGACTGACGCACCGACCGATACGCCATCCACCAGCACATCGACGATGTGGTAGCTGCCACTGCTCGCGCTGATCGGAATGTCGGCGTGGCGCCGCGGAGTTCACCTCACGGCTCCGGCGGCGCATGGTCCCGTTGGCACCGGCCGACGCAGTGATGGTGTAGGTGTTGATCGCGAAGGTGGCGGAGATGGTGTGGTTGGCCGTGACGGGGGTGAACGTGTACGAACTGACCGCATCCGACCGATACGCCATCCACCAGCACGTCGACGATGTGGTAGCGACCACTGCTCGCCGCTGATCGCGATGTCGGCGTGGCGCCGGAGTTCACGCTCTCGGCTGCCGGACGGCGCGATGTCCCGTTGGCACCGGCCGACGCAGTGATGATGTAGGTGTTGATCGCGAAGGTCGCAGAGATAGTGTGGTTGGCCGTGACGTTGGTGAACGTGTACGAGCGTCGACCGCACCGACCGAACCGCCATCCACGAGCACATTCGCGACGTGGTAGCCCGTGTTCGGCGCGATCGTGAACGTCTTGCTCGCACCACAATTCACGCTTACAGCCCCTGTTGGCGAGATGCTGCCATTGGGTCCGGCTGATGCAGTGATGGTCGACACAGAGTTGGCAAACTGGGGGCTGCTGACCAGGTCGAACTGGTTACCGTTGAGCGAGTTGCCGGCAAAGGCCTGCGCGCTGAAGCAAGAAGCGGGACCAGGAGCCGTCACGTTCACCGTCATCATCCAGGTTTGGCCTCCGGCCTTGATTCCTCCCCCGGGGATGTCGACGAACGCAACCGACGCTGGGCCACTCTCGGCGACCGTGCCGCCCGACACCGTCCCGCCGGCTATCGCGGTGGGTGCGGAGAGTGTCCACCCGGTCGGGGCTGTAAGACGCAGGGAGTTGATCGACGATATACCGCCGACGGGGGTTTGGTTCGTGAAAGTCACCGTCAGAGTTTGTGGCGTTGCCGACGGTGATATCGTCGCCGGCGTATAGGTGACGCTGAATTGCTTTCCTGGCGCCGCTGCGTTGCCGGGCAGTGCGAAAGCCGTCAGCATCATCGCCGCCATCAACCAACCGAGAATCTTGCCAAAGCTATGCGCATTCATGGTTAAATCTCCCGCCCAGATAGACCTGAACTACGGCACGCTCCGGTCCGATTGATGACACTGCAATCGGGGCTGGCACGCGAAGCGCAGCAGCCCGAATTACTCCGACAGCACGACGACAAATCAGCGCGACCACGTGACTCCCGTTTCGAGCCGCACGCCGGCGACCCCTGGTCAACACAGCGCATAGCCCGACCACGGATCCGCGCTTTCCATGGCTGTGCCGACGTTGACAAATGCATCGCGAGCGCGGTAACCGTAGTGCAAATGCTTCTCGCTATTCCCCTTGGAGGCGAACCCATTTGCGCATCGCGAACCGGCAATGTCAATACGAAACAAGCACCTATGACATCCGCATGCAAAGATCGCTGCTGTCGGGACTAGCCGGCCCCGGGCGTAGGACAGAATTTTCGGTGATTCGCGCACGACCACAGCCGACGCGATTTTGCGGGTCGACCGAAGAGTGCTTTCGGGGTTGTTGATGACAACTTCGCGGTGCGCGTGCTCGTCACGTGCCGCCGCTCAGAGGATCTTGGTGACTCTGCGGCGCTCACGTCGACTTGCTGTGCAGTGACTTGCGCAACGCGACGATCGGCGTGGCGATCAACGAATCCAGCGCGAGCTGTCACGGACCCGGAACGGACGAGCATGTCCGGATAGAATGACGAAATGCCGTACGGCGCGATGGCCGAATCCGCGACCGATGAGCGGCCTCGCACGGATGGTGCGCGGCTCCGGCGAGACAATCACATTCTTGATCAGGGATTGGCGATGACATCGCTTGCATGTGCTGACATTCTCGCGGGCCGCGCGCCCGCCGACACGCCGGTCACCGTCAAGGGCTGGGTGCGCACGCGGCGCGACTCGAAGGCCGGCATTTCCTTCGTCCACGTGTCCGACGGATCCTGCTTTCATCCGGTGCAGGTGGTGGCGCCCAACACGCTGCCCAACTACGCGAGCGAAATCAGCCATCTCACCGCCGGCTGCGCGGTGGAGGCCACCGGGGTGGTCGTGCCATCGCCGGCCAAAGGGCAGCCGTTCGAGATGCAGGCGAATGACGTCAAGGTCATCGGCTGGGTCGACGACCCCGACTCGTATCCGATCCAGCCGAAGGCGCACACGCTCGAGTTCCTGCGCGAGGTCGCGCATCTGCGCCCGCGGACCAACGTCATCGGCGCGGTGACGCGCGTCCGCCATACGATCGCGCAGGCGATCCACCGGTTCTTCGACCAGAACGGTTTCCTCTGGGTCAACACGCCGATCATCACGTCCTCCGACGCGGAAGGCGCGGGAGAACTGTTTCGCGTCTCGACGCTGGACCTCGCGAACCTGCCGCGCGGTGCGGACGGCAAGCTCGACTTCACGCAGGATTTTTTCGGCCGCGAAACGTTTCTCACGGTGTCGGGACAGCTCAACGTCGAGGCCTATTGCCTGGCGCTGTCGAAGGTCTACACGTTCGGCCCGACGTTTCGCGCCGAGAACTCGAACACCAGCCGGCATCTCGCGGAGTTCTGGATGATCGAGCCGGAGATCGCGTTCGCGGACCTCGCCGACAACGCGACGCTGGCGGAGGCGCTGTTGAAGCACATCTTCCGGACGGTGCTCGAGGAGCGCGCCGACGACATGGCGTTTTTCGAGGAGCGCATCGAAAAGGGCGTGATCGCCAAGCTGCAGGGCATCGTCGATTCGGAATTCGTGCGCATGGATTACACCGAGGCCATCCGCATCCTGGAGCGCGCGAAGCGGACGTTCGAATACCCGGTCAAGTGGGGCATCGACCTGCAATCCGAGCACGAGCGCTACGTCTCCGAAGAGCACGCGGGCAAGCCGGTGGTGCTGATGAACTACCCGAAGGAGATCAAGGCTTTCTACATGCGCTTGAACGGCGACGACCGCACGGTCGCGGCGATGGACGTGCTGGCGCCGGGGATCGGCGAGATCATCGGCGGCAGCCAGCGCGAGGAACGGCTCGAGGTGCTAGACGCCCGCATGGCGGAAGCCGGGATGGACCAGCGAACATTACGGCTGGTATCGCGACCTGCGCCGCTACGGCACGGTGCCGCACGCGGGGTTCGGCCTCGGCTTCGAGCGGACCGTCGCCTACGTGACGGGCCTTGCCAACGTGCGCGATGTCATCCCGTTTCCGCGGACGCCGGGGAACGCGCGATATTGAGGAATCGTGGCCGTGATCGCGTAGCCCGGTGTTGAGCGCCAGCGAAACCCGGGTGGTTCGTGGCCCTAGGCACGATTCACCCGGGTTTCGCCTGCGGCTCAACGCCGGGCTACGCGCGAGCCACGGCGTTTGCGCGACGCGTCGCGCGCCGCCAGCGCCTGCTCGGCGGCGATCTCGTCCTGCAGCCACCCGCGGAACTGCGCGAGCTTCGGTGAATTCGCCATCCGCGGCGGATAGACGAGGTAGAACTTCCTGGGTGATGGAACGGCGACGTCGAACAGACGCACGAGGACGCCGTTGCGCACGTCGTTGCCGAGCAGGCTCTGTCGTGCAAGCGCGATGCCCTGGCCCTCGGCAGTAGCCTGGAGCATGTGCGACGCATCGTTGAAGATCGGCCCGCGCGTCGGCTCCGGCCAGTCGAGCCCCGCCGCTTCGAACCAGGGCTTCCAGGGCTCGTCGTCGGACCGCAGCAGCGGGTACTTCGCGAGGTCGGCCGGCCGCGCCGGCAGGCGTCCGTTCGCGACCCGCGGGCTGCACACCGGAAAGTACTGGTCGTCGAGCAGATGTTCGGCGTGCACGTCGGGCCAGTGGCCGAAGCCCCAGCGGATGGCGACGTCGTCGTCGTCGCGCCGGAAGTCGACGGTCGCGAGGCTCGCGCGAATGTCGAGATCGACGTCCGGATGCGCCGCGAGGAACCGGCCGATCCGCGGCAGCAGCCAGCGGGCGGCGAACGACGGCACGACGCTGACGCGCAATTGGCGCGGATTGGCGCGCGTGGCGATCTCGTTCACGGCGGCGGCGAGCTCCGCGAACGCGGCGCGCACGCGCGTCGCGAAGCGTTCACCTTCGTCGGTCAGGCGAATCCCGCGGCCTGCGCGCTCGATGAGCCGCACGCCGAGATCGCGCTCCAGCGACTTGATCTGATGACTGATCGCGCCGTGCGTGAGATTGAGCGCCGCCGCGGCCTTGGTGAGGCTACCGCGCGCGCGCCGCGGCATCGAACGCCCGCAGCGCCTGCATCGGCGGCAGGCGCAGGCTCATCGCGGCCGCCCGTGATGTGAACAGCATTCACATGACGTCGGAAAACAAATCGCTTGTGCCATAGGTGCAGCGATACCTAGACTTTGCCTCACACGCGATACGGACACCGAGGCAATCATGACAATGACGCTCACATTTTCACGCATCGAATCCGGTCTTGGCAAGCGGCGCGCGGCGAGCGTGCTCGCGGCGATTTTCGCGTCCGCCCTCGCCGCGGCCGCGACGGCCGGAGCCGCGGCGCCCGGAGCAGCGGCGGCCGACGTGCCCGCGGGCAAGGCGGCCGGCGCCATCCCGACCGTCGGCGTCTATACCGGCCGCTACGCGAACGGGGTGCCGGTCTATCGCTTGCCGCCGGTCACGGTCGTCGGGAGCCGCACGGCCGAACTCGCGAAGATGGCACGCGAGCAACAGCGCTCGCGCGTGCGGTACGGGCGCGCCGACGACGGCGCGCAGCGCACCAATTGAGTCAGTCCCGGACCCGGATCAGCGTGCTTTTCCCGAACAGGCTTTCGACGAGATCGACGGCGAGCTCGGCGGTCGTGTTCCGGTGATCGAACGCCGGGTTGATCTCGGTGAGGTCGAGCGACGCGAGCCGGCCCGTGTCGGCGATCATTTCCATGCACAGCTGCGCTTCGCGGTAGGTCGGACCCCCGCGCACCGGCGTGCCCACGCCCTGCGCGATATCGGGATCGAGAAAATCCACGTCGAGGCTCACGTGCAGATGCGTGCCGGCGTCGACGCCCGCGAGTGCCCGCTCGACGGTCTCGCGCATGCCGACCTCGTCGATGCCGCGCATGTCGAACGCCTCGATGCCGGCGTCCCGCAGGAAGCGCTTCTCGGCGTCGTCGACGCTGCGAATCCCGATCTGGCGGATGTCGGCCGGTCGCACGGCCGGAACCGTCCCGCCGATGCGGACGAGCTCCTCCGGCCCGAAGCCGCAGAGGCACGCGACCGGCATGCCGTGCAGGTTGCCGCTCGGCGTCAGCGTTGCGGTGTTGAAATCGGCATGGGCGTCGAGCCACAGCACGCGCAGCTTCGTGTCCGTTTCCCGGCAATGATTCGCGACGGCGGCAATCGAGCCGATCGCGAGCGAGTGGTCGCCGCCCAGAAGGATCGGCAAGCGGCCCGCGACCAGCTCGGCATGGATCGCGTCGTAGACGAGCCGGTTCCACGCCACGACTTCCGGCAGGTGCCGGTAGCCACCGACCGCCGCCAGCATGGGATTGAGAGGCCCGCTCAAATTGCCGCGGTCGCAAACGTCGGGGCCGAGGCGCGCGATCGCCTGCGCCAGGCCGGCGACGCGCAGCGCCTCCGGGCCCATGCTCGCGCCGCGGGTGCTGGCGCCGACGTCGGTGGGCGCGCCGATCAGGCTGACCGGATGCTTGCTCATGGCGCGTAGCTTACCGCAGCCGGTGCCGCCGACGGGGAGGTGCGCGTCAGGGGCGCGCGATGCTCCGCAGCCGGGCGACGTTGCGCTCGATGCGCTGCAGGTACGGGTTCGGGCCGTCAGGGTAGGGATCGTTGAGAAACATGTGGAGACCGCCGAAGTCGAGGTCGATCTTCGGGCGGACGTAGCGCTCCCAGAAGACCGGCGTGTTGCGCATGAGCTCGTCGGCGCTTGCGAAAGCGAACGTGCTCGGCAAACTGGTGCCGGCGAAGCGCGCGGACTCGACAAACTCCTCGAACAGGAGCGGCAGCTTGTCCACGTAATCGCGCGCCGCCATTTGTCCCATGAGGTCGGCGGTCGCGAGCGCGAAGCCGGTCGTGCGCTCCAGGTCGCTCCGGAACGGGATCGCCTTGAGGTCGGTGTTGATGCCCGTGCAATGGATCATGTTCTCCACCGCGGCGACATCCGCGTCGGCGTAATTCTTGGACACCAGAAACTCCCTGGCGAAGGCAGCGCTGCGCTCCACGTGGATCGCCGTGTATTTCGCCCCGGTGCCTTCGGTGTCGTCCCGCCGTTTGAGGTAGCCGGTATCGTGGAAGAGAATCGCCAGCAGGGCGAGCTCGAACCCCTTGACCGTCAGCGCCGGCACCACCCCGGCGACATGACGGCCCTGGAGCAGCCGCGCGAGGCAGAGGGTGCCTTGCAGCGTGTGCTCGAAATCGTGATAGGGAATATCGATCGGCTGATAATCCTGCAGGCAACCGGCAAAGCACTCGGTGGCCCACGCGAAGGCGCGCGGCACGAACGCGTGGTCGCTGTCGGGATAGACGGCGGTGCAGATCGAGCGGATCTGGGCCTCGACGGCGATCGGGTCGTGCGTGTCGACGGCATCGAACATCGTGCGTCCCCTGGTTGCCTGCGCCACTAGACGTTGGCCTCGATCCACCGCAGCAATTGCGGCGCGGCCATGGCTCCCGACTGCCGCGCGACCTCGCGCCCGTTCCTGAACGCGATCAGCGTCGGTATGCCGCGGATGCCGAAGCGCGCCGCAATCTCCGGTTCGGCTTCGGTATCGAGCTTGGCCAGGCGCACGCCGGGCGCGAGCCGGGCGGCGGCTTCCTCGTAGGCCGGCGCCATCGTCCGGCACGGCGCGCACCAGGGCGCCCAGAAATCGACGACCAGCGGCAAGTCGTCCGCACCGACGTGGCGATCGAAGCTCGCCTTGGTGAGCTCGAACGGATGGCCCTCCAGCAAGGGCTTCTTGCAGCTGCCGCAGGTGGCGCCGTCGCCAAGGCGCGCGCGCGCCACGCGGTTTGTCGTGTGACAGTTCGGGCAAACGACGTGCAGGCTATCGGTCATGCGCATCCCGGCCGGTCGACACGGTGGATTCTACCTGCTAGCGCATCGGCGCGAACACTCGCTTGGCCATGCGGAAGCGGCATTGGCCCATCGGGAATGCTTGACCCAGGTCAAGCGGAATCGCGCACCCACTTGTGGCGGGCGCGCAATGCGGGTGCAATGGGCATCCGGTGCGCCCGCGCCCTAAGGGAGGCGCGGCAAAGCCGGCCGACAATGCGCATATTGCCCAAGACCACGCCTTTCGCACGCAGGCTTGCCGCGCTGGCGGTGATCGGCTGCGCCGTCGCGCTGACCGCATGCACCCACGCCATGCCGGCGAGCCCGACCGGGGGCCGGCCGGCGGCCGACGACGACGACCCTGGGTCAGCCGCGGCTCGGTTAGTGCCGGCGCGATCCACGGGAGCCCGGCGGGACCGTACAGTCCGCGCTAGCAGGGCGCCGGGGCCGGCACCACCGGCGATTTGCCGGGTACACCTTGAACGATTTCGCCAAGCCCCCCACAATGGCACCCATTCGCCCGTCGGCGAGGCTTGCGCCCGGCGGGTATTCCTCCGCCGAGAGTCCGGGCAGCGCGCCTTTCGCGACCTTGGGCTCGCCGCCTTCCCTTTCTGGAGTTCACCGTGCCCGCCTTGTTACCCAATGTTGACCCGCAAGGGTTGCTCGAATACTCCGTCGTCTACACGGATCGCGCGCTCAACCACATGTCGCTCGCCTTTCAGGGCGCCATCAAGGAGATCTCCGCGACGCTGAAGCGCGTCTACGGCGCCAAATCCGCGATCGTGGTTCCCGGCAGCGGGACGTTCGGCATGGAGGCCGTGGCGCGGCAATTTGCCACCGGCGGGAAATGCCTGGTCATTCGCAACGGGTGGTTCAGCTTTCGCTGGAGCCAGATACTGGACATGGGCGCCATCCCGGCGGAGACCACCGTGCTGAAGGCACGACGCACCGGCGAAGGCAGGCAGGCGCCGTACGCGCCGCCGCCGATCGCCGAGGTCGTGGCGGCCATCCGGGCCCAGCAGCCGACCATGGTGTTCGCGCCGCACGTCGAGACGGCCTCGGGCATGATCCTTCCCGACGCCTACCTGCGGGCGGTCGCGGAGGCCGTCCACGCGGTCGGCGGGCTCTTCGTGCTGGACTGCGTCGCCTCGGGCACGATCTGGGTCGACATGGCCGCCACCGGCGTCGACATCCTGATCAGCGCACCGCAGAAGGGCTGGAGCTCGTCCCCCTGCTGCGCGCTGGTGATGTTGAGCGAGGCCGCGCGGACGCGGATCGATGCCACGACCAGCACGAGTTTCGCGTGCGACCTGAAGAAGTGGCTGCAGATCATGGAGGCGTACGAAAACGGTGGCCACGCCTACCACGCCACGATGCCGACCGATGGGCTGATCCGCTTGCGCGACGCGATGAAGGAAACGGAAGCCCGCGGCTTCGAGACGCTGCGCCTCGCGCAGCAGGAGCTGGGCACGAAGGTGCGCGCCCTGTTCGCGCGCTACGGCTACCGCAGCGTCGCTGCCGAAGGCTTCGAGGCCCCCGGCGTCGTGGTCAGCTACACCGACGACCCGGAGATCCAGTCGGGCAAGAAGTTCCTGGGCCTCGGCCTGCAGACGGCCGCCGGCGTCCCGCTGCAGTGCGACGAGCCCGCCGATTTCCGGACGTTCCGGGTCGGCCTGTTCGGCCTCGACAAGCTCGGCAACATCGAGCGCACAGTGGCCAACCTCGAAGCGGCGCTGATCAAGATCCGGCAGGCAGCACCTCCGTCCAGTCTCGCCGCCTAGCCTCCATGTACCGTTCGCGCGGTGTGAACGCGCAGCCCTGGCGTCGTCGGCAGCCGGTTCCCGCAGCATCGCCCCGATCTCGGCGCGTCTGGTAATCGCTCTCATTTGCGCGTAGCGTTTGAGTGGTTGCCGGAGCAGCCGACCGAAGCTGCCGCTCCGGCAGTCGTTGCCGCTCCAGACTCCGGTGGGCGCCCGCCGCGACTTCGGCGTGGTCCTTCTCCCGGCGGCCCCACCGCCTTATCACCCCAATTAGAGGACGAGGACCATGTCACTGCGCATCAATGACGAAGCCCCGAATTTCACCGCCGAAACGACCCAAGGCACCATCAACTTCCATCAGTGGATCGGGGATGGTTGGGCGATATTGTTCTCCCATCCGAAGGATTTCACCCCGGTCTGCACCACGGAGCTGGGCTACATGGCCGGACTGCAGCCCGAATTCGCGAAGCGCAACTGCAAGATCATCGGCTTGAGCGTGGACCCTGCCAGCAGCCACAGCAAATGGGCCGCCGACATCGCGGAGACACAGGGTCACCAAGTGAATTATCCGATGATCGGCGATCCGGAACTGAAGGTGGCCAAGCTCTACGACATGCTGCCGGCCGACGCCGGCACCACGTCGGAAGGGCGGACCGCCGCCAATAACGCGACGGTTCGCACCGTATTCGTCGTCGGTCCGGACAAGAAGATCAAGCTGATGCTCATTTACCCGATGAGCACGGGCCGCAATTTCGACGAAGTGCTGCGCGTGCTCGATTCGATCCAGCTCACCGCCAAGCATCAGGTCGCGACGCCGGTGAACTGGAAGCCGGGCCAGGATGTGATCATCGCGCCGTCGGTGTCAGACGAAGACGCGAAGAAGAAATACCCCAGTGGCTGGAAGGCACCGAAGCCTTACCTGCGCATCGTGGCGCAGCCGAAGTAACAGGGCAGCCGAGGTAACGGACTGCCTGGAGCGCGATGCGCAACGATCGCCGCCGGCGGTGCGGCGAGATCGGCGAGCGCCCGCGCCCGAGCGCCACCCTTTGTCGCGGCGGCGCGCTCGCGCGTCGCCGCGCGCGCGGCGCCAGTCAGACGCGGCGGCGGTACTCGCCGGTGCGGGTGTCGATCTCGATCCGGTCGCCGGTGGCCACGAACAGCGGCACCTGGACGACGTGGCCGCCGGTGATCTTCGCGGGCTTCAAGACCTTGCCCGACGTGTCGCCGCGCACCGCGGGCTCGGTATAGGCGACTTCGCGGACGACGGACGTCGGCAGCTCGACCGAAATCGCCTTGCCGTCGTAGAACGTGAGCTCGCACGGCAGGCCGTCATCGAGATAGAACAGGGCGTCGCCCATGTTGTCCTTCTCGACTTCGTACTGGTTGAACTCGCCGTCCATGAACACGTACATCGGGTCGGCGAAATACGAGTAGGTTACATCCTTGCGCTCGAGCTGGACGACGTCGAACTTCTCGTCGGCGCGGTACACCGTCTCGGTGCCGGACCCCGAGAGCAGGTTCCGCAGCTTCATCTTGACGACCGACGCGTTGCGGCCGGATTTGTTGAACTCGGCCTTCTGGACCACCATCGGGTCGTTCCCGATCATGATCACGTTGCCGGCGCGGACTTCCTGGGCGATTTTCATTGCAGTACCTGACGGATGGTTGCCGTAAATGGTTGATTTGAAAAACCCGATATTATACCGTGCCAGCGGCCGCCTTGACCAGACCACTGGCAAGATCGGGACGGCCGGCGAGCTGCGCGGCCCATGCCACGCCATGCCTGTCCAATTGGGGGCGCGCCGCCGCGAAATCCAGCCACGCAGCACCGATCGCGCCGGCGTCCGGACCCGCATTCCACGCCCGCATGAACCGCCGGACAGCGCGCGCGGCGGAGGGTTCGAGGGTGGCCGTGTAGCGATCGAGGAAAGCGTCGAGTTTGCCGAGGTGCACCGCATCCGCCTGCGGGTAGATGTGCCAGGCGAACGGTCGCGCCGCCCACTGCGCGCGGACGATCGAGTCCTCGCCGCGCACGAAGTTGATGTCGCAAGCCCACAGCAGCCGGTCGTAGTCGTCCTGGCTCACGAAGGGAATCGCGTGCACGCGCAACCGGCCGCGAATCAGAGGCGGGCCCCCGGCATGCGGCACCGATCCGCCCGCCCAGGCATCGAGCGCCCCGACGGCGGTGCCCTCCGGCACGGCGCAGACGATCTCCGGATCGCCGTCGGCCCAGGCGTCGAGGAGCGCGGGCAGCACGTCATTCGGATAGCAGAATAGCGACACCCGGATCTCCGCGAGCGCGGCATCGCGGATGCCGAGCGATGCCCACCATGCCGCCTGTGCCGACGCATCGGCACGAAATGCGTCTCGCTTGCGGAAAAGGTCGCGTTCGCGCAGCAGACCGGCGGATCCGGGCGTGAATCCCGGAAACCAGAACCGGCGCTCGAGGGGCAGCCGCGGGTGGCGCGAAGCCAACCCATGGGAGTCGTCGATCCACGGCTCCGCGCTCAGATACTCGAGGACGAACCATGCCGGCGGGTTGGGACGCGCGGCCATCGCGGCGAGATAGGCGTCGGGGAGCCCGCAGCCGAAGGCTTCGATGACGACATCGGCCGGGTCCGCTGCCGGCAGGGGATCGATCGAGCGGCGAACGGTCACCCCGCACGCGCGCTGCACGCCGACGTCGGCAGCGATGCCGGGCGCGATGCGCGCGAGCGCCGCGAGCTGGTCGATCCACAGCGTCACCGCGAGGCCATGCTCCGCGACGAGCTGGCGCGCAAGCCGCCACGACACGCCGGCGTCGCCAAGATTGTCGACGACCTTGCAGAAGATGTCCCAGCGGGGAAGAGCGGCGGTCATGGCGGGATGACGGTGCCTGCCATTATCGCGCGCGACCCCGGCGTGGCCCAACGGCGGCGGGGCATAATCCCTGCATTCGACGTTCGCAAGGCTCGCTCATGCCGGGTTCATCGCCGTCAAGTCTCGCCATCGCCATCGTCTCCGACGTCGTTTGCCCGTGGTGCTACGTGGGCAAGCGCCGGCTCGAGGCAGCGCTCGACGAGCTCGCCGTGCGCGAGCCCGGACTGCGGGCGACGGTAACCTGGCATCCGTTCCAGCTCAACCCGGACCTCGCCCCGGAAGGCATGGATCGCCGCGCCTACGTCGACGCCAAGTTCGGCAGTGCGGAGCGCGCGGCGCGGATCTACGACCGGGTACGCGCTGCCGGCGCGACGGTCGGGATTCCGTTCGCGTTCGAGCGCATCGCCCGCCAGCCCAATACCCTCGCGGCGCATCGATTGATCTCGTGGGCGGAGGAGCAAGGCGGCGCGGACGCCCTGGTCGAGCGCCTGTTTCGCGCGTACTTCGTCGAGGGCCGGCACGTGGGCGACCCTGAGGTCCTCGCGACGCTTGCCGGCGAAGCGGATCTCGATCACGAGGCCGCGCGGGCGTTTCTCGCCTCCGGACGCGGCACTGACGCGGTCGCGGCCATGGATCGGCGCGCCCGGGAGCTCGGCATCGACGGCGTGCCATTCTTCATCTTCGGTCAGCGAATCGGCGTGTCGGGCGCGCAGGAGCCGGAAACGCTGCTCGCCGCGATCCGCGAGAGCCGCTCGGGCGGCGTCGCGACAGCGGGCGCGCAACGACAGGATTGATCCAGCTTAAGACGTGGTCAGCGCGGAGTGGGGATGATGGTACGGTCGGCAGGCGGTCCCGCCGCCGCGCGAGGGGTTCATGAACGCTGCGTTCAACCCGGTTCAATCCGAAGGCCCCATCGTCTTTCGCTTCGACGCCTGCGGCATCGCCCGACGCTTTCGGCACGCGGCGACCTTCGCCGCGCTGGACACGCTGCGCAAGGGCGAGACGATGCGCTTTGTCAACGATCACGATCCGGCGCTGCTGGTCGATCAGGTCGCGCACCGCTACGGCAACACGATGCTGATCCGCTATCTCGAACGCGCTCCCGATCACGTGGTCATCGACTTCGAGCACACTTGAACGCGGCCGCCGGGCGCGCGCGGCGCCCTGCCGAGGAGCCAGCCGCATGACCGCGGTGCGCCGAATGGCAATGCTCTCGATCGCGACGTCGATCGTGACGCTTGCGCTCAAGTTCGGGGCGTACTTCCTCACGGGATCGGTCAGCCTGTGGTCCGACGCACTGGAGGCGTTCGTCAACCTCGCGGCCGGGCTCGTCGCGCTCGGCGCGCTCACCCTCGCCGAGCAGCCGGCCGACGAGCGCCATGCCTACGGCCACGACAAGGCCGAGTACTTTTCGAGCGGGGTCGAGGGCGCGTTGATCCTCGTCGCCGCGATCGCGATCATCTGGTCCGCGACCGAGCGCCTGCTCGCGCCGCGTCCGCTGGAGCAACTGGGCCTCGGCATGCTGATCGCGTTCCTCGCGGCGGCGGCGAACTTCATCACCGCCCGCGTGATGCTCAAGGTCGCCCGGCAGCACGACAGCATCACGATCGAGGCCGACGCCAAGCACCTGCTCACCGACGTGTGGACCACGGCGGGGATCCTCGCCGGCCTCGGCGTGGTGGTGCTCGCGCCGCAGTGGGCCATCCTCGACCCGCTGATGGCCATCGCGGTCGCCTTGCATATCCTGTTCACCGGCTTCGACCTGCTGCGCCGTTCCGCCGACGGCCTGATGGATGCCGCGCTGCCGGCCAGCGATGTGACCCGGGTCGAGACGCTGATCCGCGCCGAGCTGCCGCCCGACGCAAGCTTCCATGCGCTGCGCACGCGCAAGGCGGGCGCGCGGCGGTTTCTCGAGTTTCACCTGGTCGTGCCGGGCACGCTCACGGTCGCGGAATCGCACGCGCTGTGCGATCGGGTCGAGGCGGCGTTGACGGGGAGCCTCGCCAAAGCGCACGTCACGATCCACGTCGAGCCCCACGAGACGAGCGCGCCGCATCCGTGAACCGCCTGCGCGATGCATAGCGCGGGTTGACGACGGATTCAAGGTCCGAAAATGGCGAGCGGACGGGCGCCGGCGGCCGCATAATCCGCCCATGCCCCTCGACCCCCAGATCTGTTATCGCGCGCTGCAGGCGCACGATCGACGCTTCGACGGCAAGTTCTTCGTCGGCGTTTCGTCGACCGGAATCTATTGCCGGCCGGTGTGCACGGTGCGCGCGCCGCGGCCGGAGAATTGCCGCTTTTTCGCGAGCGCGGCGGCCGCCGAGGTCGACGGCTACCGGCCGTGCCTGCGGTGCCGACCCGAGCTCGCGCCGGGCAACGCCGGCGTGGACGCGGCGGCACGGCTCGCGCAGGCGGCGGTCAATCTGATCGAAAACGGCATCCTCGACGAGGGCGGCATCGAGACACTGGCGGCGCGCGTCGGCGTAACCAGCCGCCACCTGCGGCGCATTTTCGACACCGAATTCGGCGTGTCGCCGGTCGAATACGCGCAGACGCAGCGGCTCCTGCTCGCCAAACGCCTGCTGACGGACACGGCGCTGCCGGTCACCGAGGTCGCGCTGGCCAGCGGCTTCGCCAGCGTGCGCCGCTTCAACGCGCTGTGGAAGGCACGCTACCGGATGCCGCCAGGGCGCCTGCGCAAGGATGACGCCGTGCGCGCATTGCCGGCGTGGCTCTCCTTCGAGCTCGCCTATCGCCCGCCCTACGACTGGGAGTCGATGCTCGCGTTCCTCGCGGCGCGCGCGATTGCCGGCGTCGAGGACGTGACCGCGGACGCCTACCGGCGGACGCTCGCGATCGCGCAGCGCGGCGCGGTTCACGTCGGCGGTATCGAGGTCCGCCGCGCACCGCGAAAACACGCGCTCGCCGTCCGCGTTTCGGCGTCGCTCGCGCGGGTGACGCCGGCGGTGCTGGCGCAGGTGAAGCACGCCTTCGATCTTGGCTGCGACCCGGTCGTCGTCGCGGCGACGCTGGGCGAGCTCGCGCAGCGGCATCCCGGCTTGCGCGTGCCGGGCGCGTTCGACGGGTTCGAGCTGGCCGTGCGTGCGGTCGTCGGCCAGCAGATCACGGTGCGCGGCGCGCGGACGCTGCTCGGCCGCATCGTCGGCGCGTTCGGCGACACGGCGGACCCTGCATCTGCAGAGGGGCCGGCGCGGCTTTTTCCGTCACCGTCGCGGATCGCCGCGTGCGATCCGCGGGAGTTGGTCCGGCTCGGCATCACCGGCACGCGGGCTCGCACGCTCGTCGTCCTCGCGCGCGCGGTCGCGGCCGGCGACCTGCGGCTTTCGCCCGGCGGCGACGTCGAGGCGACGGTCCGGGCACTCGAGGCGCTGCCCGGCATCGGCGCCTGGACCGCGCAGTACATCGCGATGCGCGCGCTGGGGTGGCCCGACGCGTTTCCAGCGAGCGATCTCGTCGTCCTCAGGGCGCTCGGCGAGTCGAAGCCGGCGCGCGCCCTCATCCGCAGCGAGGCCTGGCGCCCCTGGCGTGCCTACGCCGTCCTGCATCTATGGAGAAATGCAACATGATGAAGACCGGCATTCATTACGATCTCGTTCCGAGCCCGCTCGGCACGGTGCTGATCATGGCGTCCGGCGACGCGCTCGTCGGCATTCACTTCGAAGGCGAACGATATCAACCCGCGATCGGCGCGGATTGGCGGCGCACGAAGGATCATCCGGCCGTGCGCGCCGCGCAGGCGCAGCTCGACCAGTATTTCGCCGGCGAGCGGATCCGCTTCGACTTGCCGCTGGCGGTGGTCGGGACGCCGTTCCAGCGGGCGGTGTGGCAGGCGATCGGCACGGTGCCCTACGGTGCCACGATCGCGTATCGCGAGCTTGCGGCGCGGGCCGGCCGGCCGGGCAGCATACGCGCGGCCGGAGCGGCTACCGGGCGCAATCGGTGGACGATCGTGGTCCCGTGCCACCGGATCGTCGGATCGAACGGCGCGCTGACCGGCTACGCGGGCGGCCTCGAGCGCAAGCGCGCGCTGCTGGCGCTCGAAGCCCGCAGCGCCGCGTGGGCGCAGGCCGCCTAGGATGAAACGACCCCCACGCTCACTATGTGCGGCTGCGCCGCATCCCGCTTCGCGGGACCAGCCTTCGGCTGTCCTGCGGCCTTCGGCCTGGTGTTCGCTGCCCCCCGAGGGGGGCGAGTGCCGCGGCTCCATGCCGGCCTGCGCCGGCATGGACGGCACGAGGAGGCGTTGCGTCTCGCAACGCCGCGGCCTGCAAGGCCAGTCAGTACCCTTAGCACGGGCTCGGCGGAGGTACTGACGATGCGCGGCGCGGATATCGCCCGGCTCGTCACCCTCGCCGCGATCTGGGGCGCGTCGTTCATCTTCCTGCGGGCGCTGGCGCCGGTGCTGGGGCCGGTGGTGACCGCGGCCTCGCGCGTGGTGATCGCCGGCGCCGCGCTGGTCGCCTATTTCCGGCTCAGCGGCTTCGACGCGGAATTGCGCCGCTACTGGCGCCAGTTCCTGATCATCGGGCTCGTCAATTCCGCGGTGCCGTTCGTGCTGTTCGCCTTCGCCGCCGTGTACATTCCGGCGTCGTATTCGGTGATCCTCAATTCCGCGACGCCGATGTTCGCCGCGGTCCTGTCCGCGGTCTGGCTCGACGAGCGCCTGACCGCGATGCGCGTGGCCGGGCTCGCCGCGGGCGCGGCCGGCGTCGCGCTGGTCACCGGGGCCGGGCCGGTCGTTCCGGATGCCATGTTCGGCTGGTCCATCGCGGCCTGCCTGTGCGCCGCGCTGTGCTACGCGCTGGCGGGGATCTACGTCAAACGCCACGCCGGCGGCGTCAAGCCGATGGCGATTGCGGGCTGGAGCCAGGTGTTCGCGGGCGCGGCGCTCCTGCCGCTGGTGCCATTCGCGCCGCCGCCGGGTGTGGTGACCCTCGGCGTAGTCGCCAACGTGCTCGGACTTGCCCTGCTGTGCAGCGCGGTCGCGTATCTGCTCTACTATCGGCTGATGGTCGACGTCGGCCCGACGCGCACGATGACCGTGGCGTTCCTGATGCCGCTGTTCGGCATGGTCTGGAGCGTGCTCTTCCTGCAGGAAACGATCACGCTGCCGATGATCGCCGGCTGCGGGCTGATCGTGGGCGGCACGGCGCTGGTGATCCGCCCCGCGCGCCGCGCGGCGATTATCGCCGGCGGGGCCGCGCGCAAGACGTAGGGGGCCGGACGCAGCGGCGATTGGCAATGCCCACCCGGGTTTCGCTGGCGCTCAACCCGGGCTACTACAGGTCTACTTGGTCGGCAGCTTGCCCTGCACGCCGTCGACGTAATAGTCCATCTTGGAGAGATCGTCGTCGGTGATCACCTTGCCGGCGGCGAGGCGCTCCTTGCCGTCGTTGTCCTTGATCGGGCCGGTGAACGGATGGAACTTGCCGGCGCCGATGTCGGCCGCGGTCTTGTTGACGAGATCCTGGGTTTCCTTGGGCACCACCGGATTGAACGGCGCCATCTTGATCATGCCCTCCTTGATCCCGCCCCAGACATGGTCCGGCTTCCACGTCCCGGCGATCGCGTCCTGCACGACCTTCGTGTAATAGGCGCCCCATTGATGCGTGACCGCGGTCAGCTGCGCGTGCGGGCCGTATTTCGACATGTCGGAGTGATAGCCGATCGCGTAGACCTTCTTCGCCTCGGCGGCCTGCACCGCCGCCGTGGAGTCGGTGTGATGGGTGAGGACGTCGGCGCCTTGCGAGACCAGCGTGTTCGCGGCTTCGCTCTCGCGCCCCGGGTCGTACCACGAGTTGACCCAGATCACCTTCACTTCGGCCTTCGGATTGACGCTCTTCATCCCGCGCGCGAATGCGTTGATGCCCATCACCACTTCCGGGATCGGAAACGCGGCGACGTAGCCCGCGGTGTTGGTCTTGGTCATCTTGCCGGCGACGATGCCGGCCAGGTAGCGGCCCTCGTAGAACCGGGCGTTGTAGGTGCCGACATTGACGTCGGTCTTGTAGCCGGTCGCGTGCTCGAAATGCGTCTTCGGAAACGTCTTGGCGACCTTGAGCGTCGGGTTCATGTAGCCGAACGACGTGGTGAAGACGAGCTCGTTGCCGCTTTGCGCCAGCTCGCGGATCACGCGCTCGGCGTCGGCGCCTTCGGGTACGTTCTCGACATACTTGCTCACCACCTTGCCGCCGAGCGCCTTTTCCATTTCCTTGCGCCCGGAATCGTGCTGGAACGTCCAGCCGGCATCGCCGATCGGGCTCACGTAGACAAAGCCGACCTTGTACGGTGTCGTTGCGCTCGCGGGCGCAGGCTGTTGCGCGGTCGCCGGCAACGTGGCGGCGAAGGCAGCCGCGGCGATTGCGACAGCGGCGACGAGCGCTGCCCTGCGTTGTGGATCGTGCATCGTGATCTCCTCGGATTCAGGGGTTCTGGGGTGAAGGCGGGTCGGTGGCGAATTTTACCCGGGGCCAATCCGGAAAGGGGGAACGACCCCGCGAATCCCTGACGTCGCGGCGTTGCGTAGTTGCTACGACCCGGGATGGAACGGCTTGCCGAGCGCCGCCGGCGCATTGAGGCGGATGGTGATCGCGTCGCGGGAGATGATCGCCAGCACGACGATGGTCGCGAGATAGGGCAGCATCGACAACAGCTGCGACGGCACGCTCACCCCCAGCGCCTGCGCCTGGAACGTCGCCAGCGTGACGCCGCCGAAGAGGTACGCGCCGGCCAGCACGCGCCACGGCCGCCACGTCGCGAACACGACGAGCGCCAGCGCGATCCAGCCGCGGCCCGCGGTCATGCCTTCGGTCCACATCGGCGTGTAGGCAACGGCAAGGTACGCGCCGCCCATTCCGGCGCACGCGCCGCCGAACATCACCGCGAGATAGCGGATGCGCACCAC
This sequence comes from uncultured beta proteobacterium, assembly GCA_963810845.1. GTDB lineage: Bacteria > Pseudomonadota > Gammaproteobacteria > Burkholderiales > Casimicrobiaceae > CAIWHR01. The sequence continues at coordinate 78,642 of CAWEOX010000027.1, read as the reverse complement.
CGGGTAGCCGATCGCGTGCGCCGACTGCGGGTTTTCGCCGACGGCACGGACGATGAGTCCCGGCCGCGTCCGGTACAGGAACCACTGGATCGCGGCGAACAGCGCGAGCGACAGGAAGACGAGCGGGTTGTGACCGAGCAGCAGCTTGCCGAGGAACGGCAGGTCGGAGAGCCCCGGCGCCGCGAGCGGCTCGATGCCATTGATGACGATGCCCACGTAATTGAGTCCGACGAACGCCGACAGCCCGACGCCGAACAGCGACAATGCAAGGCCGGTCGCCACCTGGTTGGCCATCAGCGACAGCGTCAGCACCGCGAACACCAGCGATAGCGCGACGCCCGCGAGGATGCCGGCGCCGATACCGAGCCAGGGGTTCCTCGTCGTCGCCGCGACGATGAACGACGTCACCGCGCCGACCAGCATCATGCCCTCGACCCCGAGATTCAGCACGCCCGATTTCTCGGTAATGAGCTCGCCCAGCGCGGCGAACACCAGCGGCGTGCCGGCGGCGAGGGTCAGCACGACAAGTTCGGCGAGGTGGTCCATGGCAGCGACGCGACAGCGGCGGACGGCGGCTCAGCGGCCGGTGCCGGGCGCCGGGACCAGTCGCGCGCGCCGCTTGCCCAACCCTCGGCGGCCGAAGCGCAGCCGGTAATCGATGAACACGTCGGACCCCAGCAGGAAAAACAGCAGCGCGCCCTGGAACAGCCCGGTGACGGCGGACGGGAGAGCGAGGCCCATCTGCGCGGATTCTCCGCCGAGATACAGGAGCGACATGAGCAGGCTCGCGAACAGGATGCCGACCGGGTGCAAGCGGCCGACGAAGGCGACGATGATCGCCGCGAACCCGTACCCCGGCGACGCGGTCGGCTGGAGCTGGCCGAGCGGTCCCGCGATTTCGTTGACGCCGGCGATGCCGGCGCAGGCACCGCCGGCCAGCATCCCGATCCAAAGGGTGCGCGGGGCCGAGATGCCGGCGTAATTCGCCGCGGCGGGCGCGAGTCCCGCGACCCGCATCTGGTAGCCGGGCAGGCTGCGGCGGGTGAATATCCACGCCGCGGCCACTGCGGCGAGCGGCAGCAGGAAGCCCCAGTTGAGCCGCGTCTCCGGCAGCAGGTTCGGCAGCAGCGCGGCATCGCCGAACATCCTCGACTGCGGAAAGTTGAAGCCTTCCGGATCACGCCACGGGCCGTGCACGAGCAGCGACAGCGTGTGCGCCGCCACGTAGACCAGCATCAGCGACACCAGGATCTCGTTGGCGTTGAAACGCGTCCGCAGCAGAGCGGGAATCGCCGCCCACGCCATGCCGCCCAGCGCGCCGGCGAGCATCATCGCGGGCAGGATCAGCGGCGAGGCCGATTCGTGGAAGGCGAGCGCGACGCCGCCGGCGAACACCGCGCCCATCGTCAATTGGCCCTCGGCGCCGATGTTCCAGACGTTGGCGCGATAGCCGATGGCGAGGCCGACCGCGCACAGCATCAACGGGCCGGCCTTCTGCAACAGCTCGCCGACGCCGTAGAGCGTCGCGACCGGCTTGATGAAGAACACGTGAAATGCCTGCCACGGATTCTTGCCCAATGCCGAGAACAGCGCGAAGCCGACGATCAGCGTGGCCGCCGCCGCGATCAACGGCGACAGCCAACCCGCGATTCGCGACGGCTCCGGGCGTGGTTCGAGCCTAATCCACACCGATGACTCCGGCCGGCGAGAATTGCCGCTCGCCGTGCGCGTCAGGCGAAATGAACGAGCCGCTCATCAACATCCCGATCTCGGCGGCATTGGTCTCGCCGGTGGGTTTCGGCGCCGACAGCCGGCCCTGCGCGATGACGGCCAGGCGGTCGCAGATCTCGAAGAGCTCGTCCAATTCCTCGGACACGACGAGGACGGCGACGCCGGCGTCGCGCAGATCGATCAACGCCTGCCGGATCTGCGCGGCGGCGCCGACGTCGACGCCCCACGTCGGCTGCGCCGCGATCAGCAGCTTCGGCCGCTGCCGGATCTCGCGGCCGACGATGTACTTCTGCAGGTTCCCGCCCGAGAGGCTGCGCGCCACCGCGTCGGGGCCGCCGGCCTTGACCTTGTACTCGGCGATCGTCGCGGCCGCGTAATCGCGCGCGGCCTCGGTGCGGATGAAGCCGTGGGCGACGAGGCCCTGCCGGTGCGCGGTCAGGAGCGCATTCTCGGCGAGCGACATCTCGGGCACCGCGCCGCGTCCCAACCGATCCTCGGGCACGAAGCTCATGCCGAGCGCGCGGCGCGCGCCCGCATCGAGCCGGCCGGCCGGGGTGCCGGCGATGACGATGCGCCCGGGGTCCGCGAGGCGCCGCTCGCCCGAAAGCGCCGCCAGCAACTCCGTCTGGCCGTTGCCGGAGACACCCGCGATGCCGACGATCTCGCCGGCGCGAACGGTGAGGCTTACGTCATGGAGGGCGGTGCCGAACGGATCGTCGGACGGGAGCGTGAGATGGGCGACTTTGAGCACACCGTCGCCGCTCGCTTGCGCTTCGCGGTGGCGCGGGTGCGGCAGATCGCCGCCGATCATCATCCGCGCGAGCGCCGCCGAGGACTCCTGCCGCGGATCGCATTCGCCGGTGACCTTGCCGCCGCGCAGCACCGTCGCGCGGTGGCACAGGGCGCGGATCTCGTCGAGCTTGTGGCTGATGTAGAGGATGCTGCAGCCTTCGGCGGCGAGCCGCCGCAGCGTCTCGAACAGCTTCTCGACCGCCTGCGGCGTCAGCACCGACGTCGGTTCGTCCATGATCAAGAGGTGCGGGTCCTGCAGCAGGCAGCGCACGATCTCCACCCGCTGCCGCTCGCCGACCGACATCGAATGCACGTGGCGGTCGGGATCGAGCGGGAGGCCGTACTTGTCGGAGACGTCGCGGATGCGCGCCGCGAGGCCGGCGCCGGCACGGCCCGGGTCGAGCGCCAGCGCGATGTTCTCGGCGACGGTCAGCGTTTCGAACAGCGAGAAATGCTGGAACACCATGCCGATGCCGAGCTTGCGCGCGCGGGCCGGGTTGGCGATCGTCACCCGCTTGCCGTTCCACTCGATCGTGCCGGCGTCCGGCTTGACCACGCCGTAGATGATCTTCATCAGCGTCGACTTGCCGGCGCCGTTCTCCCCGAGCACCGCGTGGATCTCTCCCGGCCGGACATCGAGATGGATGTCGTCGTTGGCGACGACCAGCGGATAGCGTTTGGTGATGCCGGCGAGACGAAGGCGCGGCGTGTCGCTCACGGCGTTGCGCTCACGAGTCCGCAGCCCGGGTCGAGCGCCACGAAACCCGGGGCAATCCGTGCGCTGGCACCGCCCACGCGCCGATCGCGGTTCCCCGGGTTTCGCATTCGCTCAACCCGGGCTGCGCAGGTCGTTGGTCACCGACACGTCCTGCCTGACCGCACGCTCGCGCAGCGCAAGGAGCTCGGCGGCGACGGCGACGGCGATGGTCCCCGGTTCCTTGCTCGAGATGCCGCGAATCGTGGCGCCGATCGGACAGGTGATGCGCGCGGCGACGTCGGCGGCGAAACCGCGTTCGGCGACCCGCCGCTCGAATTGCGCGCGCTTCGCCTTCGAGCCGATCATGCCCACATAGCGCCAGTCGTCGCGGGCGAGCGCCGCGAGCGCAAGGTCGAAATCCAGCGCATGGCTGTGCGTCATGATGAGGACATACGTGCCCGGCGCGGCGGCGCGCAGCTCGGCGTCCGGCGTGTCGGTGACGACGACGTCGACGTTGGCCGGCGGCGCCGGCGGGAAATCGGCTTCGCGCTCGTCCACCCAGGTGACGCGCGCCGGCAGCGCGCCCAGCACGTGCACCAGCGCGCGGCCGACGTGACCGTTGCCGAACACGAGCACGTGGAAATCGATCGGCCGTACCACGTGAACGAGCAGCGTCCCGCCGCCGATTTCGACGAGGCCGGTGCCTCCACTCCGTGGGCCGGGATTCGCCGTCAGCCGTTCCCGTGCCGCGGCCACCGCCGCCGATTCGAGCGCGGGTTCGCCGAGCGTGCCGCGGGCGTCGTCGGCGGTGACCAGCAATCGCGCGGCCGCCGCCCGGCCGCTGCCGATCGTCGCCACCAGCGCGAACGGGGCCTGCGTGCGCAGGCAGGTGCGGGCGATCGCGAGCCAGCCGGCGTCGTCGCGCTCGATGGTCTGTAGCGCGAGCGTGGCCACGCCGCCGCAGCACTGGCCGAGGCGCGCGGCGAGCGGGAAGCGCACGAGCCACGTCGCCGCCGGCGTCGCGTTGGCGCCCGTGCCCGAAAGCGCCTCGCGCGCAAGGCGTATCGCCTCGTACTCGAGGTGACCGCCGCCGATGGTCCCGGCGATGCCGCCCTCCGTCACCAGCATCGCCGCGCCCGATTCGCGCGGCGTCGAGCCACGGGCGTCGGCGACGGTGACGAGCACGGCGCGCGGGAAGCGCTCGAGCGCGGCGGCGAGCGCGTCGGGCCACGCCAACGCGGAATGGCCGGGGCAGGGCCACGCGGTCGTCATCACTCGACGCCTCCGACGCGGATTGTGGCGGCGAAAGGATGATCCGTTCCGTGTTGCGCGCGCACCGCGTGGTAGATCGCTTCGGCGTTCGCCGGCGCGTCGAGCCGTGGCGCCGTGCCGCATTCGCCCACGCTCGCGACGGCGTCGCGGATCGCGTGGAAGGCGGACAGCGCGAGCATCAACGGCGGCTCGCCGACCGCCTTCGAGCGATAGATCGTGTCCTCGCGGTTCGGCGCGTCGAAGAAATCGACGCGAAAGCGCTCGGGCCACTCGCGCGCGGTCGGAATCTTGTAAGTGGAGGGCGAATGCGTCGCGAGCAGGCCCTGGTCGTTCCACCACAGCGTTTCCATCGTCAGCCAGCCATACCCCTGCAGGAATCCGCCTTCCACCTGGCCGCGGTCGATCGCCGGATTGAGCGACGCGCCGGCGTCCTGCAGGATGTCGACGGCAAGGAGCCGGGATTCGCCGGTCAAGCGTGTCGATGGCCACCTCGGAAACCGCCGCGCCGTACGAAAAATAGAAAAAGGGCCGGCCGTGCAGCGTCTTGCGGTCGTAATGGATTTTCGGCGTCGCGTAGAAGCCGGTGGCCGACATCGGGATGCGCGCGAGATGCGCGAGCCGTGCGAGCTCGGCGAAGGCGAGGTCCTTGCCGCCGCCGCGGACTTCGTCATCGGCGAAGACCACCTCTTCGGGCGCGGCGCCGAGCTTCGCCGCGGCGAAAGCGGCGAGACGGCCTTTCAGCTTGCGCGCCGCAGCGCGCGCCGCCATGCCGTTCAAGTCGCTGCCGGACGACGCGGCGGTCGGCGCCGCATTCGGCACCTTGCTCGTGTCGGACGCGCTGACGCGGATGCGCGCAGGCGCTATCCCCAACTCCTGCGCAACGACCTGCGCCACTTTGGTGAACAGGCCCTGACCCATTTCGGTGCCGCCATGATTGAGCAGCACGGTCCCGTCGTTGTAGACGTGCAGCAGCGCGCCCGCCTGGTTGTAGTGCGTCGCCGTGAATGAAATCCCGAACTTGACCGGCGTCAGCGCGATGCCGCGGCGGATGACCGGCTGCGTCCGATTCCATTCGCGGATCGCCGCCCGCCGTTCGCGGTAGCGCGATGTCGTCGCGACGCAATCGATGATCTCGGGCGCGATGTTGTCCTCGACGGTCATCCCGTACGGCGTGACGTTGCGCTCGGCCGTGCCGTAGAGATTGACGCGGCGCACGTCGAGCGGATCGCGGCCGAGCGCATGCGCGATGTCGTCCAGCACGTACTCGATCGCGAACATTCCCTGCGGCCCGCCGAAGCCGCGGAACGCGGTGTCGGACACCGTGTTCGTCCGGCAGCGGTACGAATGCAGCGCGACGTTCGGCAGCCAGTAGCAGTTGTCGGCGTGGAACATCGCCCGGTCGTTGATCGGGCCGGAAAGATCGGCCGAAAAGCCGCAGCGCGACGCGAACGTGAGATCGAGGCCGAGAATGCGGCCGTCGTCGTCGAAGCCGACGTCGTACCCGTAGCGGAATGCGTGCCGCTTGCCGGTCATGATCATGTCGTCGTCGCGATCGACGCGGAACTTGACCGCGCGTCCGGTCCTGCGTGCGAGGATGGCCGCGAGGCAGGCGAACAGCGACATCTGCGTTTCCTTGCCCCCGAAACCGCCGCCCATCCGCCGGCATTCGACGACGACATCGTGCGCGGCGAGGCCGAGGGCGCGCGCGACCATCTGCTGGACCTCGCCGGGATGCTGCGTCGAGCAGTGGAGGCGCATGCCGCCGTGTTCCTGCGGCACGGCCAGCGATACCTGGCCTTCGAGATAGAAATGGTCCTGCCCGCCGCTCTCGCACCGCCCGGAGAGTCGGTGCGGCGCGCCGGAGAGCGCCGCCGCCGCGTCGCCACGCACGATGTGCGCGGGCGGCAGCACCCACGATTCCGCGGCGATGGCGTCGTCGATGGTGAGGATCGCCGGCAGCGGCTCGAGGTCGAAGCGCGCGCGCTTGGCGGCCTTGCGCGCGGCGTTCATCGTGGCCGCGGCAACGGCGAACACCGGCTGCCCGGCGAAGAGGACGATGCCGTCGGCGAGGATCGGGTCGTCATGCTGGATCGGGCCGACGTCGTTGACGCCGGGGATGTCGGCGGCGGCGATCACGGCAACGACGCCCGGCGCGGCCCGCACGGGATCGAGATCGAGCGACCGGATCCGGCCGTGCGGAATCGGACTCTTGCCCACGGCAGCGTACAGCGTGCCGCGCGGCTCCGGAATGTCGTCGGTATAGGTCGCTTCGCCCGCGACGTGCAGGTGCGCCGAATCGTGGGCGAGCGGCGCACCGACGACCGCTTCGTCGGCACCAAGGCCGACGCGCGTGGCGGAGCGAGCATCCGGCGCGTTCATCGCGGCGTGGCGGCGCTCATGCCCGCAGCTCGAACACGCGGGTCGCGGCGCGCGCGCCCTCGCGATCGGTTCCGGATTCATGCCAGCAGCGGTGGACGAGCGCTGCCAGCATCTCGCGGCGATAATCGGCCGTCGCGCGCATGTCGGTGATCGGCGCGAACTCGCCCGCGAGCGCCTCCGCGGCCGTGCAGGCGCTCGCGTGGTCCCAGCGCTGGCCGGTGAGCAGGGTTTCCGTCCCCCTCGCGCGTCGGGGTGTCGCGGCCACGCCGCCGCAGCCGATGCGCGCCCGCACGATGCGCTCGCCGACGAGATCGAGCCGGAGGCAGACGAACACCGCAGAGATGTCCTGATCGAACCGCCGGCTCACCTTGTATGCCCGAAGCACGGTGGTCGTGGCGTCGGCAGTCACGCGCTGGGGCACGCGGATCGTGACGACGACTTCGCCCGGCGCGCATGCCGTTTGCCGGTAGCCGACGTAGAAGTCTTCGAGCGGCATTTCGCGGATGCGATCGGCGTGGCGCAGCACCACCGTCGCGCCCAGCGCGATCAACGCCGGCATCGCGTCGCCGATCGGCGACCCGTTGGCGATGTTGCCGCCGAGGGTGCCGGCGTTGCGGATCGGCACGGATGCGAACCGCTGCCACGCTTCGGCGAGCTCGGGCCATTGCATGTCGAGCGCCGCGAACGCATCGGCGAGCGACGCGGCGGCGCCAATTTCGAGCGCATCCTCGGTCTCGCGGATCGAGGCGAGCTCGCGCACGCCGCCGACGTGGATCAGGTCGGGCAGATCGCGATGTTCCTTGGTGACCCAGAGCCCGATATCGGTCCCGCCGGCGAGAATCCGTGCCTGCGGGTCGGCGGCGGCGAGGCGCGCGAGCTCGTCCACCGTCGTCGGCGCGAGGAATCGTACGCCGCTCGCTTCGTATTCGAAGGTCGCGTCGCGGGCGAGCACCGCAAGCGACGCCGCGGTCATCTCTTCGTCACGGGCTACGCGCCGGGTGCCATCCGCCGCGATACCGGGTCCACGCCAATCGGCGGGCGCCGGCAGGTCGTACATCGCCTCGGCCGCGGCAAGGATGGGCCGGTAGCCCGTGCACCGGCACAGGTTGCCGGACAACGCATCGCGAATCGCGCGTGGGGTCGGGCGGTACGCCGCCTTGTACAACCCGAACAGGCTCATGACGAAGCCCGGCGTGCAGAAACCGCATTGCGACCCGTGGCAGTCGACCATCGCCTGCTGCACCGGGTGCAGCGCGCCCTCCGCGTCGCGCAGGCTCTCGACCGTGTACACGGCCTTGCCGTCGAGCGTCGGCAGGAAGCGTATGCACGCGTTGACCGGGCGGTACGACAGCGTGCCGTCGCCGCGCGGCTCGGCGACGATCACCGTGCAGGCGCCGCAATCACCTTCGGCGCAGCCTTCCTTGGTGCCGGTCAGGTGTGCGCATTCGCGCAGGTACTCGAGCAGCGTGGTCTGCGGCGCGAGCCCGTCGACTTCGACGAGGGTACCGTTCAGCAGGAATCGGACAGGTTCACTCATGGGGCCGCCCGGAAGGCGGTCATTGTGCCTCAGGCCGCGCGTGAAATCACGCTATTGACCGAGTTGCTGAAACGACTGTGGCCAATGCGCGCGCCATGGCCGCCCGACACGCGGCGGCACCCGAGCCCCGTCCAGCGGCTCCCGCCGCGCCGCGCCTGCCCCAGTCCCAACAGCAAATCATCGGCGAAGCACGAAAAGAACGGGGACCCGCGATGGGTCCCCGTCCGTGAGGCGAAAAAGCGTGAAAGTTACTTCCCGCCGGCAGCCTTGGCCACTTCGGCGAGCAGGCTTTGGGCCCCCTGGGCTTGCACGTTCATGCGGACCAGGATGTCGGGCGGCAGCACTTTCTTGCCATAGTAGGCAGAGTTCCACTCGTCCGAGGTCTTGACCACGGTGCCGTCCAGATTCAAGCCGCCGTACACACCCTTCGAGCGGCTGAAGGTGACGAGGTCGGCCACGACGTCCGACTTGGCGCCGGCGCCGACCGGGCCCGCGGCGACGCTCGCGTCACCGCCCATCTTGAACGTGCTTGCCAGCAGCGAATTCATGCCCTTTTCGGTCATCACCAGCGTGACCGCTTCGGACACCGCGATGCCGGCCTGGAAGCCGACGCTGCCGGTGGCCAGCGTGTAGAAAGCCGGGCCGGCCCACTTGCCGGACTTGGCGTCCCTCGCGACCAGCACGGCGCGGCCGCCCGAACCGCCGAGAATGAAGCCGGCCTTGACGACTTCCGGCGCGATCAGCACGGCCCTGGCGCGGCCAAGGTTCTGCTGGATCCAGGTCATGTCGGGGTCGCGAACGAAGTTCGAGAACGTCGTCTGGGCCGAGGCGACCAGTTGTTGCTGCTCGGACTGCGCGTAGGCGGGCGCGATGGCCGTCACGGCGACCGCGGTCACCGCCGCGATGAAGGTGGAACGAAAAAGGGTACGGGTCATAAGATCTTCTCCTTGTTTGCGATATGCCGTGTGGCATACAGCATTATACCTTGCCGGGGACGTTGTCTTCATCGGCGCCCGGGCCTGCGCCCGGAAGGCGGCGGGCGACCGCCGACGAGGCCGATCAATCGTCATTCGGGAAACGAGTTCAGCACGTACATCGCCGCCAGCAGCGTCGTCGGACGGCCCAGGCCGCCGAACCATTGCCCGAAAATCGCGTCGATCTCGCCGCCGGCATAGACGCGGGTCAGGGCCTTGTTGACCTCGAGACGCAGCGCCGAATCGCCGCGCGGCAGCGCGAACGCGAGCGGCTCGTACGACAGGTCGTCGTTCAATAGCGCGAGCTTGCCCGGATCCTTGGCCTGACTCGCGAGACCGATCAGCTTGACCTTGTCGCCGGCAAACGCGTCGAGCGATCCGGATTCGAGCATCGCAACGCCTTCGTTGCCATCCTTGAGCTTCGTCACCGTGGCATTGACGAGGCGATCCTTCAGCACCTGGAGCAGCCGGGTCTCGGTGGTCGTCCCGGCGAGGACGCCGATCCGCTTGCCGCCCATGTCGGCAAGCTTCTGCGTCGTCCCGCCGGCGCTGACGAGAAAGCCGCCCGACTCGACAAAGATCAGGCCCGAAAAATCGACGGTCTGCATCCGCGACTGGGTCGCGGTCGTGTTGGCGCAATCGAGATCGGCCTTGCCCGACACGATCATCTGCAGGCGTTCCCCGACGGTGCCGACCAGCCAGTTGACCTTGACGTCGGGCACGCCGGCCGCGCGCCCGATCTGCGCGATCACCTTCTTGCACAGGTCGATCGAATACCCGCCCGGCACGTTGCCCTTGTCGACGAACGAGTACGGCGGCGAGTCGCCCGAGAAGGCGACGTTGATCACTTTCGCGGCCTTGATCCTGGCGAGCGTGTCGGGCCCGCCTTGGGCCGCGGCAGGGAGCGTGGCGAGCAAAGCGGCGAGCGCGAGACCGGCGAGAAATCCGGGAAGAATACGGTTCATCACAAGGGACCTCGGTTGGGGATGGGGGGTGCGGCGTTGGCGCGCGGGCAACGAGCCCCGTTACGACGGCTGCGATTCTACCGTGCGGGGCGCAAAATTCGGGAACGATGCGCGATGTCAGCGACGGCCCCGGTTTTCGCTGCGCGCAATCCGGGTTGCTGCCGCCATTACCGCCCGCGCGTGCCGGAGCGCGGAGGGGCGCCGTGCGGCAGGGTGCGTGCTAAACTCGTCGCGTCCTTCCAAACCGCCATCCTCATGCGTCGTTTTTCACTGCTGGCCGCCGCGTTTTTCCTGCTCTGTGCCGGGTCGGCCGTTCCGCTGTTGGCGGACGCGGCCGACGTGCCTCCGCCGCCCAACTCCCCGACCCTCGACCGCATCAAGCGCAGCGGCGTCATCAGGCTGGCCTTCCGCGAAGGGGCGGCGCCTTTCTCGTTCAAGGACCGGGGCGGCGTGGTCCGCGGTTACAGCGTCGATCTGTGTACGCACGTGGCCGCCGCGATCCAGAAGGATCTCGGCCTGCCGTCGTTGCGGATCGAGTGGCTGCCCGTCGATGCGGCAACCCGGATCGGCGTGGTCGCCACCGGCAAGGCCGACGCCGTCTGCGGGACGACGACGATCACGCTGACGCGGATGCAAAGCGTCGATTTCAGCGTGCCGATCTTCGTCGACGGCGGCGGCGTCCTCGTTCAAAGCAGCTCGAAGCTGGCGCGGCTCGCGGACCTCAAAGGCAGGAAAGTCGCGGTCATCGGCGGGACCACCACGGAACGGGCATTGAAGCGCGCGCTCGACGGCATCGACGCCGCGGCGACCCTCGTCCCGGTGAAGGACGGCGTCGCCGGGATGGCGGCGCTCGCGCAGGGCCAGGTGGACGGCTACGCGGGCGATCGCATCGTGCTCCTGGGCCTGCGCACGGCCGCACCCAACGCCGCCGATTTCGACTTCGTCGACGGCGATTTCTCGGTTGAACCTTACGCATTGGTGCTGCCGCGCAACGACGCGGATTTCCGGCTGGCGGTCAATCGCGCGTTGGTCGCGCTGTTCCGCAGCGGCGACATCGATCCGATATTCCAACGGTGGCTGGGTGGCGTGGGCCGGCCAGGGCCGTTGCTGCACGCGCTGTTCTACCTCAATACCTTGCCGGAGTGAGCCGATGACGACGCGCCGCACCCCCGCCGTGCGCCGGTCCTGCGCCGGGCTGGTTGTCCTGCTGGGCGTCGTTCTCCTGGTGGCGGCGGCGGGGCCGGTCGATGCGCAGACACCGGCCGCCGCGGCGGCCGATTGCGGCGCCTGCGGAAAGGTCGAGTCCATTCGCCAGAGCACGTCGAAGCAACAATGGACGCCACTGGGAACGGGTGTCGGCGTCGGCGGCACGCCCTCGCTTGGTGACTACCCGAGCGGGGTCACCTCGTTTCGTATCGGCCCCGGTCTTTCGAACCAGGGCATGGTGGTGCTGGGCGCGGCCGGCGGCGCGGCGTACAAGAGCACCCCCAAGTCCTACGAACAACCGCGTTGGGACGTCACGGTGAAGATGGACGGCGGCGGCGTGCGGGTGGTCTCGATGTCGTACGAACCCTATGTCCGGGAAGGCGACCGCGTCCGCATCGCCGGCAACAACGTCGAGCTCCTCGACGAATGACGGGTGCACTGTGCGCCTGTCGAGTGGCGTGCTGATCGTGATCACGCAGCCGGTCAACCCCAACCTGCGCTCCGGCATGCCCGTCTATGTCGAGGGATCCGGGGAACAGGCACGCGTCGTGCCGAAGTAGCGGTCGCGACCGGCGCCATTCAAAAAAAATGCCCGGGAGTCAGGTCATGAACAGGAGCATTCGCCTTCTCGCCGTCGTTGTCGCCGCCATTGCGCTGCCCGCGCTCGCGCAGCAGCCAAAGGTCGTCGACGCCAAGGGTGCCGCCGACATCACGACGATCACGGCGAAAATCGAGGCGGTCGACGTCGCGAACCGGGTCGTCACCGTCAAGGGACCGCTCGGCCGCACGGTGTCGCTCAAGGTGGACGATCGCGTGAAGAACCTCGCGCAGGTCAAGGTCGGCGACGAGATCGTCGTGAAATACCTGGAGGCCGTTTCGGTCGCCCTGGTCAAGAGCGGCGGCGGTCGCAGCCAGAGCGTGACGACGGCGCCGCCGGTGACGGCCCCGGCCGGCGCCAAGCCAGCGGCGGCGGCCGCGCAGCAAACCAGGATCGTTGCCCGGATCGACAAGATCGATCCGCAGGGCGTGGTGCTGCTGGAGGGACCGAATTCGCGCTATGTCGAGGTCAAGGTCAAGGACCCCAACGTGCTGAAGCAGGTCAAGGTCGGCGACGACGTGGAAGTCACCTATACCGAGGCGGTCGTGATCGATGTGGTGACGCCGAAGAAGTAACGATGCGCGTGAGCCGAGCGAGCGGGACGTGACGCAGACGCCGGTCGCCGGAGGTACCAAGGCGGCAACGGCGCAGCTCGCCGTCACCGACGCCGCCGACGGCCGGCGCATCCTCGCGCTCGCCGGCCGGCTCGATGCGGACACGCTGCCCTCGGTCTGGGAAACGGCGCGGCGCGCGCTGGCTGACGTGCCCGCCGCGCGGCCGGTGGTCGTCGACGCGGCGGCGGTCGATTATTGCGATGGCGCCGGGGCCGCGCTTTTCGTCGACCTCCTGCGCCATCCGCGCGAAGGCACGCTCGAGGTGGTCAACCTCAAGCCCGCGTACGAAACGCTCCTAAAGCAGTTCGACCCGAAGATCCTCGAGCACGACATGGACCCGCCGCCGCCGCGGGGGCCGGCGGTCGAGGAGATCGGCCGCGAGGCTGCCGGCATCTGGCGCGACATCCGCGTCCAGGTGAGCTTCATCGGCGAAACCACCTCGGCGCTCGTCTACGCCGCGCGCCATCCCGACTCGGTGCGCTGGAAGGACGTCTGGCACATCTGCGAACGCGCCGGCGTCGACGCGCTGCCGATCGTGGCGCTGATCTCGTTCCTGCTCGGCATGATCCTCGCCTTCCAGTCGGCGGTGCCGATGAAGCGTTTCGGGGCCGAGATCTTCGTCGCCGATCTCATCGGCCTGTCCATGTTGCGTGAGCTGGGGCCGCTGATGACGGCGATCCTGATCGCCGGCCGCTCCGGCGCCGCGTTCGCCGCCGAAATCGGGACCATGGGCGTCAATCAGGAGGTCGACGCGCTGACGACGATGGGGCTCGACCCGGTCCGTTTCCTGGTGACCCCGCGCATCATCGCCGCGGTGCTGATGACGCCGCTGCTCACGATATTTTCCGACCTCGTCGGTCTCGTCGGCGGCGCGGTCACGATGCAGACCTTCGCGATTCCGTTTTCGACGTTCCTCAAGGAAGTCGACAGCGCCGTCACCTTGACCGACTTCATGGCGGGCTTCGTCAAATCGTTCGTGTTCGCGACGCTGGTCGCCGGGATCGGGTGCCTGCGCGGACTGCAGACGGGCGCCGGGGCCTCCGCGGTCGGCGATTCCGCGACCCGCGCGGTGGTATCGGGCATCATCCTGCTCGTCATCGTCGACGGGTTGTTCGCCGTCGCGTACTACCTGCTCAACATCTGACGCGAACGCATGAGCGCCCCCGACACCATCATCCGCGTCGAGAACCTCTACGCCGGGTACGACGACGTGGCGATCCAGGAGAACGTCAATTTCGAAGTTCGCCGCGGCGAGGTGTTCGGCATCCTCGGCGGCTCCGGCTCGGGCAAGACCACGATCCTGAAGCACATGATCGGGTTGAACGAGCCGATCTCGGGCCACGTCTACATCGACGGCGACGACATCGTCACCGCCGACGAGGCGCAGCGCGCCGCGATCCTGCGGCGATTCGGCGTCATGTACCAGTCGGGTGCGCTGTTCGGGTCGATGACGCTGCTCGAGAACGTCCGCCTGCCGCTCGAGGAGTACACCGACCTGCCGGACGACGCGATCGACCTGATCGCGCGGATGAAGCTCGAGCTCGTCGGTCTCGAAGGGTTCACCGGCCACCTGCCGGCCGAGCTTTCCGGCGGCATGCAGAAGCGCGCCGGCATCGCGCGGGCGATGGCGCTCGACCCGTCTATCCTGTTCATGGACGAGCCGTCGTCCGGTCTCGACCCGATCACCGCCGCCTCGCTCGACGCGACGATCCGCCGGCTCTCCGATAACCTGGGCGTCACGTTCGTGATCGTCACCCATGACCTCGGCAGCATCTTCGTCGCCACCGATCACGTCATCCTGCTCGACCGCAAGGCCAGGGGGATCATCGCGCAGGGCGATCCGCGGAAACTGCGCGACGAGACCGACGATCCGCGCGTGCGCGCGTTTTTCCGCCGTGAAGCCGAAACGCTGACCGCCTGACCGAACCGTCCCCAGAGCGCACGCCGATGAGCCTAAAGCCAACTACTTCAAGCTGGGACTGTTCGTGATCGGCGCGGTCGTTTCCGCCGTGGTCCTGCTGATCATCATCGGGTCCGGCCGCGCCTTCCAGCAGAAGATCACGATCGAGACCTATTTCAACGAATCGGTGCAGGGCCTGGACATCGGGTCCAAGGTCAAGTACCGCGGCGTCGTGATCGGCGAGGTGACGAAGATCAGCTTCACCTACGTCAAGTACCAGCAGGACAAGCCGATGAGCGAGCGGCTGCGCTACGTGCTGGTCGAAGCGCAGCTGCAGCCGAAGCTGCTCGGCGGGCGCGTGGCCACCGAGATCACCGGCCCCGAGAGCATGCCCGCCGAGGTCGAGCGCGGATTGCGCGTGCGCAGCGCGCCGCAGGGCATCACCGGCACCAATTACCTCGAAATCGATTACGTCGATCCGCCGCCGGCGCTGCTTGCCGGTCGATTGGACCCCCGATTACGCCTACATCCCGAGCGCGCCATCGACGGTGACCGCGCTGGTCAATTCGGCGTCGGAGATCATGGAGCGGCTGCACAAGCTCGATGTCGAAGGCACCTTCGGCAACCTCAACACGCTGCTGGTGACCACCAACGAGAAGATTGCCGCGATCGACACCCAGAGCTTGTCGCAGCGCGCCGACCGCGTGCTGGCCAAGGTCGAGACCACGCTCGACAGCCTCGCGACCAAGAAGCTGTCCGACGAAGCGCGTCGCGCTGCTGGCCGAGATGCGCGAAACCAACGCCGACCTCAAGCGGACGCTCGCGAATCCCGGCGCTGCAGAAGCTCCCCGACGATGCCGCCGCGGCGATCGCGCGGGTGCGGGCGATCATCGACGACCCGAACCTGCCGAAGACGGTCGCGCACCTGTCGCAAACGCTCGGCCGCCTCGACCGCATCCTCGGTGCCGGCGAAAGCGACCTCACGGTCACCGTCGAGAATCTTCGCCAGATCACCGACAACCTGCGCGACCTCACCGAAGACGCGAAGCGCTATCCCTCGCGCCTGATCTTCGGAGCGCCGCCGCCACCGCCGGAGCGCGTCAAATGAAGCCGTGGTCTCTGCACCTGCCGCCCGGAGCGCTCGCGCCGCTGCGATCGCCGCAATCCTCCTGGCCGCGATGGTCGCGTCGTGCGCGCTGTCGCGTCCGGCGCCGGTCAAGAGCATGTATCTGCTCGATGCGGCCGCACCCCCCGCCGCCGCCGTGCAGAAGATCGCGTCGCTGCGCATCGGCGTCATCAACGTCGCCGCGCCGTTCCGCGGCAAGACCCTCGTCTTCCGGCGCGACGACATCACCTACGAGGCCGACTTCTACAGCGAATATTTCGTGGCGCCGGCCGCAATGCTGGGCGAGGCGACCGCCAAGGCGCTGACGGCGGCGAACGTGTTCCGGCGCGTGATCCCGCCCGGCGCGTCGCCGGACGATGGCGAATACATCCTCGACGGTTTCGTGACCGAGCTCTATGGCGACATCCGCGAAGCAGGCAAGCCCGCCGCGGTCATCACGGTGACGTTCTACCTGTCGACCGCCAACACGCCGACCCCGAGGGTGGTCTGGTCGCGCGAATACCGGCAGCGCGTGCCCGCCGGCGACGGCAGCTCCGACGCGCTTGCGCGGGCCTCGAACAGCGCGCTGTCGGCGATCCTCGCCGATCTCGCCCGCGACCTCGCGGCGGCAACGCTGCCGAAGGCTTAGGTTCTTCGCCGACTTGCGGGACGTACCGTGGTCGTGCGCGGCGTGGCGTGAGCCACCCGGGTGTGGGCTTCGGTGCCGCCAAGCGTGTCGGCGGGCGCGTGGTACGGCATGCGATGGGCGGTCAACCCACGACCGCCCATCGCATGCCGCACGCGCAGCGCCGACGTCGGCACAGGCGCCCACACCGGGCGGCTGACGCCACGCCGAGACTGTGGCGATGCACGCATCAATTCGTCATCCGCGCCGAGCATATTGCGAACTGGCTGCAACGCATTGGCACTACCTTCGACGGCATGGTCAGTGTCGCGCGGGCGCCCGTGGGTCGCGCAGCATGGTGGCGCGGCACGTCGGCGGTTCGCCGACCGTGGCCGCGCGGGACCCATAGTGGCGTTGCGACCCTCGGGCCCGCGGACACTGACCTGCCGGCACTATCGACGCGGGCGCCGGCGCCGAGCGTTTACGGCGCGGCGCGCCCTTCGATCTGCGCGGCGAGATTCGCGTAGCCGGGATTGTCGGGATCGAGCTCGCGGAGCTCCTTCACGTAGGCGAGCGCGCCGTCGCGGCTGCCCGCGCGCAGCGTGTAGTGCGCGAGCCCTTCCAGCACGCCGCGATCGTACGGATGACGCTTGCGCGCCGCCGCGAGCACCTGCAGCGCGTCGCGGCCGCGGCCGGCATCGGCGAGACCCACGGCGTAGACGTACGCGTAGCGGGCGTTGTCGGGATCGAGCCGCGCCGCTGCGGAGAGCTCCGGCAGCGCGTCGCTGGTCTTCTTCTGGCGCACGAACGTGAGGCCGAGCGCGTAATGCAATGCCGCGGCGTTCGGCGCGCGCGCGAGGCCCTCGCGCAGCGTCGCCTCGACGTCGGCTTCGGCACCGCGCGAGCGGTAGGCGTCGGCGAGGTTGACGTACCCGGCGACGAAGGTCGGCTCGAGGGCGAGCGCCTTGCGGTATTCGGCGATTGCGCGATCGAAATCGCCGCGCGTCGCGTAGAGGTTGCCGAGGCTCATCCGTCCCTCGGGCCGGTCGGCGTTGTACGTCTGCACGGCGATGTATTCGTCGAGCGCCTTGGCGAATGCGGGGCGATCGCCGGCGGCGACGCCCGTCTCGGCCGGGCCGGCCAGCGCGCGCGCCGCCTCGACTCGCACGGCGCGCACCGGATCGGCCGCCATGCGCGACAGGTAGCGCGCTCGCACCTGCGGCTCGGCGTTGGCGATCGCCTCAACCGCCGCCAGCCGGACAACCGGATCCGGATCGTTCAGCGCCCGCACGACGAATTCGAGCGTCGCCGGCGTCAGCCAGTGGCCCAGGCGGTCGATGGCGCTGGCGCGGACGATCGCCGGTTGTGCCTTGTCGTCGAGGAGCGCCAGCAATGCGCCGCGGGCGCCCGGCGCCCCGGTCGAGCCGGCTTGGAGCGCCGCCGCGAAATTCTGGAAGCCGACCCGGCGTCTTCCCGGTCCACTTCACGATCGCGTCCGCTGCCCACTGCGCCGACTGTTTGGCGTGACAGTTGTTGCAGGCGTTGGGCATGCCGAGTTTCGCCGACAGGTCCGGCCGCGGGATCCGCAGCGAATGGTCGTGCCGCGGATCGACCACCATGTACGTCGTCGTCGGCATGTGGCAGGCCGGACACGATGCGCCGGGCGTTCCTTTGGCGTGATGGGTGTGCGCGGGCTCGTCGTACTTGGTGCTCTGATGGCATTGCGCGCAGACGGCGTTGCCGGGAGCCTTCACCTCGAGCGTGTGCGGATCGTGGCAGTCGGAACAGGTGACGCCCTTCGCGTACATCCGGCTCTGCACGAACGAGCCCCAGTTGTAGACCTCGTCGCGCATCTGCCCGTCGTTCCAGTACAGGCCGTCGTCGAGCAGCGATAGGCGGTGCGTGTCGAGCGGCGGCTTGCCGTGGACGTAATCGTCGGAGAGGCGGCTCGCGCGGGCGTGGCAGCGCGCGCACATTTCGACTTCGCGCGCCGTCGTGCGCGGAACGCTGCGCTGCGCGTTGCCGGTCGCTGCCACGGGCGACCACGTGACGCCCTTGCGCTCGTCGAGCGCGAGCGCGAGGCCCCTGTCGGCGGCCGCGTAACCCTTGCCGTCCGGCTTGCTCTTCGCCCACGCGACGTGGCGGGATCCGGGGCCGTGGCAGGCCTCGCACGACACGTCGATCTCGGACCACGTGGTCTTGAACTCGCCGGTCTCGGCATTGAAATTCTTGCGCAGGTTGGTCGAGTGGCACTCGGCGCACATGAAGTTCCAGTTCTGGTTGGGCCTCGTCCAGTGCAGCGCATCGCCGGCCCGGATGTTCTGCCCGGGATAGAGGTGAAACCAGCGCTGGCCGCCTTCCGGCTTCGTGCGCGAGTCCCACGCGATCGACAGCGCCTGCAACCGGCCGCCGGGAAACTCGATCAGGTATTGCTGCAGCGGGTGCACGCCGAACGTGTACTTGATCGCGTAATCGGCGAGCTTGCCGTCGGGCCCGTCGGTATTGACGAAAAAGGCGCCGTCGCGCTTGAAGAACGTCGACGTGATGCCGGCATACGTGAATTTGGCATTGCCGAAGTTGCCGAGCACCGCCTGGTCATCGGCAACCTGCATCGCGAGATCGTGGCGGGAGCCGTGCCATGCGGCATAGGCCTTGGCATGACATTCGGCGCAGGCCTTGCCGCCGACGTAGTCGGCACGGGCGGCGGGGAGGTCATTGCTGCTGCCCGTCGCGATGGCCTGCGCGGGTTGTCCCGGCGTCGCCCATTGACGCAGCACGACGACGGCGGCCACCGCCACGAGCAGCACGACGACGCCGACCACCAAGAGGGTGCGCGCTGTGCGGCGGGGCGGCAAGCGTTCGGGCGCGTTGCCGGATCGGGTTCTCACGTCAGAACAACGGCGGCAGGCCGGGGGACGCGGCCGCGGCAGGTGTCGCGCTCCCCGTCAGCTTGTCCGCCTCGGTGACCCAGCCGCCGCCCATCGCCTTGTACGTGTTGGCGGCCGACGTGAAGACCGAAGCGCGCACCGAGGCGAGCGTGAGCTCGGCGGGGAACAGCGACTGTTCGGCTTGGAGGACGGTCGAGTAGGCCGTGTAACCACCGTCGTACTGCAGCTTCGCGAGGCGCGCGTAATCCTTGAGCGCCGCGACCAGCCGCTCCTGTGCGGCCAGCTGGTCTTTCAGCTTCTGGTTGGCGACGAGCGCATTGTCGACGTCGGCGAACGCGTTCTGGATCGACAGTTGATAGTTGAGCAGCGCCGCCTGCTGCGCGGCTTCGGACTGAGCGACCTGGCCGCTGACCGCACCGAACGTGAAGATCGGCCCGATGATCTGTCCGGCGTAGTTCCACACCCGGGCGGGCCCCTTGAACAGGTCCGACAAGTCCCGGCTCGAGCTGCCGAGCGCGCCGGTGAGCGAGATCGTCGGGAAGTAGAGCGCCTTGGCGGCGCCGATCTGCGCATTGGCGGCGATCAGCGCCTCCTCGGCCTGCAGGAGATCGGGCCGGCGCTCGAGCAGCGACGAGGGCACGCCCGCGGGCACCGTCGGCAGCGCGAGGTCGTAGACCGACTTCCCGCGCGGGATGGGCCCCGGATTGCGGCCGAGCAGGATCGAGAGCGCATTCTCGGTCTGCGCGATCTGCGACTCGATCTGCGGAATCTGCGCGGCGGCGGTCTCGTATTGCGACTGCGCCTGCGAGACCGTCATCTGCGAGGTCTGCCCATATTGGAACTGCAGTTGGTAGAGGCGCACGGATTCGGCGTAGGTGCCGAGCGTGCTGTTGGCGATGACGAGCTGCTCGTCCAGGCCACGCAGCGTGAGGTAATTGGTCGCGACCGAGGCAACGAGCGAGAGGATCACGCCGCGGCGCGCTTCGTCGGTGGCGAGCATGTTGGCCTGCGCCGCCTGCGACAAGCGCCGGATGCGTCCCCACAAATCGATCTCCCAGCTCGCCGTCAGCAGCGCCTGGTAGGTCGTCTGCGGGTTCGGAAAGCCCGGAAGCGCCGCGACCCCGGTGTCGGGGATGCGTGCCCGCTCGCCGTTCGCCGAGTAGCCGACCTGCGGGAACAGCGCCGAGCGGGTCTGGGTGATCACCGCCGTGGCCTGCTCGACGTTGGCGGCGGCGATCTTGACGTTGAGATTGTTCGCGAGCGCGGTGTCGATCAGCTGGTCGAGCACCGGGTCACCGAACTGCTTCCACCAGGTCGTGTTGGCCGTCTCCGCGACTGCGTTGGGCTCGAACCGGAATTCGGCGGGCGCCTCCACTTTCGGGCGCACGTAATCCGGTCCCATCGTGCAGCCGGCGACGAGCGCCATCGTGCTCGCGACAACAGCGAACGACCTGAGCGTGGTGCCACTCATCTCAATCGCCCTCGCGCGCCGCGTGCGGTACCGGGGCCGGCGCCGCCGGCGGCGCGTCGGTCACGTCGCCGTTGCGTTCGGCGAGGCGGTCGAAGAGATAGAAGAGCAGCGGCACGTAGAGCATTGCCAGCGTCGTTTCGCCGATCATGCCGCCGATGATGCCGGTGCCGATCGAATGGCGCGCGTTGGCGCCGGCGCCCAGCGCGAGCGCCAGCGGCAGACAGCCGAACGCGAAGGCGAGCGAGGTCATGATGATCGGGCGCAGCCGCTGCTCGCCGGCCAGGATGGTCGCCTCCATGATCGACTTGCCCTGATGGCGGAACTCGACGGCAGCGGACACGCGCAGCACGGCGTTCTTCGCGCCCAAACCGATCAGCACCAGCAGGCCGATCTGAAAATAGACGTCGTTTTCGAGTCCGCGGGCCCAGTTGGTGACGAGCGCGCCGAGGATCCCGAACGGCACCGCACTCATCACCGCGCCCGGCAGCGTCCACGATTCGTACTGCGCCGCGAGCACCAGGAACACGATGATGAGGCCGAAGACGAACGCGATCATCGACGTGCCGCCGGATTTCTTTTCCTCGAACGCGAGCCCGGACCACGCGAACGTGTAGCCGGGCGGCAGCACTTCGGCGGCCGTCGCTTCCATCGCGGCGATGGCGTCGCCCGAGCTGTACCCCGGCGCCGGGTTGCCGTTGATCTTGGCCGCGGGAAAGCCGTTGAAATGCGGAAGGAGATCGGGGCCGGCTACCCATTCCGTCGTGACCAGTGCCGATAGCGGCACCATCTTGCCGTCCTTCGAGCGCGTGTACAGGCGGGTCAGGTCGCCCGGCGTCTGCCGGTACCGGGCGTCGGACTGCACGATCACCCACCAGACGCGGCTGAACTGGTTGAACTGGCTCGCGGTCAGCGATCCGAATTGCGCCTGGATGGCGCTGTAGACGTCCTCGATCTGCACGCCCAGCAGCGTCGCCTTGTCGCGATCGACGTTGGCGCGCAACTGCTGCGTGTTGGCGCGGAAGGTGGAGGACAGGCTCACGAGCTCGGGGGAGGTCCGCGCCTTCTTCAGAAAATCCTGGGTGACCTGGTCGAGCTGCGCCGGGTCGCCGGCGCCGGTATCCTGGATCCAGAATTCGAATCCGCCGGTGGTGCCGATGCCGGGAATCGGCGGTGGCGCGACCGGGATGACAACCCCTTGCTCGATGCCCTGGGCCTCGCGATAAAAATTCATCAGCACGGCCCGTGCGTTCTGCGCCTTCGCCGCTTCGGTCGTGTCGTAGCGCTCCCGGAAATCCTTGAGCGTCACGAAGAATGTTCCGGCATTGGTCTTGAAGCCGCTGTCGAGCAGGCTGTAGCCGGTGATCATCGAGCGCGTCGCGACGCCGGGGATCTTGGCGAAGATCGCGTCGACCTTTTCGGCGACGGCCTGCGTGCGGTCCATGCTGGCGGCCTCGGGCATGATGATCGCGGCCATCACGTAGCCCTGGTCCTCGTTCGGGACGAAGCTCGTCGGCAGCACGGTGAACAGGTGGTAGATGCTCCAGAGAAAGGCGACGAGCAGAATCAGCGCGATGACCGCGCGCTTGATCACGAGCTCGACCGCGTGGCCGAAGCCGCGCGTCACCGCGTCGACCTGCCGGTTGAACCAGGCGAAGAAGCCGCGCTGCGGCGGCGGGTTGTGCTTCAGCATCAGCGCGCACATCGCCGGCGTCAGCGTCAGCGCGACGAAACCGGACACGGCGACCGAAACCACGATCGTGATCGCGAACTGCTTGTAGAGCTGGCCGGTCGTGCCGGGCAGGAACGCCGCCGGGATGAACACCGACGCCATCACCAGCACGACCGCGACCAGCGAGCCCGCGATCTCCTCCATCGACTTGATCGTGGCCTCCTTCGGCGCGAGATGGTGCTCGTGCATGTTGCGCTCGACGTTCTCGACGACGACGATCGCGTCGTCGACCACCATGCCGATCGCCAGCACCAGGCCGAACAGGGTGACGAGGTTGATCGAGAAGCCGAGCGCCAGCATGCCCGCGAACGTCGTGGTCAGCGCGACCATGATCGCGACCGTGCAGATGATCGTGGTGCGGAAGCTCTGCAGGAACAGGTAGACGACCAGCACGACCAGCGCGATCGCCTCGAACAGCGTGTGGATCACTTCCTCGATCGACAGCTTGACGAAGTCGTTGGTGTCGAGCGAGACCACGTAGTCCATGCCTTCGGGAAAGCGCGCCTTCATGCCGTCGAGCGTCTTGCGGACGTCCTTCGAGACCGTGAGCCCGTTCGCGCCCGGCTGCAGGTAGACGGCGATGAACGTCGTCGGCGTTCCATTCAGCTTGGAGTCGACGATGTACTGGCGCAGGCCGACCTCGGCGCGGGCGACGTCGCCGAGGCGAACGATCGCGCTGCCGTCCTGGCTCGCGCGGAGGATGATCTGCTCGTATTGCCGCGGTTCGATGAACGGCGCCTGCGTCACCACCGGGAACGTGAGCTCGACCGGCCCGGACGTCGGCTGCTGGCCGATCTGACCGGCGCCGAACAGCGCGTTCTGCGCGTTCACCGCATTGGCGATGTCGGTGGTCGTGATGCCGAGCGACGCCATGCGGTCCGGGTTCATCCAGATCCGCATCGCCTGGTCCGGGACGCCCATGATCTGCGCCTGGCCGGCGCCGTTGACGCGCTTGATCGCGTCGAGGACGTAGACGTTCGCGTAGTTGGCGATGTAGTCGGCGCTGTAGCGGTCGCCCTTGCCGAAGACCGCGATCAGCATCATGATCGACGACGACTTCTTCTGCACCGACACGCCGAGCTGCGTCACCGCGGTCGGCAGCTGCGGCAGCGCCAGGTTGACGCGGTTCTGCACCTGCACCTGCGCGATGTCGGGATTGGTGTCGAGCGAGAAATAGACAGTCAGCGTGAGCTGGCCGGTGGCCGAGCTGGTCGACGACATGTACAGCATGTTGTCGACGCCGTTGATCTGGGCCTCGATCGGCGAGGCGACCGAGTCCGCCAGCGTCTTCGAGTCGGCGCCCGGGTAGGTCGCGGAGACCGTCACCTGCACCGGCGTGATCGTCGGGTACTGCTGGACCGGCAGCACGTACATCGCGACCAGGCCGGCGAGACAGATGATGATCGAGACGACCGCGGCGAAGATCGGCCGCTCGATGAAGAAGCGCGAGAACATATGCGGTTCGCCCCGGCTATTGCCCGACGGCGATTTCCACCCGCCGCGCTTCCTGGTCGCTGCCGCTGCCGACGACCTCTTGCGGGGGTTTCAGGCGGATCCGGTCCGCCGGGATGCCGTCGGCGACGAGTGCGTCGCGCACCGCGGCTGCACGTCGCTTCGCGAGCTCGATGTTGGCGGCATGATTCCCCGTGCGATCGGAATATCCGGTTACGTCGATCGGATTCGAACCGGCCTTCATCGGCGGCGCGAAGCCTTCGAGGAGCCGCGTCGCCTCGGCGTCGAGCGTCCACTTGCCCGGCGCGAAATGAACGAAAAGCGATGCACCGGCCGGTCGCGCGACCGGGGCCGTTCCGGCGGACCCCGGTTTGGGCACGTAGGGCGTCACCTTGACCGGCGCATCGGGCGCGAGCCGCAACGTGCCGTCGACGACGACCTGATCGCCGGCCCCGAGACCCTGGGCGATGAACCAGCTGTCGCCGTACCAGTCGCCGACGACCACCGGGCGCAGCTCGGCCTTGGCGTCCTTGTTCACCACCCAGACGAAATGCCCCTTCGCTCCCTGCTGCACGGCGCGCTGCGGGACGAGGATCGCATTCGGCCGGACCGCGCCGGAGAGCCGCGTGCGCACGTACTGGTTCGGTCGGAGGACGCCCTTGGGATTGTCGACGGAGGCGCGAATCAGGAAGGTTCCCGTCTGCGAGTTGTACGACGGGTCGGCGAACGTGATCTTGCCCTTGTACGGGAACAGCGTGCCGTCGACGAGCTCGATCTCGACCACGAACTGATTGCCCTCCGGCAGCCTCAGCAGACCGTTCTGCACCTGGGTGCGGACGCGCTCCATCTCGTTCTCGGAGAGGCTGAAATTGATCCACATCGGCGTCAGCACCGACACGGTCGTGAGCTGGCTGTTCTGCGCATTGACGTAGGTTCCGTCGGCGACCGCCGCGAAGCTGCTGACGCCATCGACCGGCGACGTGATGGTCGTGTAGGAAAGGTCGAGCTTGGCCGATTCGAGCGACGCCTTCGACTGCGCGACGGCGGCCGCGGTCTGCTCGTACTGTCCCTGCGCGTCGTCGAGATCCTTCTGCGACAGCGCGTTCTGTTGCGCGAGCGGCTTGGTACGCGCCAGATTGGCTTTCGCCACCTCGAACGCCGCCTGGTTCCTCTGCAAAGCCGCGGCGGCGCCGTCGACCTGCGCCTGGAACGGCTTCGGGTCCATCCGGAACAGGACCTGCCCGGCCTTGACCACCGCGCCCTCGGTGTAGACGCGCTTGTCGAGGAAGCCCGATACCCGCGCCGCGATGTTGACCGCCTGCGAGCTCTGGGTCTGCGCGACGTACACCGACGAAACGGCCACGTCGCGCGGCGTGACCGTGAACGCCGTCACTTCGAGCGGCGGCCGTGCCGCATCCTTCTTCGCCTCCTTGCCGCAGCCCGCGAGCATCGTCAGCGCGGCGGCCAGGGCGAGGAGCGGCACCAATGCGCGCGTCGCGCGCGCCGCTGCGTTGCTGAGCTTCATCGGCGAGCCTTCATGGAGTTGCGGGCAAGGCGAGACTTGCGGACGGGGAGCGTCGGCAGCCGCCACTTTACCGTGAGACGCCGATGGTTGTCGACGCGTCGATTGCGAGCGGTGGGGTTGCGGCGTAATGTCGAAGGCTCGCCGCGGTCCGGTGCCGCCGTGCGCCCTCCAGCGGTGCATGGCACAGCGCGGCCCGACCGCGATTTCCTGGCGGTTGACACCCTTCACACGAATCAGGAGCACCGATGCCTCTCGACGACAAGAATGTGCTGGGCGGGGTCCTGGCGCCATGCTCGACCGCGCCGCGCACCGGGTTCTATCGCGACGGCTGCTGCAACACCGGGCCCGAGGATCTCGGCCTGCACGTGGTGTGCGCGCAGATGACCGCCGATTTCCTCGTGTTCGCGCGCGCGCAAGGCAACGACCTCATCACCCCCGTGCCGGAGTTCGGCTTCCCCGGGCTCAAGCCCGGCGACCGTTGGTGCGTCTGCGCCGCGACGTGGCGGCAGGCGTTTGATGCCGGTGTCGCGCCACCGGTCGTGCTGGCGGCGACGCACGAGGAGACGCTGGCGGTGATCGCGCTCGAGGCGCTGAAGCAGCACGCGCTCGACGTGCACTGAAGGCCCGATCGCCCGAGGCGTCGAATGAGGGTTCGCGCAAGCGCATGAAGCCAGCGGCCACCCGTCGTCGTTATCCGTTCCGCATCCTGCTCAGCGTACTGTTCTCGACGCTCGTTCTCGCCGCCGGCGCGGCGATCGCCTGGCTCGGCTATGCGGGCAGCCGCGACATCGCGCTGGCGGCCGCCGACGACGCGTTCCGCCACGTCGGCCGCGAGACGCAATCGAGCGTGCGCGAGGCGCTCCAGCCGGTCGCGAATCTGGCCGAGCTGCTCGCGCTCCAGCCGCTCGCGCGCGCCGGCTCGCTCGCGGAACGGCTCGACGCGCTCCCCGTCATGCGCCTCGGCATCAGCGGTGAGTCGACGATTGCGGCGGCGTACGTCGGCTACGACGACGGCAGCTTTTTTCTGCTGCGGCCGCTGCCCGACGACAAGGCGCGCGCGTTCTTCAACGCGCCTTCCGGCAGCGCGTTTCTGGTGCAGAGCGTGGAGGTCGCTGCCGACGGCGCGCGGACGGCAGGCTACCTCTTCTTCGACGCGGCGCTGCGCGAGCTCGAGCGGCGCGTGCCGGCGCCGTTCGCGTTCGATCCGCGCGGGCGTCCGTGGTACCGGCTCGCGACCGAGCCCGGCAAGCGCGTGTTGACCGAGCCCTACGTGTTCTTCACCACCGAGTCGCCCGGCATGACGGTCGCGACCCGGACGCGCTGGGGCAGCGTGATCGGCATCGACGTGACGCTCGACCAGGTTTCGCAGCGCCTCGCCGCGCTGCGCACGCTGCCGGGGATGAAGGTCGCGCTGTTCGACGCCGAGCGCCGGGTGATCGCGCGCGGCGACGTCACGCGCACGATGGTGCGCCGCGATGGCGACCGCGTGACGCTCGCGACGCTCGACGAGTTCGGCGAGCCGGCGCTGGCCGCGTTGGCGCCGGTGGTGGCGGGCGTGCCCCCGACGAGCCGCACGGTGACCGCCGGCGGCGAGCAATGGAAGACGATCGTGCAGCCGATCGAGTCCGTTCGCGGCGTGCTTTCGCTGGGCATCGCCGCGCCCCTCGACGGCCTGCTGACGGAGGCGCGCGCGATCCGGATTCGCGGCCTCGTCGCGACGCTCGCCGTGCTGCTGTTCGCGATCCCGCTCACCGGCTGGGTTGCGCATCGCGTGGCCATCACGCTGGCCGGCATCACGCGCGAGGCGGAGGACATTCGCGCGTTCCGATTCGACGGGCCGCCGGCCGGCGGCTCGCCGGTGCTGGAGGTGGACCAGCTTTCGGCCGCGGTCGACATGATGCGCAACACGATCCGCAACTTTCTCGACATCACCGCCGCGCTCGCGGCGGAAACCGATACCCGACGGCTCCTCGACCGGGTGGTGAGCGAGACGTCGGCGACCATGGGCGCCGCCGGCGGCATCGCGTACCTGCCGGACGATAAAGGCGTGCTCGTGCCCGCCGCGCTCCTCGGCGCGGAAGGGCAGGCGCTCGCCGGGGAGGCCCCCGCGCAGCGCACCGACGCCGAATCGCCGATCGCCGAAGCGTACCGCTCGGGCCGCACCGTCGTCGCGACGCTGGAAGCGGGCGCCGCCGGTCCGTTGGCTTTTGTGCATGCGCAATGGCCCGACACCGCCGTCGTGCTGACGGCGATTCCGTTGCTCGATCGGGCGCGCGAGACCGTGGGCGTGCTCGCGCTGTTCCAGCCCGGAACCGAACGGCCGTCGCCGGCAGCGCTGGCGTTCGCCGAAGCGCTGTCGGGCACTGCCGCCGTGGCGATCGAAACGCGGCGCCTGCTCGAGGCGCGCAAGGCCCTGCTCGACGCGTTGATCCGCCTTCTCGCCGGCGCGATCGACGCCAAGTCGCCCTACACCGGCGGGCACTGCGCGCGGGTTCCCGAGCTGACGCTCATGCTGGCGCGCGCGGCGTGCGACACGAAGGACGGGCCCTATCGCGATTTCGACCTTGGCGACGACGAATGGGAGGCAGTGCAGATCGCGAGCTGGCTGCACGACTGCGGCAAGGTGACCACGCCCGAGTACGTCGTCGACAAGGCGACCAAGCTGGAGACGCTCCACGACCGGCTGCACGAGGTGCGCATGCGCTTCGAGGTGCTGAAGCGCGACGCCGAGATCGCGTTCTGGAAGAGCGTGGGTGAGGGCGGCGATCGCGCGGCGGCGGCGGCGGCGCTGGAGCGCGAGCGGACCGCGCTCGACGAGGAGTTCGCCTTCGTCGCCGGCTGCAACGAGGGCGGCGAGTTCATGGACCCGGCGAAGGTCGCGCGGCTGCACGCGATCGCGGGCCGCACCTGGCTGCGCACGCTCGACGACCGCATCGGCCTGTCGCAGGACGAGAAAGCGCGCCGCGCGCGCACGCCGGCGCCGGCGCTGCCCGTCACGGAACACCTGCTCGCCGACAAGCCCGAGCACGTCATCCCCCGGGTGCCCGGCGAGGCGATGCCCGCCGACAATCCGTGGGGCTTCCGGCTGCAGGTGCCGCTGCACCGCTACAACCGCGGCGAGCTCCATAACCTCGCGGTCGCGCGCGGCACTCTCACCGAGGAAGAGCGCTACGTCATCAACCACCACATCGTGCAGACGATCATCATGCTCTCGCGGCTGCCGTTCCCGAAGCATTTGCGCAACGTGCCGGAGATCGCCGGCGGCCACCACGAGAAGATGGACGGCACCGGTTACCCGAAGCGCCTCCACGCGAGTGAGATGAGCCCGGTCGCGCGGATGATGGCGATCGCCGACATCTTCGAGGCGCTGACCGCGGCCGACCGTCCGTACAAGAAGGCGAAAAAGCTGTCCGAGGCGCTCGCGATCATGGGTGCGATGAAGCGCGACCACCATGTCGACCCGGATCTCTTCGACCTGTTCCTCACCTCGGGCGTATTCCGGCGCTACGCCGAGCGCTTCCTGCGTCCGGAGCAGATCGACGACGTGGACATCGGGCCACTCCTCGGCCCGGTCAGCGGGTGAGAGAATGCGCAGGTGCCCGGTCATGGGCACAGGCGCCGCGCGTCGCCCTCGCGAACCGACTTTGCCGATGACCACCAGCACGCGCAGCGACAACTGGGACACCCTCTGGACGAACGTCAGCCTCGCCACGCTCGACAGCGCGGCGAGCTACGGGGCGATTCCGGACGGGGCGATCGCGGTCAAGGACGGTCGCATTGCCTGGGTCGGACGGCGCCGCGATCTCCCTGCGGGATTCCATGCCCGCGCGGTCGAGGATGGCCGCGGGTCGTGGCTGCTTCCGGGCCTGATCGACTGCCACACGCACATCGTCTACGCGGGCAACCGCAGCGACGAATTCGAGGAACGCAGCAACGGCGTCAGCTACGAAGCGATCGCCCGCCGTGGCGGCGGCATCGCGGCGACGGTACGGGCTACCCGCGCCGCCACGTCGGACGAACTGCTGGCCGCCAGCCTGCCCCGCGTCGCGAGCCTGCTCGCCGAGGGCGTGACCACGATCGAGATCAAATCGGGGTACGGGCTCGAGCTCGCCGCGGAGGCGAAGATGCTGCGCGTCGCGCGCGCGCTCGGCACGCTCTTGCCGCTGCGCGTGGCGACCACCTTTCTCGGCGCGCACGCGGTACCGCCGGAATTCGCCGGGAGAGCGGACGCGTATGTCGAATCGGTGTGCCGCGAAATGCTGCCGGCGCTCGCGGCCGAAGGACTGATCGATGCGGTCGACGCCTTCTGCGAAAACATCGGCTTTACCGTGGCGCAGACCGAGCGGGTGTTCAGCGCCGCCCGCGCGCTCGGCCTGCCCGTGAAACTGCATGCGGAGCAACTCTCCGACCAGGGCGGCGCCGCGCTGGTGGCGCGGTATCGCGGCCTGTCGGCCGACCACCTGGAGTGGCTCGGCGCCGGGGGCATCGCCGCGATGGCGGCCGCGGGGACGGTGGCCGTGCTCCTGCCGGGGGCTTTCTACTTCCTGCGCGAGACGCGGCTGCCGCCGGTGCAGGGGTTGCGCGACGCGGGCGTTCCGATCGCGGTCGCCACCGACTGCAATCCCGGCACCTCGCCGCTGTCGTCGCTGCTGACGGCCATGAACATGGCGTGCACGCTGTTTCGGCTGACGCCGCTCGAGGCTCTCGCCGGCGCGACGGTGACCGCGGCCCGGGCGCTCGGCATCGCCGATGATGTCGGCAGCCTCGAACCGGGCAAGGTCGCCGATTTCGCGCTGTGGGACATCGCGCGGCCTGCCGATCTCGCCTATGGCATCGGCTGCAATCCGTGCCGGGTCGTGGTGAACCGGGGTGTCGCGCGCGCTGCGCGAATCGACGCGGACAGGCGCACCGCACCGTGACGATCGCGCCGGACGCTGCCGATCCGCCGTCGTTTCGCGCGGTCGCTGACCTGGTACGCGAGCACGCGCGACGCGATCCGCAAGCGATCGCGCTGGTGCAGGACGAGCGCCGGTTGAGTTACGCCGCGCTGGATGCGCTGATGGAGCGCGTGGCGGCGTCGCTGCAGCGTGACGGCGCGAGGCCGGGCGACGTCGCCGCCATCTGCGCCGGCACGTCGATCGACTATGTCGCGGTATTCCTCGGCGCCTTGCGCGCGGGCGTCGTCGTGGCGCCGCTCGCGCCCAGTGCCACGCCCGAGCAACTGATCGCCATGGCGACCGATGCCGGCGCGCGGCACCTGTTCGTCGACCGGCCGAACGCCGCGGCGTTCGCGCACGGCGAAGGGGAGGGCGGGCCACGACAGGTGGCGCTCGACGACTCGCTGGTCGGAGAGCCCCTCGCGCGCGTGGCTCACCCCGGAGGGCGTTGGCGCGCAGCCGGTCGCGAGCGATCCCGACGCCGCGTTCAACATCATCTACTCGTCGGGAACGACCGGCACGCCGAAGGGCATCGTCCAGCCGCACCGGATGCGCTCGCTGCAGATCCGGCGCTACGCGCGCTACGGCCTCGCGCCGGGGTCGGTCACGCTGGTGTCGACCCCGCTCTACTCGAACACGACGCTGGTCGTGTTCGTGCCCGCGATCGCGGGTGGCGGCACCGTGGTGCTGATGGCCAAGTTCGACGCGGCGGCGTTCCTGCGGCAGGCCGAGCGCCATCGGGTGACGCACGCGATGCTGGTGCCGGTCCAGTATCGACGACTGCTCGACCATCCCGAATTCGATGCCACCGACCTCACGTCATTCCGCTGCAAATTCTGCACCAGCGCGCCATTCCCGGCCGCGCTCAAGGCCGAGGTACTGCGGCGCTGGCCGGGCGGACTCGTCGAGACCTACGGCCTGACCGAAGGCGGCGGCGCCTGCATGCTCGAGGCGCACGTCCATCCGGAAAAGCTGCATACGGTAGGGCGCCCGATCGAAGGGCACGAGTTGCGGCTCATCGACGAGCACGGCGCCGAGGTGGCGCCCGGCGCGGCCGGCGAAGTCGTCGGGCGCTCGGGCGGCATGATGATCGGCTACCACCGTCAGCCCGAGGCGACCGCCGCGGTCACGTGGCATGACGCCGCGGGGCGCCGGTACATTCGCTCGGGCGACATCGGCCGCTTCGATGCCGACGGCTTCCTGGTGCTGCTCGACCGGCGCCGCGACCTCGTCATCAGCGGCGGCTTCAACGTGTATCCGAGCGATCTCGAGGCCGTCCTGCGCGGGCATCCGGAGGTGGCCGACGTCGCCGTCGTCGGCGTGCCGTCGCCCGAGTGGGGCGAGACACCGGTGGCGTTCGTCGTGCGCACGACGGGCGCCTGCACCACGCCGGAAGCGCTCCGGCGGTGGGCCAACACCCGGCTCGGCAAGACCCAGCGGCTGTCCGCGCTGCGCATCGTCGATGCGCTGCCGCGCAGCGCGATCGGCAAGGTGCTAAAGCGCGAGCTGCGCGACCGGTGGCAGCCGGCCTGACGGGCGAACGGCGTCAGCGCGCGACGCGCGCGGCGAGATCGTGTTCGGTGGCGGCGGTGATGACGACGCGCGCGAACGCTCCGATCGCGAGCCTCGCGCCGTGGCGAATCACCACCGTGCCGTCGATGTCGGGCGCGTCGGCGGCGCTCCGCGCGACGGCGCTGCCGTCTGCGCCGTGGCCATCGACCAGCACCGTCATCGTCTCGCCGACTCTCCGCGCGAGCCGCGCCGCGCTGATCCGCGCCTGGGTTGCCATGAAGCGCATGCGCCGGTCTTCCTTGACGTCGTCCCGCACCGGATCGGGCAGCGCGTTGGCCGCCGCGCCGTCCACCGGCGAGTAGGCGAAACAACCGACGCGATCGAGCTGCGCGGCGTCGAGGAAGGCGAGCAATTCGTCGAACTCGCGCTCGGTCTCGCCGGGGAACCCCGCGATGAAGGTGCTGCGAATGACGAGGTCGGGACGCGCGGCGCGCCAGGCCTCGATGCGGCGCAGCGTGCCCTCGGCGTTGGCCGGCCGCTTCATCAGCTTCAAGATCCGCGGGCTCGCGTGCTGGAACGGCACGTCGAGATAGGGCAGGAGCCCTCCCGCGGCGGGATCGGTTGTCATCCGCGCGATGACCTCGTCGACGTGCGGATACGGATACACGTAGTGGAGCCGCACCCAGGCGCCGTGCGCGCGGGCCATCGTGTCGAGCGCCGTGGCGAGCTCGGTCATTCGCGTCTTCAGCGGCCGGCCCTGCCAGAAGCCGGTGCGGTACTTGACGTCGACGCCGTACGCGCTCGTGTCCTGCGAGATCACGAGCAGCTCCTTCACCCCGGCGTGCAGCAGGCGCTCCGCCTCGGCCAGCACCTCGCCGATCGGGCGCGACACGAGGTCGCCGCGCATCGACGGAATGATGCAGAACGTGCACCGGTGATTGCAGCCCTCGCTGATCTTGAGGTACGCATAGTGCTGCGGCGTAAGCTTGATCCCCTGCGCCGGGACGAGATCGGTGAACGGATCGTGCGGCTTCGGCAGGTGCCGATGCACGGCGCCCATCACCTCGGCGGTCGCGTGCGGTCCGGTCACGGCGAGTACTTTGGGATGCGCCGCGCGGACGAAGTCGCCGCCGGCCTTCGCGCCCAGACATCCGGTAACGATCACCTTGCCATTCTCGGCCAGCGCCTCGCCGATCGCGTCGAGCGACTCCTCGACCGCCGCATCGATGAAACCGCAGGTGTTGACGACGACGAGATCGGCGCCGTCGTAGGAAGGGGCGATCGTGTAGCCCTCGGCCCGCAACTGGGTGAGGATCTGCTCCGAATCGACGAGTGCCTTGGGGCAGCCGAGCGAAACGAAGCCGACGCGCGGCACCACCGGCAGCGGGCGTTGCGCGACCGGCGCGATCTTGGAGCGGACGGCAGTCATCGAATTCGCGACGAGGGCTGTGGGGAGTTGATGGGTCGTTGACGGGCGCCGCCCTGCACGCCTGGCGCCTTGCGCCGTTCGCTGCGACGCGACGTAAGCGGCACCCGAAGCAGGGAAGGGGCGCGCGCGTTCGCGCTGCCGCGCCGCACGATAATCCTCGCGTGGCCGGATGACTTGTTGCGGTGCTTCAGTCGTTCAACGCGCCTTCTCTTCGTCGGGGCCCGTTTGCTGCGCGGCATTGAAGTTGGGGAACGGAAACGCCGAGAACAGCCCGCGGGTCTGATCCTGCATCCGCTGCTGCATGTCCATGAACAGCTTCGCGCTCTGCTCGAGGTAGTTGCCGAGCATGCCCTGCATCGCCGGCGCCTGCATCTGCATGAACTGCTTCCACAGGTCCGGCGTGATCATCATCTTGTCGCCGTAGATCTGCTTCGCCTGATCCTGCAGCTTCTTCTGGATCGCGAGGAAGGCCTTCACGTTCTGCTCGATGTAGCTGCCCATGATCGTCTGCTGCGCGCTGCCGTAGAAGCGGATCATCTGCGCCAGCATCTCCGACGAGAACATCGGCATGCCCGCGGATTCCTCCTCCAGGATGATCTGCAGCAGGATCGCCCGGGACAGGTCGTCGCCGGTCTTGGCGTCGATCACTTTGAATTCGATGTTGTCGAGCACCATCTGCTTGACGTCGGCAAGCGTGATGTATCCGCTGTTCGCCGTGTCGTAGAGCCGGCGGTTCGGATATTTCTTGATGATGCGCGGGGAATCGCTCATTAAAGGCTCCGTGGTCTCCATGCGGGCATTATAACCGCCTGATTTATTGGACGTTTGGATTTCCAGGTTCGCCGTCTGAACAATAATTGGTGCGATGCAGCAAAAAGGCCTTGACAGCGGTGCGACCCGCACCTAGAATTGGGTTTGTGCGGTGCAGCAATCGCCGCTGTCGGGAGGGTCAGCATGAGCCTCCCGGCCCGCCGGAGTGACACGCCCGGGGGGAATGGGACGGAACGGACCAGGTACCAGTTTTCTTAACTCCAGACGAAAGGACACACCATGTACAACGCCTCGCAATTCGCTGAATTCAACAAGGCCAACGTCGCCCAGGCGACCAAGCTCGCCGCCATCGCGCTCGAGAACGCCGAGAAAGTGATGACGCTCAACCTCAACGCCACCAAGCTCGCGTTCGCGCAGGGCGTCGAAGGCGCGTCGGCCGTCGCCGCGGTCAAGGACGTGCAGGATTTGATCGCGCTGCCGACCAAGTACGCCGAAACGGGTGTGCAAAGCGTCGTCGGCTATTCGCGCAGCCTCTATGAGCTGTCCTCGGCCGCGCAAGCGCAGTTCTCCGCGCTCGCCGAAGAAGCGCTGGCCGCCTACACCAAGGGCCTCGCGTCGTGGGTCGAAAAGGCCAGCCAATCGGCCCCGGCCGGTTCGGAAGTCGCGATCAACGCGATGAAGTCGACCGTCGCCGCCACCAGCGCCGCGTTTGACCAGTTCCAGAAGGCGTCGAAGCAGGTCGTGAGCTTTGCCGACGCGAGCGTGCGCGCCGCGGCGGACAACGCGAGCAAGGCCGCCGCTGCCCCCAAGGGTCGCAAGGCCGCGTAACGATCTTACCCGCGCTGCGCGCCCTCCGCGAACACCGGACGGCGCGCGCCGCGAACCTGCCGGAACGGCGAGGACCATTCGCCCTCCGGAAATGGGGTGCTTGAAATGAGTGCCAGGAGCCCCAACTAAACAGTGTCTCCACCTGTATCTTTTTCCTCCTCCTAAAAGATACAGCCTCAGCCCCGGCAGCGATGCCGGGGCTTTTTTTTGGGCAAACAGAATCCGCTGTCGCGATACGCGGTGATTGAGACGTCATTCCGCCGTCTGCCGGTTAAGCGTCCGCTAAGAAATCGGCCCTATGCTGGCCTCCATCGAATGACCAACGGAGGCTGCCATGGGCAAGCTTGTGCAGAACGCCGCTATCGACCGGAAGACCCGGCGTTGGCTATTTGACGTCGTCGCGTGGCTCGTCGGCGTTGCCCTGACGGCCGCTCTGGTCGCGGAAGCGGCGGCAGGCGGGCGCAGCATCGTAGCGCCCGCCAATGCAGCGTCGGACGAGCGCAAGCGGCGCGTTCCTGCATCCCGCCGAACGCGACGCGCGTTGGTCATACTGAGGGCAAACCCCATGGAAAAGACTAGAATCCTGGTGTGGGACCTGCCGGTGCGGGTGTTTCATTGGCTGTTTGCGTTGTCCTTTGCGGGTGCGTTTCTCACCGCCGAAGCGGAGCGCCTTCGGGACGTTCACGTCGCGCTCGGATACACGTTCCTGGGCCTCCTCGCATTCCGGATGCTGTGGGGTGTCGCCGGCAGCCGCTACGCGCGCTTCCGCTCGTTCGCGTATGGCCCGAGGGCCGTGATCGCCTATCTCCAGTCGCTGCTGGCGCGACGGCCCCTTCACTATGTCGGCCACAATCCCGCCGGGAGCTGGGCGATCTACGCCCTCCTGATCCTGGGTCTCGTCGTGGCGGCGAGCGGCTATGCGGTCCACGTCGACGTCGGCGGCCGCTGGCTCGAATCGCTCCACGAAGGGGTGTCCAACGTGCTGCTCGCGCTGGTGATCGTTCACGTCGCGGGGGTGATCGTCGGCAGCCTCGCGCATCGCGAGAATCTGGTCGCGGCGATGCTGACCGGGTACAAGTCCGGGCAGCCGTCCGAGGCCATCCGCGGAACGCGCTGGGCTACGGCGGCGGCGCTCTGTTGCCGTCGTCGCCGCCTCGTGGACCGGGATTGTCGGGATCGCGGGTGGACTCGCGCCGGAGGCGAAGGCGACGGCAGCGTCGACGACCATGGCTCATCCCATCGTTCGCGCCATGGCACGGCCGACGATGACGACTAGACCGCGGGACCATGCGCATCCTCGTCGTCGAAGATGACTCGTTGCTCGGCGATGCCCTCCGGTCCGGCCTGAAACAGCGTGGCTTCGACGTCGATTGGCTGCAGGACGGCATCGCCGCGGAGCTGGCCTTGCGCACCGGCGACCTTCGCCGCCGTCGTGCTCGACCTCGGCTTGCCGCGCCTCGACGGACTCGGGTTGCTGGGCAAGGAACGGGCGAAAGGCAGCAAGATGCCGGTGCTGGTGCTGACCGCCCGCGACGCGGTCGAGGATCGCGTCAAGGGGCTTCGACACCGGCGCCGACGACTACGTGGTGAAGCCCGTCGATCTCGACGAGCTCGCGGCCCGCTTGCGGGCGCTCGTCCGGCGCTCGCGCGGCGAGCCGGCGCCGATGCTGGAGGTCGGCGAGCTGCGGCTCGATCCTGCCGCGCAGGACGGTCCTCTATCGCGGGCAGCCGGTCGAGCTGCAAGGCGAAGGAGTTCAACCTGCTCCAGGAATTCATGCTGAACGCCGGGCGCGTGCTGTCGCGCGAGCAGCTCGAGGACCGCCTCTACGCATGGGGCGAGGAGGTCGAGAGCAACGCGGTCGAGGTGCACGTCCATCACCTGCGCAGGAAGCTCGCGCCGGAATTGATCCGCACCGTGCGCGGCGTCGGGTACGTGCTGCCGCGCGGAGCGGGCGATGGCTAGGACCGCGCGCACCGCGCTCGATCCGCCGCGAGCTGCTGGTGGTGCTGCTCGGCGTCGGTGGCCGCTGACCTGGGTCGCGACCGCGGTCGTCAGCTACCTCGATGCGCGGCACGAGATCGACGAGCTGCTCGACGCGCACCTCGCGCAGTCGGCGTCGCTGCTGGTCGCGCAGGCCGGTCACGAATCCGACGAGATCGACGTCGAGCACGCGCCGCAGCTGCATCGCTACGGCCGCCGCGTCGCCTTCCAGTTCTGGGAGAACGGCACCGTCGCTGCGGCTGCACTCGGCGAACGCGCCCAACTCGCGGTTGTCGCCGCGCGACGAGGGCTTCAGCAACGCCGACGATCGACGGGCGCGCGCTGGCGCGTCTTCAGCGGCTGGGATGCCAAGCGTCGCTATCCTGGTCCAGGTCGGCGAGCAGCGCGAGCCCGCGACGAGATCGTCGCGCAAGATCGCCAAGAACCTGCTCGTGGCCGCTCGCTGTCGCGCTGCCGGCGCTCGGCGTGCTGATCTGGCTGGGCATCAACCGCGCGACGCGGCCGCTGCGACTGCTCAATCGCCAGGTCGAGCGATCGCGCGCCCGACAACCTGGCGGCGCTCGATCGTCGACGATGCGCCCGGCGGAAGTCGCGCCGCTCGTCGACGAGCCTTAATCGGCTGTTCGAGCGGGTCGACGACGTCGATGGAGCAACGAACGCCGGTTCACCGCCGATGCCGCGCACGAGCTGCGCACACCGCTCGCGGCGCTGCGGGCGCAGGCGCAGGTGGCGCGCAGCGCACGCGACGATGCGCGAGCGCAGCCGCGCGCTCGACAACGTCATCGCCGGCTGCGACCGGGCCGCGCACCTGATCGACCAGTTGCTCACGCTCGCGCGCCTCGAGCCGGAGACGCTTCCAGGCGCAGCGCGAGCCGTGCAACCTGCGCGAGATCACCAGGCTCGCGATGGCCGAGATCGTTCCGGCGGCCATGGCGAAGCGGATCGAGATCGACCTTGCGGACGGTCCGGCGGCCACCGTGCCCGGAGACGCCCGGCTGCTCCGCGATCCTGCTCCGCAATCTCGTCGACAATGCCGTGCGCTACAGCCCGCCGGATACGGCGATTCACGTTCGCGTCGGAGAAGCGCGACGGCCGCGCCGTTCGTGACCGTGGCCGACCAAGGACCGGGCGTGCCCGCGGCAGAACGCGACAAGCTCGGGCAGCGCTTTCACCGGCTCGCTGGGGACGCAGGCGACCGGAACCGGTCTCGGCCTCTCCATCGCCAAACGCATTGCGCAGATTCACGGGGCGACGATCGCGTTTGCCGAAACCGGACCGGACGTCGGGCTGACCGTCACCGTCTCCTTCGCGGCTCAGCGCGACGACTAATCGTTGTAGATCGCCGGGGTGCGCCAGCCGATCTGCCGCGTCGCCGCATCGACTTTGAGCCGCGCGATCGCGCCCTGCGGCAAACGGATGTCGACGTCGTAATGCGCCGGCAAGGGGTCCGTCGCATCGAACGTCGCGACGATCATCTCGCCGGGGACCGCCGCCGCGAGCAGTGCGGCGACATCGGCAAGCGTCGCCGACCCCGCCGCACGCGGTGCCGGTTCGCGCAAGGCGACGTCGAGCGTCACCGCGTCGACGTCAAGTTGCGTCTGCCCGCCTTCGGCAAAGCGCATGTTCACGTGGTAGTGCGCGGCCTTGTCGCCGGAATCGTCGAGTTCGATCGCAACCACCTTGCCCGGGTAGCGCGATTCCAGTCGGGCCACCGTTTCAGTGAGTCCCAGCGTACGGCCTGCGGGTGGTGTCGGCGCGGCCCACGCGATGGCAGAAGAAAGGGCGATCGCGGTCAATGCAAGCGTGTGGATTTTCATGGCAAAGTCCTCCAGGTCGAGGCGCGCCGCGATCGGAAGCCCATGCTTCCGCGCGCGCGCTCCACCGGCAGACTAAGTCCCTGCGCTTAACGGAGTCTTAACGCGATCATGCGGCGCGACGTAAGATAGCCACCCATGCCCAAAGTTACCGCCCTGTATCGTTACCCCGTAAAGGGTTTCACGCCGGAAACGGTGGAGCACATCACCGTGTTGCCGGGCGGGCGCGTAGCGGGCGATCGCGTGCTCAATTTCCGTTTCGCCGATGCGCCGGCGGCCGATACCGGATGGTGCCGCAAGTACCACGGCGTGGTGCTGGCGAATACGCCGGGACTCGCGCGGCTGAAGGTGCGCTTTGACGAGCGCAGGCAACGGTTGACCATTCACGCAGAAAACAAAATGCTGGCCGATGATTCGCTGGACGCGGCTGGACGCCAGCGGCTGGTGGACGCGATCACCGCCTATGTGCTGTCGCTGGATGAAAATCCATTGACAGGACAACCTCAGCACCTGCCGCTCAAACTCGTGGGCGACGGCACGACGCCGCGTTATCAGGACAACGAAGCCGGGCAGGTTACCTTGCATAGCCGCGAGAGTCTGGCCTCCGCGGGCGTGGCGCTCGGTGATGCGAATCTCGACGAGCGGCGCTTCCGGCATAACATCGTGATCGACGGCGTGGCCGCCTGGGAAGAGCAATCCTGGCCGGGCGGCAAAGTGCGCGTGGGTCATGTCGCGTTTGAAACCGTGGTGCCCAAAGTACGCTGTCTTGCGACGCACGCGAATCCGCTGACCGGCGAACGCGATTTGCAGGTAATGCAGATGCTGGTGAAGATGTTTGCGCAGAAGGAGCCAACGTTTGGCGTCGGCATGCTGTCGCAGGCGGGTGGCGAGATTCGGGTGGGAGATATCGTCGAGACTGTCCCGCGCGCCTCGACCCGCGTATGACAGCAGGCCTCGGCGAGGAGCCGAGCCGTTCAGACGAGGGTTCGCGCGCGCCGCGCCGCTACTCGACCTTGCCGACGCGGCGCACCGCTTCGGCGAGCTGTTTCGCGTCGGCTTCCCAGAATCGCTGGAGCTCGGGCGCATCGAGGTACTGAATCGGCGTTTCGACCGTCGCCATCGCCGCGACGAACCGGGGATCGGCAGCGGCCGCGCGCGCCGCATCGCGCAGCCGCGCAATGACCGGCTCGGGCGTGCCGGCCGGCGCGAACAGCGCGGCCCACTGGAAGAACACCGCGTCGTAGCCGCTCTCCGTCAACGTCGGCACCTCGGGCAGCGACGCGAGCCGCTTGTCGCCCCAGGACGCCAGTACGCGGAGCTTGCCCGCCTTGACGTGCTGGATCACCGTCGAGGGTCCCGAGGCCAACGCATCGACGTTGCCGCCGAGGAGCGCGACCACCGCGGGACCCGCGCCGGTGTAGGGAATGTGCAATAGCTTGACGCCCGCGCTGGCCGCGAACATTTCCATCGGCACGTGCATCGTCCCGTAGTTGCCCGACGAGCCATAGGTGATCGCGCCGGGCCGCTTGCGCGCATCGGCGACGAATTCGCCGACGGTCTTCCATGGACTGTCCGCGCGCACGACCAGCACGGTCGGGTCGGCGGTGAAACGTGCGATCGGCGTGAACTGGTTCAGCTGGTACATCGGCGCGCGGCCCGTGACCTTGTCCGCCTCGGGGAGGATCGAGATCGACGACAGCGCGAGCAGCAGCGTATAGCCGTCGGGCTTCGCCTTGGCGACGAAGCCCATGCCGATGCCGCCGCCCGCGCCCGCCTTGTTTTCGACCACCACCGGCACGTTGAGATGGCGGCCCATCGCGTCGGCGACGGGGCGGGCCACGATGTCGGCGACGCCGCCGGGCGGAAACGGGACGACCAGCGCGATCGGCTTCCCGGGATAGGCGTCCTGCGCGGTGGCAGCAGTGGCTGCCGCCAGGACCACGAGAACAAGCGCAACGGCCCGCGACCACGCAACTGTCCGCATTCCTTCCTCTCGCTCGATAACGTCGCGCCGGCTACTGCGCCGCGCGCGAACACTCGATGCTCATGTCCTTGCAGACGCGCAGCACGCTGTCCGTGACCAGCGCTGCGGCGTTCGGCTGCGCTTCCGTGTGCGCCGACGAAACGAGCAGGTGGGAGAGATCATCGCCGAGCGCGCTCACCTTGATGCCGGCGACCTGCTGGCCGTTGGTGAACTGAATCAACCGCGCGCTCGCGTCCTCGCGCGTGACGGTGATTCCCGGCGCGTTCCTGACGCCCCGCACGACGGCGGCAAATACCTTGTCCGCCGGGGCATCGATCATCACGGCGGCCGACTCGTAACCGGCGCCGCCGCTGGCCGGCGCTTGCGACATCTGTTCAACCCGTCCGATCGCACGCCGGGCCACCATCACCCATTGCGCTTCGGCGAGCTGGGCGGCGAGGAGCGCCGCGACCCCGAGGGCGAACACCGCTGCGCGTAACGATCTTCCGATCATGGCAGGCTCCGTGTGTTGGGTCGGTCAGTTCCCGAGGCCGTCCACGCGCTGCCGGGGCGATCGCCTCAGCGCCGGAATCCGCCGCCGCCGCGCCGCCGGCGAAGCCGCCGCCGCGCGCCGCGCCGAACTGCCTGCTGGCGTTGCGCGCCCGTCGTGCGCGCCTCGGTGATCGCTGTCGAGCTGGCCGAAGCCTTCGGCTGCGCGACCCGTCGCCGCGCCGGCGCGCGAGCGCTCGACCCGCGTTCGACGTGGCCGGCGATCGCACCGCCTGCCGATGCGCGCGCCGCGCTGCGTCGACGTCGCGTGCGTTGCGACGCGGTCGCGCTCTGCGCCGCCGATGCCGTGCGCTGGGCGCTCGCGTTCTGCGCCGCCGGCTTCTGCACCGAGTTCCACGAGCCGTTGTCGTATTTCTGCCAGCCGTCTGTCGGTCTTCTTGTAGACGTTGCCGTCGGCGCCGGCGTAGACGTTGCCGCCCGCGGTCTTCACCGCGCCCGCGCTGTTGCCGCCGGCGCCCGTCACGCCCGCGCCCTTGGCGCCGCTGCTCGAGCTGAACGAGCCGGCGGAGCCTTGCGCGTTGCTCTGGCTTTGCGTGTGGACCGTCTGGTTCGGGCCGGAGATCGTGCTCGAGCCCCAGCGGCCGTAGGCGTTGCTGTTCTGGTTGGTCGAGCCGGAGACCCCGGTGCGCGCGTTGTACCAGCTCGCGTTGCCCGACGCGCCGTCGGGCCCCCATACCGCGCTGCCGTGCGCGTAGCTGCCGGTGCTCGGGTTGTAGGCCGAAAACGCGCCGGCGCCGCCGTTGGGCCGTAGACCGCGCCGCCGTGCGCCCATGCGCCGGTGGCGGGGTTGTACGCGGTGCCGCCCTTGACCACGCCGCCGTACGGCCGTAGATCGCGCCGCCGCGCGCCCACGCGCCGGTCGCCGGGTTGTAGTACGTCGCGCCGGCGTACGAATAGGGATAGGGATAGTAGATCGGGATCGGCGCCGGGATAGATCTACGGCGGGTAGTACCAGCCGGTGCCGTAGACGACGACGCCGGCGCTCGACATAGCCCATCGTGTAGCCGGCGGTGTAGCCGTAGGTGACGACGTCGGGCGTTGCGGCGTAGACGCTGCACGTAGGTGCACGCGATAGAGCGGGCTCGCTGGGCGGAATCGTGTAGATCGCCGCCGGCACGGTCGCGGCCAGCATCCACGGGCCCGTCAGGCGACGGCGCCGTGAACCACGCGCCCTGCGTAGCAGGCGTAGTAGGCGTCGCCGACGCGGATCACGTCGAACGACGTGTTCACCGCGTAGAACATCGGCGTGCCGGCGATCGGCTCGAACTTGCGGCGGCACCGGCATAGATCGACTTCGAGCTTCGCGCGTTGCGCGGCTCAGCGTCGCCTGCTGCGGGATCTGCGCCTGCGATCAGCGCTTCCTGCGCCTGCGGCGTGCCCGGGACCGACACCAGCACGAAGCCGCGCGGTCCGGCGGCCGGAATGCGCGCGAAATCGGCCGGCAGGTTGGCGCGTGGCGAACGTCCACGGCCCGTCGAGCCCGCGGCGCCGCGAACCAGCGTCCCGACACCAGGAAGTAGAAACGCTCCGCTCGCGCGCGTCGCGAAACAGCGCGGCGTCGGTATTGGCGACGTACTGCAAGCGACGTGCCCGGCGATGGGCGTCGAACTGCGGCGGCCCGCCGGTGACGATGATCTCGGCCGGCATCGTCGAGACGAAGATCGTCGGGCACGTCGCTCGCGGTGAATCGTGCGCCCCGGAATCTGCTTCTTCACCTCGGCGAAGTTGGCGTCGTCCGGCAGCGCGGCAGAACGCCGCCGGCAGCGCGCCTGCCGGCGTCCACGGCCCTTTGGCATCGGGCGCCGCCAGCCAGGCGCCGTTGTTGAGCAAGTACCACGTGCTGCGTGTCGGCGTCGACGAACACGTCCCAGTTGGTGTTGACGGCGAACGACAGCGGCGTGCCGGCGATCGGCGCCAGCACCGGCTCGCCGTCGAACACCACGCAGGCTCGCCGGCCGCGCGCTGACGAAGATGCGCCGGCGGATCGTTGCTCAGCGCGACCTCGCGGCGGCTTTTCCGGTTGCTGGCGCAGGCTCAGCGAGCAGCGTCGTCGAGCGGCACGCGCTTGCGCGCCCATGTCGCGCCAGCGCCGCGCGGATGCGCTGCTTCGAACTGCGGCCGCCTGCGTCGGTGTCGAGCGACGGGAAGCGCGACGCGACGAGCTTCGGCGTCGGTGAGCGTCGACCGTGCGCGTCGGCGAGGTCGGTCGAGGTCGCGAACGCGACTTCGATCGTGCCGAGCGATCGGCGGCCTTCGCGCCGGTCGGCGTGATGCCGACGCGCGATGCGCGCGTTGAGCGTCTGCTGCTCGGGCCACGAGATCGACCTGCGGCTGATAGACGGTCGCGGTGCCGCCGTCGCCGGCGACCGTGTGCGGCCATGTGCCGCGATGGCTCGCGCTTGCGCTGCGCGCGTCCCCTGGCCGCGCGGCGCGCTGGCGGCGACCGGTCGCGTGCCGAACCGCGGCCGGCGCGGCGGCACGCTTGGCGCGTCACCGCCTGCGCCAGCGCCTGCTGGCATCGCGGCGACGCTTCCGCCGCGTTTTGCTGCAGGCATGCCAGTGCCGCCTGATCCGCCGGTCGGCACGCCGGCGCAGTGCGGCCTGGTAGTCGGCGCGGCACGCCTGCCGGATGGCGCTCGCCTGCGCCGGACGTCGGCTGCTGCGCCGCGCTGGCAGGCAGCGCCGCAGACCATGAGCAGCGAGGCACGCGGCCGCGGCGGGCACAGAGGA
Organism: uncultured beta proteobacterium; assembly: GCA_963810845.1. Classification (GTDB taxonomy): domain Bacteria; phylum Pseudomonadota; class Gammaproteobacteria; order Burkholderiales; family Casimicrobiaceae; genus CAIWHR01. Next base: position 34,626 of record CAWEOX010000027.1, on the reverse strand, counting down.
CAGCGGCAGCGCGAGGAGTTGTTCATCGCAGCGTCTCGCTGTCGATTTCCGGCGCGCGATGCACGCCGCGATCGTGCGCGTGCATCGGCCGGCGCCAATCGCGGACGGCGAGCCGGGTTCGGCACCCGCCGTCCGCGCAGGCCGGGCGGCGTCAGAACATGTGCTGACCGCCGTTGATCGCGATATTGGCGCCGGTCAGGAACGCCGCTTCCTGGCTGGCGAGGTAGGCGACGAGCCCCGCCACTTCGTCCGGCTTGCCCAGCCGTCCCATCGGGATCTGCGGAATGATCTTGCTGTCCAGCACTTCCTGCGGGATCGCCATCACCATCTTGGTGCCGATGTAGCCGGGCGAGATCGTGTTCACCGTGACGCCCTTGCGCGACACCTCGAGTGCCAGCGCCTTGGTGAACCCGTGCATTCCGGCCTTCGCGGCCGAGTAGTTGGTCTGCCCGAACGCGCCCTTCTGGCCGTTGACCGACGAGATGTTGATGATGCGCCCCCAGCCCCGGTCGGCCATCGAGTCGCAGACCTGCTTCGACATGTTGAAGCAGCTGTCGAGGTTGGTCCTCATCACGGCGTCCCAGTTGGCCTTGTCCATCTTCTTGAACGTCATGTCGCGGGTGATGCCCGCATTGTTGACGAGCACCTCGACGGGGCCGACATCCTTGACGACCTTGGCGACGCAGGCCGCGCACGAGTCGAAATCCGCGACATCGCACGCATAGGCGTGAAACGTGAAGCCCTGCTTTTTCATCGTGTCGAGCCACTCCTGCGCCTTGGTGTTGCCCGGCGAATGCGTCGTCACGACCGTGTAGCCCAGCGCTGCGAGCTTCATGCAGATCGCCTCGCCGAGTCCGCCCATGCCCCCGGTGACCAATGCGACGCGATGCGTGTCAGCTGCCATGATGGAAAACCTCCGGTTTGAATTATTGCTTCATCACACACGACGCGGCGTCGTGGCCCAATGTCCGTCTCGCATTGGCACTCGCGCTGCCGCGATGACGCCGCGGCCGCGCCGAATGGTATGCGTTCCCATCTTAGCGCAGTCGCCGCCGCGCGTCTGCGGGGCGGCCAACGGCGCCGGCCAGGCACGGACTCCGCCGCGGTCAGTCCGCGGACTCCCGCACGTACCGTCCCGGCGCGGCATCCTGCGGCGGATGCGCGGCGCTGCCCGCGTCGGCCGGCGCCGCGGTCCATGCACCCGCGTGCGGCGCGAGCCAGGCGCTCCAGTGCGGCCACCAGCTGCCTGGCCGGCTGTTCGCGCCGGCAAGCCACGCCTCGGCGTCGCCGGCGGCGTCGTCATTGACCCAGTATTCGCGGCGCTTCGGCACCGGCGGATTGATGATCCCGCCGATGTGGCCGGAGGCGCCGAGAACGAACGTCGGCCGGCGGCCCACGAGCGAGGTGGTTCGGTAGGCGCTGCGCCATGGCACGATATGGTCGTCGCGCGTCGCGAGCACGTAGGCCGGCACGTCGATCCGGCCGAGATCGATCCGCGCGCCGGCCATGGTCAGCGCGTTGGGCTCGCACAACCGGTTGTCGAGGTACAGATTGGTGAGGTAGTAGGCGTACATCGGCCCCGGAAGATTCGCCGAATCGCCGTTCCAGTAGAGGAGATCGAAGGGTGGCGGCGTCTCGCCTTTGAGATAGTTGCGCACGACGTAATTCCACACGAGATCGTTGGCGCGGAGGCTCGCGAAAGCGGCGGCGATTTCGCTGCCCTGGACGCGCGCGCCCGCCACGAGCGCGGGCTGCCGCGCGGCGAGCGACTCGCGCGTGATGTAGACGCCGATGTCGCCGGGCTCGGCGAAGTCGAGCAGGGTGGTGAGCAGCGTCGCGCTCGCCACGCTGCGGTCGCCGCGGGCGGCGAGCACCCCCAGCGCGCAGGCGAGCAGCGTGCCGCCGACGCAGAAGCCGAGCGCGTTGACGCTGCCGCTGCCGGTGATCTCGCGCGCCACGCGAATCGCGGCGAGCGCGCCGCTCTCGAGGTAGTCGTCCCAGCCCAGCCGGCCGAGCTCGCGCGGAATGTTGCGCCACGAGATCATGAACACCGTGTGGCCGGCGGCGACGGCGTAACGGACGAACGAGTTTTCGGGGCGCAGATCGAGGACGTAGTACTTGTTGATGCACGGCGGCACGATGACGAGCGGTCGCCGATGCACCTTCTTCGTCGCCGGCGCGTACTGGATGAGCTCGATGAGATCGTTGCGGTAGACGACGTGGCCCGGCGTCAGCGCGAGGTTCGTCCCCACGCCGAAGGCGCGCTCGTCGGTCATCGAGATGCGGCCTTTGCGCAGGTCCTCGACCAGGTTGGCGAAGCCGTGCGCGAGGCTCGCGCCGTCGGTTGCCAGTGCCCGCCGGATCGCCTCGGGGTTCGTCGCCGCGAAGTTCGTCGGCGCGAGCGCGTCGATCGCCTGCCGCGTCAGGAACGCGACGCGGCGCCGCTCGGGTTCGGGCAACGGCACGAGTGCCGCGAGCCGCTGCGCGTACTCGCCGGCCAGCAGGTAGCTTTGCTTCAGCAGCGCGAAATACGGGAGCTCGTCCCAGTCCTCGCCGGCGAAGCGGCGGTCGCCGGGCGGCGTCTGCGCGATGGCCGGCACGCGCGCTGGCTTCGCGTCGGGGGCCGCCGGCAGCGATGCCGCCTGCACGGCTGACCATAGCGCCTGCCAGCGTCGGCCGAAGTCGGCGTTGAGCGCGGCCACGGCGTGCGGATCGACGCGGCGGGCCGGCATCGGTCAATGCTTGAGGAAGAGATGGGCGGCCGCGATGACGCCGATGCCGAGCCCGATCAGCGCCAGCTGCTTCAGGGTTTCGAGCGGCTCCGGACGCCGGTGCAGGCTGGGAATGAGGTCCGCCACCGCCACGTAGAGGAGGCTGGCCGCGGCGATGGCGAGCACCGTCGGCAGCACCTGTTCCATATCGGACAGCGCGAAGTAGCCGGCGAGCGCGCCGGCGAGCGTCGCGGCGCCGGTGGCGAGATTGAACGCGAAGGCCCGGCGCCGGGCATACCCCGAGTGGAGCAGCACGGCGAAATCGCCGACCTGCTGCGGAATCGCGTGCGAGACGATGGCGAGCGTGGCGGCGACGCCGAGCGTCGTGTCGACGAGGAACGACGCGGCGATCACGATGCCGTCGCAGAGATTGTGGACGCTGTTGCCGATCAGGATCATGAGCCCCGAGCGGCCATGATCGCCAGATCCCGGGGCAGCATGTTCATGGGCGCGCAAATCGGCCTCGAGCGCGCGATCGTGCTCGAGAACCGGGCCGTCGTCATCGCCGTGCCCGTGACTGTGCCGCCACAACACCAGTTTTTCGAGGAGGAAGAACGCGAGCAGGCCGGAGAGAACCGTGATCATCACGCTCTCCGCCGCGCCGGTCTCGAGCGCGTGGGGCAGAAGCTCCAGAAAGACCGCGCCAAGCAGCGCCCCGACGGCGAAGCTGACGAGCTTCGAGATCCACGACCGGTGCAGCGTCAGCGTGCCCGCCGCCGCCACGATCGACAATACGCCGCCCGCGAGGCTGGCGGCGACAATGTAGGCGAGCGTGGACACGGGAGCGGCGGGAAGGGGGTGGATCGCGGGGCACGGTCAGCGCGCATCCGAGGGTGGTCGGCGCTGCCGGCGCTGCGCATTATAGCGTTGCCGCAGCGTCACCCGGTTGCAGCCAGACGAGCGTGGCCATGCGCCCGGTGGCGCGATCGCGGCGGTGCGAATAGAACCGGGTCGCGTCCGACCACGTGCACTCGGTGCCGCCGCCCAGCGTGCGCACGCCGGCCGCCGCGAGTGCCCGACGTGCGAGGGCGTAGAGATCGGCATGCCATTTGTCGCCGCCGCGCGGCGCGAAGCACGCCGCCGAGCCGGCGTCGACGGCGGCGAACGCGTCCCGCACGTCAGGGCCGACCTCGAACGCGCGCGGCCCGATCGCCGGACCGAGCCAGGCGCAAAGATCGCGGGCGGGCACGCCCTCGTTGTCGAGCGCCGCGACGGTCGCTTTGATCACGCCGCCCGCGAGGCCCCGCCATCCGGCATGGGCGATGCCGACGGCCCGGCCGCGGCGATCGGCGAACAGCACCGGCAGGCAATCGGCGGTGAGCACGGCGCAGACGATGCCATGCCCGCGCGTGACCGCGGCGTCGGCTACCGGCGGCCGCGCGCGCGCGGCCGCGGCGGACGCCGCGTCGAGCACGGCAACGTTGGCACCGTGCACCTGCTCGAGCCAGACGGGCGATGACGGCAGGAAGGCATCGAGCGTGCGCCGGTTCCGCATGACCGCCTCCGGCGTATCGATGCCGGAGCGGATCGCACCCGCGAGTCCGAGATTCATGCCGGCCGCCGCCCCGACGCTGACGCCGCCCGAGCGCGTGGTCGAGAGCGCACCGACCTCTGCCGGCGCCGCCCAGTCGGGCACGATCCAGTCGAGGCCAGCGGCCGCGAGCCGCGTCGCCAGTGACGGCGCGACGGGCGCATCGGGAGTGCCGCCCGTCGGGCCGGATGCGCGCGCCGTCATCGCGGGGCGGCGTGGGTTGCGCGGAGCGCTTTGATCAGGCCGGCGAAATCGGCGGGCAGCGGCGATTCCCACGTGCATGACGCGTGCGTCACCGGATGCACGAGCCCCAGCCGGAACGCGTGCAAGGCCTGGCGCGCGAACCGAGGCGGGCCTTTTCTGCCGTAAGCCGGATCGCCGACCAGCGGGTGGCCGAGCGATGCGAGATGCACGCGTATCTGGTGGGTACGGCCGGTTTCGAGGCGGCAGCGCAGCAACGTCGCGACGCCGAAGCGTTCGACGACGGTGTAGTGGGTGCGCGCCGGCCTGCCGGTCGCGACGACCGCCATCGTGGTGCGTCGCGAAGGGTGGCGGCCAATCGGCGCGTCGACGGTGCCGCCGCGCGCGATATCGCCCGCGGCCAGCGCGACATATTCGCGTTGCACGGTCCGCGCCTGCAGTTGGCGGACGAGATCCGTCTGCGCCGCGAGGGTCCTGGCGACGGCGACGAGGCCGCTCGTGTCCTTGTCGAGGCGGTGGACGATGCCGGCGCGCGGCACGCCAGCCTGCAGCGGTGCGTAGTGCAGCAGCGCGTTGAGCAGCGTGCCCTGCCAGTTGCCGCTGCCCGGATGCATCACGAGTCCGGCGGCCTTGTCGATGATGAAGAGGGTGTCGTCCTCGTAGACGATCGAGAGCGCGATCGATTCCGGGGCAAAGGGCGTCTCGCGCGGATCGGGCGCCGCCAGCACGACGACCTCCTCGCCGCCCCATACCTTGCGCTTCGGGTCCGCCGGCAGGCCGTCCTGCGACACCTGGCCGGCGTCGATCCAGGTCTTGAGGCGGCTGCGTGAAAAATCCGGCAGCGCCTGGGCCAGCGCCTGGTCGAAGCGCATGCCGGCGGCGCTCGCGGGAAGCGTCAAGCGATGGATGGTGCCGGTGCCATCCGGGGCCACCGCCGGAGCGGTCGCCGCGGGCGCCGGCACCGCCGCAGCCGGTCGGTTATAATTCACGGTCTTCACCAACGCTCCCCGTTTTTCGCGACCGTCGCATGGAATTGACACTGCCTTGGCATTTCCGGAACCGCAGCCGCCCCGCGCGGCAAGGCTGGCTGGGGGTGTGCCTGCTCGCGATCGCGATGGTGATCGGTGGCTGCTCGTGGCTGCCGGAGGTCAAGGACGAAACCGCCGGCTGGACCGCCGATCGCCTGTACAAAGAGGCGCACGACGCGATGATCCAGGGAAATTATACGCGGGCGGTCAAGCTCTACGAGACGCTCGAGTCGCGGTTCCCGTACGGGCGCTTTGCGCAGCAGGCGATTCTCGAATCCGCGTATTCGAGCTACCGTGCGGGCGAGACCGCCGCGGCCATCGCGTCGTGCGATCGTTTCATTCGCACCTTCCCCAACCATCCCAACGTGGACTACGCGTACTACCTGAAAGGACTCGTGCATTTCCGCGAGGACCAGGGACTGCTGGGCTACGTGTACGAGCTCGACCTGTCCGAACGCGAGCCGAAGGCGATGCGCGATTCGTTCGCGGCGTTCAAGGAGCTGGTCGCCAAGTTCCCCGACAGCCGCTATGCGGACGACGCGAAGGACCGGATGAAATACCTCACCAACGCGCTGGCGCTGTACGAGGTCAAGGTCGCGCGCTACTACTACAACCGCGGCGCGTACGTGGCGGCGGTGAACCGTGCGCAGGGCGCGATCGTCAACTACCCGCGCACGCCGGCGAGCGAAGAAGCGCTCGCCGTGATGACGGCGAGCTACGAGAAGCTGGGCCTCTCCCAGTTGGCGAACGATTCGACCCGCATTCTCAACCAGACCTTCCCGAAGAACACCGAAATGTCGGAGTTCGCGACGAAGCCGTGGTGGAAGTTCTGGTAGTTCGCCTCGCGGCCAACGGCCGTTATCCGCCCCCGAAGAACGCTTCGACGTCCGGCAGATCGCGCGTCCGCCGCATCGGCGGCAGGGCGCGCCAGATCTTCCGGCCGTAGGGCTTGTCGACGAGCCGCGGGTCGCAGATCATCAGCACGCCGCGGTCGCTCTCCGAACGGATCAGCCGGCCCGCTCCCTGTTTCAGGCTGATCACGGCCTGCGGCAACTGGTAATCGAGGAACGGATTGCCGCCTTCGTCGCGCAGGCGCGAAAGACGCGCCGCGAGCAGCGGGTCGTCGGGTGGCGCGAACGGGAGCTTGTCGATCACCACCACCGACAGCGCATCGCCCGCGACGTCGACACCCTCCCAGAAACTCTGGCTGCCGAGCAGCACGGCATTGCCGAGTTCGCGGAAGCGCGTAAGAAGTTCGCTGCGCGAGCCGTCGCCCTGGACCAGCAGCGGCCAGGCAAGGCCTTCGCGCGCGAACGCGTCGATGATGAGGTCGCGCGCCTGGTTCAAGGCGCGCAGCGAGGTGAACAGCAGGAAAGCGCGCCCGCCGCTCGCCTTCAACACCGGCAGCGCGGCCGCCACCACCGCTTCCGTGTGCTCGCGGGAGTTGGGCGGCGGCAGGTCGCGCGGCAGGTACAGAAGCGCCTGCGTCGCATAGTCGAACGGGCTCTCCCAGCAGCCCGTCGCCGCGTCGGCAAGGCCGAGCTCGCGCTGATACAGCGAAAAATCGGCGCCGACCGCGAGCGTCGCCGACGTGAAGATCCATGCCCGTCCCGAGGCTTCCACCTGACGCCGGAACAGCTTCGCGATCGACAACGGCGACGCGTGCAACTGCCAGCCCGAGCCCGTGACGTCGACCCAGCGGATGAAGGCTTCGTCCGCATCCGGCATCTCGGCGGCCGCAGGCCCCGTTCCCCGCCAGCGGGACAACTGCGCGGCGGCGTCGCTGGCCCGCGCCGCGCAGGCGCCGATATCCTCGCCGCGCTCGGCGTAGCGGCCGAGCTCGGTGGCGAGTTGGTCGAGTGCCGCCGCCAGCGCGTCGAGCGCGGCGGTGAAGCCCGGCCGGGCCGTGGCCAGGCTCTCGGCGAGCTTGCCGGGTTCCTCGGGGAGCGCAAGCCGGATCTGCCGGACGGCAGGACCGATGCCCGCGACGGCGTCCGGCAGCTCGGCCACTTCGCGCGCCGTCGTGCGCGCGGCGACTTCGGCGTCCCGCGCGAGGTCGGCGAGCTGGCCTGCCGTCAACTGCTCGCCGAAGAAGAGCGTCGCGGTGTCGGGCAACTGGTGCGCCTCGTCGAGGATGATCGTGTTGCAGGCCGGCAGCAGTTCGGCGAGCCCTTCGTCGCGCAGCATCACGTCGGCGAAAAAAAGATGGTGGTTGACCACGACGACGTCGGCCTCGAGCGCGTCCTTGCGCGCCTTCAGCACGAAGCATTCGTCGTGGTGCGCGCAGTTGCCGCCAAGGCAGTTGTCGCGCGTCGACGTCACCAGCGGCCAGATCGACGCGTTTTCCGGAACGTCGGCGAGCAGGCCGCGGTCGCCGGTGTCGCTCGCCCGCGCGAAGGCGATGATCTTCGGCAGGTGCCGCGCGTCGTCGCGCGAGGGCAGCCGGCCCTCCGCGGCGGTGCGCTCGAGATGATGGTGGCACACGTAGTTCGCGCGCCCCTTGAGCAGCGCGAGCGTCGCCGGCACGCGCAGCGCATCGCGCACCATCGGCAGGTCGCGCTGGAACAGCTGGTCCTGCAGCGTCTTCGTGCCGGTCGAGACGATCACCTTGCCGCCGTAGAGCAGCGCCGGAACGAGGTAGGCGAAGGTCTTGCCGGTGCCGGTCCCGGCTTCGGCGATCAGCGGCGCGCGCGCGGCGATCGCGCGCGCGACGGCGTCGGCCATCGCGAGTTGCTGCGGGCGGAAGCGGAAGCCCGGGTGCGCGCGGGCAAGGACGCCGCCGATGCCGAAAATGGCGGCGAGATGCGGGTCCGTCGCAACCGCAGTCTCGGCGCGCAGCGGCTCGGCGATCGGGGCGCTCAGTTGCTGCTCTTGGGCGCGGCGGCCGCGGCCTTCGTCGTCTTGGCGGCCGGCTTCTTGGCGGTTGCCGTGTTGGCGAGCTTGGCCTTGGCGGGCTCCTCGGCCAAGGCGACGCGGACGGCGGTCGCGCGTTCGCTGAACTCCGCGTAGGGCTTGGCGATGCGTTCCTTGTACTGCTCGTCGGTTTCGCCCGGCTTCCACTTGAATTCGGCCAGCGCCTTGAGCCACCGATCATAGAGTGCGCGCAAGCCGTCGACGGCGCCGCGATTGCCGGCGGCCTCGCGGAGCGCGGCCTGATAGGGACGCGTCATCGTTACCTTGTGCTTGTCGACGCAGTATTCGCTCTTCGCGCCGTTGACGCCTTCATCGGACTTGGCGTAGCCGAACTCGATGATCTCGATGCTCTTCACCTGCCGGCACATCGTGTACAGGTGGGCGACCGCGTCGAGGAAGCAGTCGACGGCTTTTCCGCCGATGGCATTCGGACACAGGTACGTATCGGGCTTGGGTTCCGTCTGCGCCGCGGCGAACGGCGATGCGAGGAGGGCGGCGACGGCGGCGACAACGACAAGAAAGCGCAGCATGGCAGGAACACTGTTGGTGGCGACCGTCAATGCTACCCCGGGAGGAGGGCCGGGCTCAAGCCGGCCAGACGGATATCGTTCCGCGATCAGATCGTGACGCGCCTGCCAACCGGGCCGGGAAGGGCGTCTCTCAGGCGGGTTGCCAGTATTCGATCACCAGCTGCAGCGACGCGCTCCCGTTCCATTCATTGACATCCGGCCGGAAGGCGGCGCGGATGGAGGCCGGCAAAGGGTCGATCCGGTTGAACAGGATCGCCGGATAGCGAACCGCGCGCGGCTCGCCTTGCCGGAGAAGCGCGAGGCGCGAGTGTTTTCCGCCCACGACGCGCTGGTCGGCGACGGCGAACGTGTCGTCGAAGACCGGCGCAGGAAAGCCCTGGCCCCAGACCTCCCGGCGCAGCGTCTCCGCAAGCTCGAAATCGAGCTCTGCCGGACCGAGCGCGCCGTCGCTGTCGAGTGTCCGCTGCAATTGCGCCGGCGACAGCTGTTCCCGGGCCACGGCCTCGAATGCCAGGGCAAAGCGCGGCAGGTCGCCTTCGGCCAACGTCAAGCCGGCGGCGTAGGCGTGGCCGCCAAACCGGACGAGCATTCCCGGCGCACGCTTGGCGATGAGATCGAGCGCGTCGCGCAGATGAAAGCCGGCGATCGAACGGCCGGAGCCCCTGAGCTCACCGGCACCACCACCGGGCGCAAACACGAGGGCGGGACGATGGAACCGGTCCTTCAGCCGTGACGCGACGATGCCGACCACACCCTGGTGCCATTCGGGGCGGTAGAGGCATAGCGTATAGGCCTCCGGCCGCGTCGCCACGGCGTCGCGGGCGTCGAGCTCCGCCAGCGCCTCTTCCTGCATCGTCGACTCGACGTCGCGCCGCTCCCGGTTGAGGCGGTCGAGCTCGACGGCGAGCGGCAGCGCCGCCGCGGCGGTGTCCGCCAGCAGGCAGCGGATACCGACCGTCATGTCCGCCAGGCGTCCGGCGGCGTTGAGGCGCGGGCCGGCGACAAAACCCAGGTCGTAGGCCGTCGCGCGGCGCGGGTCGCGTCCGGCCGCGATGAACAGCGCGCCGATTCCCGGTTGCGCCCGGCCCGCGCGGATGCGGGCGAGTCCCTGCGCGACCAGCGTGCGGTTCACGCGATCGAGGCGCACCACGTCGGCCACCGTGCCGAGCGCGACGAGGTCGAGCAGCGTCGCGAAATTCGGCTCCGGCCGCGCGCCGAAGGCCTGCCGCTCCCGCAGTCGCGCGCGGGTCGCGAGCAGCACGTAGAACATCACGCCGACGCCCGCCAGATGCTTCGAGGGAAACGTGCAGCCCGGCTGATTGGGATTGACGATCAGCGCCGGCGCCGGCAATGTCGCCGCGGGCAGGTGGTGATCGGTGATCAGCACGTCGATGCCGAGCGCCGCCGCCGCCGCGACGCCGTCGTGGCTCGCGATGCCGTTGTCGACGGTGACGATGAGCCGCGGTCCCATGCCGCCGGCCGCGCGCACGATCTCGGGCGTGAGGCCGTAGCCGTACTCGAATCGGTTGGGCACCAGGAAATCGACATCGGCACCGAGTGCCCGCGAGTCCGCGCATCGCGACCGCGCAGGCGGTGGCGCCGTCGGCGTCGTAGTCGGCCACGATGACGATCTTCTCGCGCGCGGCGATGGCATCCGCGAGCCGCGTGGCGGCACCGTCGATGCCTTTCATCGCGGCGAAGGGCGGTAGCCGGGCGAGATCGGTGTCGAGATCGTCGCGGGTCGCGATGCCCCGCGCCGCGAAGACACGCGCCAGCACCGGATGCACGCCGGCCGCAGCGAGCGCCGCGGCCGCGGGCGGAACGGCCCGGCGGACGATGTCCATCAGGGATCGGTGATGCCTGCGGCGCGCGCGCCGGCGAGCAGCGCCGCGAGGCCCGGCGGCGAGAGACGCGTGGCAAGGCGCTCCAGGGCGCCCGGTCGGTGAGCGGTCCAGACCGCCGCGCCGTCGTCGCCGCCGGCGATCAACGTGACGGTTCCGATCGCGCCGCGCGCGAGCGCCGTCCACGCGGGCGCCGCCCATGCGGCTTCGACGAGGGCCAGATCGAGCGGTGCATCGAGCGCGATCACGACCGTGGTGACGGCCCGGCAATTCGCGAGGGCGATATCGAGCGCGGCCGGGATAGGCTGCGCGAGATCGCCGCCGTGCACGGCGAGCGCCGTCGCGATCCCGTGATTGGCAAATGTGCGAATCGACGGGCTCGTCGACGCGGGATACGTGCCGCCGCCCCAGAACCACACGCTGTTCACGGCCGGCCGCGCGTCGTCCGCACGGATGATGTTGACGGGATGCTCGTGCAGCAGCATCTGGATTTCGTTGTGCCACCGGCGCCACTGGCCGGCATCGGCGCCGGCGGGGAGGAGGGTCCGCAACGTACGACCGACCACGACCTCGATCGGGCGCGTGGTGAGCTGCTGGGTTGCCGGCGCCTTGACGAACCACGCATTGGGCTCCGGCGCAATGAATTCGAGGCCGTCGGCGTCGAAATGCAGGTTGAGCAGCGCGAGCAACGCGGCCGTCTCCTCGGGGGCGAGATCATCGACGGCGACCGTGAGCCGCACGTCGTCGCGGCCCGGGACCAGCGTCACGGGGTCGGCCGCGAGCCAGTAGCCGGCGCCCGGGTCCACGCCGAGGGCCGCGACGCGCAGCGACGCGAACGGCCAGTCCGCCTGGCGCGCGACGCCGTAGATCGGCGCGAGCGCCGCGCCGATGCCGTCCGGCTCGGGCAGCGGCGAGCCCGCCGCCGCAATGAGCCGCGCCAGCGCCGGCGCCGGCGGCGATCCCGCCTGGCTCGCACCGGCAGGCGGCAGCAAGCCGGGGAAGGCGAAAACGAGATGAACGGGATTCATGGGCAGCGAGCGCGCCGAGTCTAACCTCCTTGTCCTGCCAGCGCCACACGCAGTCTTGCGCGTCGCTAATCTCCTTGTAACGGCAGCGCAACACGTGAGCATGCGATAATGCGCGCCCGCCGCGCTGTCGGTCGCGAGCCATGCCCGGCGGCGCGGTCCATCCCACGCATCGCCACGCCCACCGCACCTTGTCGCCCTACGAAATCGCCGTCGGTCTTCGCTACACCCGCGCCCGGCGGGGCTCCGGCCGCAATTCGTTCATCTCGTTCATCGCGCTGACGTCGATGGCGGGGATCGCCCTCGGCGTCGCGGCGCTGATTGTCGTGCTGTCGGTGATGAACGGATTCCAGGACGAATTGCGCACCCGGATTCTCTCGGTCGCGTCGCACATCGAGATCCGCGGCCTGCCCACGCTCGACGACGACGCGGCCATCGCGCGCCTCGCGCTCGCCAACCCGCACGTGAAGGCGGCCGCGCCCTACGTGTCGGGTCAGGCGATGCTGTCCGCGGGCGAGATCAACCGCGGCGCGCTGCTCCGCGGCATCGATCCGGCGCGGGAAGACACCGTTGCCGACATCGGCCGCCACATGCGCGCGGGGGCGCTCGCCGACCTGAAGCCCGGCGAGTTCGGCATCGTCCTCGGCGGCGAACTGGCGCGCGCGCTCGGCGCGCGGATGGGCGACACCGTGGTGGTCATCACGCCGCAGGGCAACGTGACCGCGGCCGGCACGCTTCCGCGGTTGAAAAGCTTCAAGGTCGTCGGCGTGTTCGAGGTCGGGATGTACGAGTTCGACAGCGGCCTCGCGCTGATCGACATCGACGACGCGCGCAAGCTCTACCGCCTGCCGGGCGTTTCGGGCGTGCGCCTGAAGCTCGACGACATGTTCAACGCCCCCGCCGTCGCGCGCGAGCTCGTGGGCACGGTAAAGGCCGGCGCCGAAATCCGCGACTGGACGCGCAGCCACGCGAATTTCTTCCGCGCGGTGCAGATCGAGAAGCGGGTGATGTTCATCATCCTGACGCTGATCATCGCGGTGGCCGCGTTCAACATCGTCTCGGCGCAGGTGATGACCGTCACCGACAAGCAGGCCGACATCGCGATCCTGCGCACGCTGGGCGCGTCGCCGTCGTCGATCATGGCGATCTTCATGCTGCAGGGTGCGCTGATCGGCTGCATCGGCACCGCGATCGGCGTCGTCGGCGGGGTGCTGCTGGCGCTCAACGTCGGGACGGTGCTGCCCGCGATCGAGCGCCTGTTCGACGTCCAGTTTCTCGACAAGTCCGTCTATTACATCAGCGAGCTTCCGTCGGACCTGCAGCGCGCCGACGTCGTGACCATTGCCGGGATCGCGCTGGTGCTGGCGCTGGTGGCCACCGTCTACCCGGCGTGGTCCGCCGCCAGGGTCAACCCGGCCGAGGCGCTGCGCTATGAATGAGGCGCCGCGCGCGGACGCGTCCCCGGCCGGTGCGCGGCCGGTGCTCGCCTGCCGCAGACTTGCCAAGACGTATCGGAGCGGGCCGCTCGACGTGCCGGTGCTGATGGGCATCGACCTCGACATCGCCGCCGGGCGAGCGGGTCGCGATCGTCGGCGCGTCGGGATCGGGCAAGAGCACGCTGCTGCACCTCCTCGGCGGCCTCGACGCGCCCACCGGGGGCGAGGTCAGCGTCGACGGCGCGGTGTTCGCGACGCTGAGCGAAGCGCAGCGCGGGCAGGTGCGCAACCGGGCGCTCGGCTTCATCTACCAGTTTCACCACCTGCTGCCGGAGTTCACCGCACTCGAGAATGTCGCGATGCCGCTCGCGATCCGGCGGGTGGCCACGGCCGAGGCGCGCGCGGCGGCGCTCGCGATGCTGGAGCATGTCGGCCTCGGCCATCGGGTCAGGCACCTGCCGGGCGAGCTCTCCGGCGGCGAGCGGCAGCGGGTCGCGCTCGCCCGCGCGCTCGTCACGCAGCCGAAGTGCGTGCTCGCCGACGAGCCCACGGGCAACCTCGACCGGCGCACCGCGGGTCAGGTGTTCGACCTGATGCTCGAATTGAATCGCGCGGTGGGCACGAGCCTCGTGATCGTCACCCACGATCCCGATCTCGCCGCGCGCACCGATCGCACGCTGCACCTCGTCGACGGCGTGCTGGTGTAAATGGCTCAAGCGCCGACGCGTCAGCGCGAGCAAGTTGTCCGCCGCGGAAACTCCAGTATCAGAACCGGGTGTTCGGCAGGGCGTTCACGTGAATCCTTGGAGGCCCGCCCGCGGGTCGAGGCACTTTTTCGCAGACGCACATGGTCACTGCTGCCGGCAAACCAGACCTCACGGCATGTCACGGGCTGGAATGCGGACCTATTTGCACTTCGTGAGGTCCCCGGCGTATTCATAGTGGTACTTCGAATTCGGATCCTTCAGGTCGAAGTTGAGCTTTCCGTCGGCGAGCAGCTTCAAGTTCAGCGTTCCCCCGGTCTTCGTCTTCATTCCCCACGTGTCGGGGCCAGACGCCTGCATGCCGTCGAACGTCGAGCGGTACGCTTTTTTCCCGACGGGTTTGAATACCGGGATCCCTTCCCTGGTCACCATCTCGCCGGCCGAATAGACTTCTACCCAGCGAGAGACCATGTCAACCCATTTTCCATTTCTTTTCATGCAATCTTCAGCCCAGATGCCGGCGTACTTGACCTTCTCCTGCTTGGGCATCACCTTTTGTGCGAACGCAACCGAGGTTCCACACGAGACTGCGATCGCCACAAGAATTACACGGACAAGCATTTGGGACATGGACGCACCTCTTATATTTGATGAATCAATGGTATTCATGCCGAGTCGACGGCGTCGGCAAATCGCGCGCTCATCTCGGACACCTCCCCGCGCGTACGCATTATTCCGAGGTTTGTTTGCGGGCGCAATCCCTGCGCGTGAGAATGTCCGCCCACTAAGTTCGCCGATGGCAGCCGCACGTTCCCGGCATTGCGGTGCAGCAATCCGTTCGGCGCCGTTGCTGATCTCGGCAGCCGTCCTGCCCTTGGCGAGTTCGGCGGACTTCGCGGCATAGCATCGCATCAAGCACTTCGCGCCACGGATTGGCGCGGGATCCTGACCCGGATTTCGCGCTCTCAATACCGGGCCGCAAGTCCTGTTGCCGTCCGGATCACGGCGTGAGGGGCGGCTCGTCCATCAGCGCGATCTGCTCGCGGAGCTCGAGAATCCGGTCCTGCCAATACCGTTGTGTGTTGAACCAGGGAAATGCCACCGGAAACGCGGGATCGTCCCAGCGCCGCGCGAGCCAGGCCGCGTAGTGAATGAGGCGCAGCGTGCGCAGCGCCTCGACCAGATGAAGTTCGCGCCGGTCGAAATCGAAAAAGCGCTCGTACCCGGCAAGGACGGCCGCGAGCTGCCGCGTCATGTCCGACCGTTCGCCGGAAAGCAGCATCCACAGGTCCTGCACGGCGGGACCGCTGCGGCAATCGTCGAAGTCGACGAAGTGCGGGCCGGCGTCGGTCCAGAGCACGTTCCCCGCGTGGCAGTCGCCATGCAGCCGCAGCGCGCGCACGTCGCCGGCGCGCGCTTCGCAGCGGCGCACGCCGTCGAGCGCCTGCGCGACGGCGGCCTCGTATGCGGGGCGCAGGTCCTCGGGTATGAAGCCGTGCGCCAGCAGGTAAGCGCGCGGCTCCTCGCCGAAGCTCGCGATGTCGAGCGCGGGACGGACACGAAACGGCCGCACCGCGCCGATCGCATGCATGCGCCCGATGAAGCGACCCATCCATTCCAGCGTCGCCCGGTCCTCGAGCTCGGGGGCGCGGCCGCCGTGTTGCGGATAGACGGCGAACCGGAAGCCACCGAACGCGTGCAGCGTCGCATCACCGGCGAGGGACAGCGGAGCGACGACCGGAATGTCGCGTTCGGCGAGCTCGGCGACGAACCCGTGCTCTTCGAGGATCTGGGCATCGGTCCATCGCACGGGACGATAGAACTTCGCGACCACCCGCAGGCCGTCTTCGAGCCAGACCTGGTAGACGCGGTTCTCGTAGCTGTTGAGCGCGAGCAGGCGGCCGTCGCCCTTGATGCCGACGCTTTCGAGAGCATCGAGCACGCAATCCGGCGTGAGGCCGGCGTACGGTGGTGGCGCTGGGCTGGCCATCGCCCCATTGTACGGGGCGCCGGCAGCGTGTCCCCTTTCAGTACTCCACCGGGACCGGATCGAGCGAGCGCCACAGGTACCATGTGGCGACGCTGCGGTACGGCTGCCACGGCGCGGCCAGCGCGCGCATGCCCGCGATGGAGAGGCGCTCCCCGCCGTTGTAGTGCAGCGCCATCGCGCGCTGGACGCCGATGTCGTCGACCGGGAACACGTCGGCGCGCAATTCGTGGAAGATGAGGAACATCTCCGCGGTCCAGCGGCCGATTCCGTGCACGTCGACGAGCCGTTCGATCAAGGCCTCGTCGGCGAGGCCGGGCCATTCCGCCGGGTCGAGCGCGCCGGTCACGAAATGACGCGCGAGATCGCGCACGTAGGTGGCCTTGCGCTCGGAGAGGCCGCAGCGGCGCAACGTCGGCAGCCGGGTGCGGCCGAGGCGTGCCGGGTCGAGCCGCGGCGGCGTGCCGGAGCCGCCGGTCGCGACCACCACCCGGTCCCAGATCGTCTGCGCGGCCTTGACCGAGATCTGCTGCCCGACGATCGCCCGCGCGAGCGTGGTGAAGGGATCGCCACGGCGCTGGAGGTGAACGCCGGGATGGCGCCGGATCACGCGTTTCAGAACGGCGTCCCGCCGGCCGAGCTCGCGCGCGGCGTCATCCCAATAGCCGGGCTTCATCGCCGCGCGCCCGTCCGCTCCCCGCGGCCCGCGCGCGTCAACGCGGGCGCGCATCGCGGGATCGTTGAAGCAGGTCGCTGCCGGTCGGTCATCGGCGCGGCCGGGCGGGCCCAAAGGCGGTTCTGCGCGCGTGGCATGGCGAATGGCGAAAATGGTAGAGTATCCGGTTTTTTGCTTCGGGAGGGCGCGCATGGTTGCCAGGAGGTTGCCGATCGGAAGGGTCCGGCGCATCGCCGCTCTCGGCCTCGGCGCGCTGTTCCTCCTCGTTTCGCTGGCCGCGTTCGCCACCGCCGATCCGAAGAAGATCCTCCGCATCGCCTTTCCCACGGCGGAAACGGGATTCGATCCGGTCCGCGTGTCGGACCTCTACTCGAACACCATCAACGAGGCGATCTTCGAGCGCCTGCTGACGTACGACTACCTCGCGCGCCCCGCGAAGCTCGTGCCGATGGCGGCCGAGACGATGCCCGAAGTGAAGGACAACGGCCGCGTCTACGTCTTCAGGATCCGCAAGGGCATCTACTTCACGCCCGATCCCGCCTTCAAGGGCCAGAAGCGCGAGCTGACGGCCGAGGATTTCGTCTACAGCTACAAGCGGTTCCTGGATCCCGAAGAACCGCTCGCCGTGGGCATTCCTGCTCGAAGGCAAGATCGAGGGCCTGGACGAGCTTGCCGAAGCGGCGAAGAAATCGGGCAAGTTCGACTATGACGCCGAGGATCCCGGGCATGCGCGCGGTCGACCGGTACACGCTCGAGTTCCGGCTGAAGGCCACCGATTACAATCTTCCCGTACATCGTCGCCCACGTCCCGTTCGGCGCGGTCGCCCGCGAGGTCATCGAGGCCTATGGCGACGACACCGCAGGCGCATCCCGGTCGGCACCGGGCCGTACGTGCTGAAGCAATGGTTGCGCGCGGCGAAGATCGTGCTCGAAGCCAACCCGGACTACCGCGGCTTCACCTGGGACTTTCGCCGCGCCGATCCGGCCTGGGACGACGCGCTGGTCAAGGCGATGCGGGGCAAGCAGATGCCGCAGATCGGCCGCGTCGAGATCAGCATCATCGAGGAGGAGCAGTCGCGCTGGCTGGCGTTCAACCAGAAGGAGCTCGACATCCTCGCTCTGCCGGCGACATTCCGGCCGGAGGTGTTCGACGCCGACAACCGGATCAAGGCCGAGTGGACCGAGCAGGGCGTGTCGCTGTTCAAGGCCATCGACCCGCACATCGCCTACACGTTCTTCAATTTCCGCGACCCGCTGGTCGGCGGCTTCAGCAAGGAAAAGATCGCGCTGCGCCGGGCGATCATCATGGGCTACAACCTGGAGGAGGAGATTCGCGTCATCCGCAAGCAGCCAGGCGGTCGCCGCGGAAATGCCGATACCCGCCGGCGTGGTCGGCCACGACCCGACCTATCGCAGCATCAATCCGCTACGACCCCGACGCTCGCGAACAAGCTGCTCGACTATTTCAAGTACACGCGCGGCAAGGACGGCTACCGCACGCTGCCCGACGGCAAGCCGCTCGTGATCAGGCAGGCGAACGGCACGACGGCGATCGAGCGCGAGCTACAACGAGCTGTGGAAGAAGTCGATGGACGCCATCGGCATCCGGATGGAGTTCCAGATCGGCAAGTTCGCCGACCTCCTCAAGGCGCCAAGGCCTGCCAGCTCATGATGTGGGGCGCGGCGTGGACGGCCGACTATCCCGACGGCGACAACTTCATGCAGCTGCTCTACGGCCCGAACACCGGGCAGAGCAACAACGGCTGCTACGAGTCGAAGGCCTTCGACGCGTTCTACGTAAAGATCGACGACGTTGCCCAACTCGCCGGAGCGCAATTTCCTGTTCCTCGAGATGACGCGGCAGATGGAAGTCGACGGCGCGTGGAGCCATGCAGGTCTCGCGCGAGCGCAACCAGACTGATCCGGCCGTGGGTCCTGGGCTTCAAGAAGCACCCGATCCTGCACGCCGAATGGCAGTACATGGACCTCGAGCCGCGGCCGATGACGGCGGCAAGGCGCACCCGCCGATCGAGCAGGGCCCGACCCAACGTATCGCGAGAATCCGGATGACTGATTTGCGACACATTCTTGGCCGCCGCGCGCTCGCCGCGCTCGCCGCCGCCGTGTTGGCGCTGCCGGCCGCGGCGGCCGACATGAACAAGGTGATCCACCACGTGTTTCCGGCCGCCGAGACCGGCTTCGACCCGCAGGCGATCGGCGATCTCTATTCGGGCACCGTCGTGCAGGCGATCTTCGAGACGCTGCTCACGTACGATTACCTCGCCCGGCCGTCGAAGCTCGTGCCGATGGCCGCCGAAGCGCTGCCGCAGATCACCGACGACGGCAAGACCTACACGTTCAAGATCAGGAAGGGCGTCACACTTCACGCCCGATCCGGCGTTCAAGGGCCAGAAGCGGGAACTGGTGGCCAACGATTTCGCCTATTCGCTGAAGCGGCTGATCGATCCCAAGATCCGCTCGCCGTATGCGTTCCTCGTCGAAGGCAAGATCGTCGGCCTCGACGAGGCGGCCGCGGCGGCGAAGAAGAGCGGCAAGTTCGACTACGACGCCAAGATCGCCGGGCTCGAGATCGTCGACCGCTACACGCTGCGCATCCGGCTCAAGGATACCGATTACGGGCTGTCGTACGTGCTCGCCCACGAGCCGACCTCCGCCGTCGCGCGCGAAGTCGTCGAGGCCTACGCCGACGAGTCCGGCCGCATCCAGTCGAACCCGGTCGGCACCGGCCCGTACAAGCTCGCGAAGTGGGTGCGCTCGTCGAAGATCTCGCTCGAGGCCAATCCCGACTACCGCGGCTTCGTCTGGGATTTCAAGGCCGGCGCCGACGCCGAGGATGCGGGCATCGTCAAGGAGATGAAGGGCAAGAAGATGCCGCAGGTCGGCCGGATCGAGATCAGCATCATCGAGGAGGACCAGGCCCGGCTGCTCGCGTTCCAGAGCGGCGAGATCGACCTCATGAACATGGAGGGCCCGCTCGCGCCGAACGTGCTCGACGGCGGCACGCTCAAGCCCGAATTCGCGAAGAAGGGCGTGAAGCTGTCGCGCTTCGTCGACCCCGAGATCACCTACCACTACTGGAACCTGCAGGACCCGGTCGTCGGCGGCCTCACCAAGGAAAAGATCGCGCTGCGCCGGGCGATGGCGATGGCGTACAACGTCAACGAGGAAATCAAGGTGGTGAGGAACGGCCAGGCGGTCGAGGCGCACTACCCGATACCGCCCGGCGTGGTCGGCCACGAGCCCGCGTACAAGTCGAGCGTCAAGTACGACCCGGCCGGCGCCAACGCGCTGCTCGACAAGTTCGGGTACAAGAAAGGCGCGGACGGCTTTCGCACGCTGCCCGACGGCAAGCCGCTCCTGATCCGCTACGCGTCGCGCCCCGATACGCTCGGCCGCCAGCAGGACGAGATGTGGAAGAAGGCGTTCGACTCGATCGGCATCCGGATGGAAGTGCAGAAGGACCGTTTCCCGGAGCTCCTGAAGCTCGAGAAGGAATGCAAGATCCAGATGCGCACCGCGGCGTGGATCGCCGACTATCCCGACGCCGACAACTTCATGCAGCTGCTCTACAGCAAGAACATCCACCAGAGCAACAACGCCTGCGCGGCCATTCCCGAGTACGACCGGCTCTACGAGCAGTCGCTGCGGATGCCCGATTCGCCGGCGCGCAACAAGCTCTACGTCGACATGGCGAAGATCATCGAGGCCTACGCGCCGTGGCGCCTCGACATCAGCCGCTACCGCAACATGCTGGCGCAGCCGTGGGTGCTGGGGTTCAAGAAGCACCCGATCCTGCACGCCGAGTGGCAATACATCGACGTCGCCCCGAGGAAATGACGCACTTCCCATCCGGCCGCCGATGCGCGTAACCTTGGCCCCGGGCGGAGGGTCCCGATGACCGCATACATCATCCGGCGCGTGTGGCAGATGATACCGACGATGCTCGGCGTCATCCTGCTGGTGTTCATCCTGTTCAACTGGGTCGGCGGCGACCCGGCCTACGTGCTCGCCGGCAAGATCTCGAACCAGGAGCAGATCGACAACATCCGCCGCCAGCTCGGCGTCGACCAGCCGGTGTGGGTCCAGCTCTGGATCTTCGTCAAGCAGGTGCTGACCTCCGATTTCGGCGCCTCGTGGAGCACCAACGAGAAGGTCTCGCAGATCCTGACGACGCGCCTCGGGCCGTCGCTGACCGTGCTGATCCCGTTCACGATCCTGGAAACGCTGATCGCCATCGGCCTCGCGCTGGCGGTGGCCTACGTTCGCGGCTCGGTGACCGACCGGCTGGTGATGATCGTCTGCACGATCGGGCTGTCGATCTCGATCCTCGTCTACATCATCGTCTTCCAGTACTTCTTCGCCTACAAGCTCGGCTGGTTCCCGGTGCAGGGCTGGGGCAACAGCTTCCTCGAGAACCTGTTCGTCTACGCGTCGCTGCCGATCCTGATCGGGCTGACCGTCAGCATCGCGCCGAGCCTGCGTCTCTACCGGACGTTCTTCCTGGACGAGATCAACCAGGACTATGTGCGCACCGCGCGGGCCAAGGGCCTGGCCGAAGGGCGGATCATGTGGATCCACGTGCTGCGCAACGCGTCGATCCCGATCATCACCCAGCTCATGAGCAACCTGCCGGCGCTGCTGCTGGGCTCGTTTCTCATCGAGCGCTTCTTCTCGATTCCGGGCATCGGCCGCGAGGTGATCCTCGCCGTCGAGCGCTCGGACTTCCCGGTGATCAAGGCGATCACCGTTTACGTGGCGTTCGCGACGATGGGCACCAACCTGCTCGCGGACCTCATGTACAAGGCGGTCGATCCGCGGGTGCAGCTCAAATGACGCCGATGACGACCACGACGGCGCCCACCCCCGTGCGGGCGCACGAGATTCCGCACGCGGTTTCGCCCGGCTTGTGGGCGCTCGGGTGGAAGCGGTTCAAGTCCGATCGCGTCGGGATGGTGTCGCTCGCGATCGTGGCGGCGTTCATCGTGATGATGATCCTCTCGGGCCTTGGCCTCATCGCCGGCGACTGGTCGAAGGAGCTCGGCGTCAACTACGCGCCGCCGTCGTTCCTCGGCGCCGACATCGAGGCCGGCGCGCCGGCGGCGGCGGTCGCGCCGACGGAGGGGGCCGGCGGCGGCGTGCCGGCCTCGACGTACCAATCGACCGTCGTCGATCCGCTCGCCGACGTGCTCGCCGAGCTCAAGGGCGAGAAGAAGGCGGCCGAGGCCCCGGCCGGGACCGCCGCCGAGGACGGCAAGTCGGTCGACCCGCTGGCCGACGTGATGGCCGACATCAAGGCCGGCGCGGCGAAACGCGCGGGCAAGGACGGCGCCCTGGTCGAGCCGGCGGAAGTGCGCGCGCCGACGCTGCCGTTCGGCGGCGACAAGTGGGGCCGCGACGTGCTGAAGAAGACGATCAAGGGCTCGCAGACGTCGATCTTCGTCGGCCTCGCGGCCGCCGCCGTCGCGGTGTTCCTGGGCACGGTCTTCGGCGCCGTGGCGGGCTACTACGGCAAATGGGTCGACGATCTGTTCAACTGGTTCTACAGCGTGTTCAGCTCGATCCCGTACCTGCTGCTGATCCTCGCGGTGGCGGCCGTGCTGCAGCAGAAGGGCATCCTGACGATCGTCCTGATTCTCGGACTCACCGGGTGGACCGGCACCTTCCGGCTGATCCGCGGCGAATACCTGAAGCACAAGGCGCGCGAATACGTGCAGGCGGCCGACGCCATTGGCGCCTCGAACACGCGCCGGATGTTCGTCCACATCTTCCCGAACGTGAGCCACGTCGTGCTGGTGCAGCTGTCGATCTACGCGGTCGGGTTCATCAAGGCCGAGGTCATCCTGTCGTTCCTGGGTTTCGGCGTGCCGGTCGACGTCGTGTCGTGGGGCTCGATGCTGAACGAGGCGCAGAACGAGCTGATTCTCGGCAAATGGTGGCAGCTCGCCGCGGCCGGCACGGCGATGGCGCTGCTGGTGACCGCGTTCAGCCTGTTCACCGACGCGCTGCGCGACGCGCTCGATCCGAAGCTCAAGGGCCGCGAGGGAATGTGATGGCGACGTCCGCAGACCTCGCGCTGACGCCGCTCGTGCGCGTGCGCGACCTCGAGGTTTCGTTCCGCATCGATCGTCAGGTCACGTTTCACGCGGTCAAGCGCATCAGCTTCGACATTCCGCAGAATGCGACGGTGGCGCTGGTGGGCGAATCGGGCAGCGGCAAGTCGGTGACCTCGCTCGCGATCCTCGGCCTGCTGCCGCCCGAGAACTCGATCATCGGCGCGAACAGCGAAGTTCTCTTCGGCGGCAAGAACGTGCTGCGGCTGTCGCCGGAGGAGCTGCGCGACATGCGCGGCGCCGAGATCTCGATGATCTTCCAGGAGCCGATGACCTCGCTCAACCCCGTCTTCACGGTCGGCTTCCAGTTGGTCGAGGTGCTGCGGCTGCACATGCGGATGACGCCCGCGCAGGCGCGCAAGCGCGCGATCGAGCTGCTGGACGAGGTGGGCATTCCGGACCCCGAGTACAAGATCAACGCGTTCCCGTCGCAGATGTCGGGCGGCCAGCAGCAGCGGGTGATGATCGCGATGGCGATCGCCTGCGAGCCCAAGCTCCTGATCGCCGACGAGCCGACGACCGCGCTCGACGTCACGATCCAGAAGCAGATTCTCGAGCTCATCGGCGCGCTGCAGAAGAAGCGCGGGATGTCGGTGCTGTTCATCACCCACGACCTCGCGGTCGTCGGCGAGATCGCCGACTACGTGATCGTGATGCGCGACGGCGAGATCCGCGAGCAGGGGCCCGCGGCACGCGTGTTCGAGAACCCGCAGGACGCCTACACCAAGGCCCTGCTGCTGTGCCGGCCCAACCTCGACCGCCGACCGTTCCGGCTGCCGGTGATCGACGATTTCATGAGCGGCACCGCGCGCGGACCGCGGCACACCGAGGAGCGCGCGCGTGGCGTGGGTCCGGGCGACCCGATCGTGCTCGAGGTGAACAATCTCGGCAAGGACTTCTATTCGCGCGAGGGCCTGTTCGGCAAGCGCAAGTTCGAGGCGGTGAAGGACGTCTCGTTCAAGCTGCCCAAAGGCAAGACGCTCGGGCTCGTCGGCGAATCGGGCTCCGGCAAGACGACCGTCGGCCTCACGCTGATGCGGCTGCACGAGGCGTCCACCGGCGAGGCGATCTTCGAGGGCCGCGACCTGCTCGCGATGTCGCCGCGCGAGTTCATGGCCTACAAGCGGCGGATCCAGATCATCTTCCAGAATCCGTACGCGTCGCTCAATCCGCGCTTCACGATCGGCAACATCCTCACCGAGCCGATGGAGATCCACGGCATCGGCAGCGGTGCGGCGCAGCGCACCGACCTGGCCTTCGAGCTCCTCGACAAGGTCGGGCTGCCGGAGACCTCGTTCTACAAGTATCCGCACGAATTCTCGGGTGGCCAGCGGCAGCGGATCGCGATCGCGCGCTGCCTCACGATGAAGCCCGACATCCTGATCTGCGACGAGTCGGTGTCGGCGCTCGACGTGTCGGTGCAGGCGCAGGTGCTGAACCTGTTGCAGGACCTGCAGGACGAATCCGGCCTGTCCTACATCTTCATCTCGCACGACCTCGCCGTGGTCAAGTACATCTCCGACGAGATCATGGTGATGAGCGAAGGCCGGATCGTCGAGATCGCCAATTCGGACGAGATCTACCGCCATCCGCGCGAGGACTACACGCGCCGGCTGCTCGAGTCGATTCCCAAAGGCTGGCGCGGCGCGGAAGCCAGGGCCGCGACTGCATAAGCCTCAAGGGTGAACGTCATCTCGGAGAGCAGCGCGCCGGGCAGATGCGGGATCGGGTTCATGGGCTGGCAGGGCCGGGGGTCGACGCGAGGGCGGTCAGGGCGGGGCCGACGGCGCGGACGATGCGCCAGTCAGGCAGGACGGCGACGCCCAATCCCCGGTAGAAGTCGATGGCGGCCGCGTTCCAGTCGAGCACCGCCCATTCGAAGCGGCCGCATCCGCGCTCGACCGCGATCGCGGCCAACGCCCGCAGCAGCGCCTGCGCGCAGCCCTGGCGGCGAAAGGCCGGCTGCACGTACAGGTCCTCGAGCCAGATTCCGCGGCGGCCGAGAAACGTCGAGAAATTATGGAAAAACAACGCAAAGCCCGCCGGCGTGCCATTTTGCGACGCGATCAGGACTTCCGCGGCCGGCCGCGGCCCGAACAGGGCGTCGGCAACGTCGGCTTCGGAGGCGACGCAAAGGTGGGCAAGCCTTTCGTACTCGGCCAACGCCACGATCATGCCGTGGACCGCGGCGACGTCGGCAGGCACGGCGGGCCGGATCGCGAAGGGTTCTTGCCGCTGCGTCGCCGCTTTGCCGCCACCCCCGGGGCCGGATTCCTGGGTCATCGGTCGAGCTCCCGTCCGAGGATGGAGAGGTCACGCCGGACGCCGTCGAGCAGGGCTACGCGGGGCAATCGGCCCCACGTGGCGAAGCCGGCCCGCTCGAACAGGGCGATCGACGCCGCATTGTGCGCAAAGATGAACCCCAACAGCGTGCGAATGCCGAGGGCAGGCGCGGCGGCGATCGCGTGGGCCAGCAAGGCTTGCGCGATGCCCTGGCGTTGCCTCGCCGGATCGACATAAACCCCTACTTCAACCGTGGTTCGGTACGCCGGCCGGCCATAGAACGAACGCAAGCCGAGCCAGCCCGCGACCGGGTTCGCGGACGCCGTGGCCATCACCCAAAGCGGGCGCTCCTCGGCATTGAAATCCCGGAACCAGGGCTCGCGGGCGGCGACGGTCACCGGCTCGGTGTCGGCGGTGGCCATCCGCCCCGGGATCGAAGCGTTGTAGATTCCGACGATGGCTGCCAAATCAGCAGGTTGGGCGTGGCGTATCGGCACGATTGGCGGATTTGCAACAGTTTTGTGACGGCCATTGTAACAATCGCACCAATTCGTTGCGGGGGGATTCCGCGCTACGGTAATGTCTATGTCACTTGCCGCAAGGCAATTCCAAATGGTTGTAGTGGTACCTTTCCTGGGGGATCTCCATATGAAAGTCCAACAGAAGATACTGGCGCTTGCGCTAGTGCACGCGTTGGGTGCTGCCGCGTTTGTCGCAAGCGTGCCGGCTTTCGCACAGGACGCGGCGCCGACCACCGCCGAGAGCAAGATCAAGGTCGACGTCGTCGGCTCGGGCATCAAGCGCACGCTCGAGGACCAGTCGCTGCCGGTGCAGGTTCTGACGCGCGAGGACATCGCGCGGAGCGGCGTGCAGAACATGGAGCAGTTGATACAGACGATCTCGGCTACGGCGTCCACGGGCTCGCTCAACGGTGCCTCCGGCGCGGGGCTCTCGACGTATGGCGGCTCGTTCGCGTCGCTGCGCGGACTCGGCGCGAGCCGTACCCTCGTTCTGCTGGACGGGCAGCGGATGACGCCGTTCGCGCAGGAGTTCGCGGGCGCCGGCATAGCCGGCAACGGCGTCGACATCAATTCGATCCCGATCTCGGCGATCGAGCGGGTCGAGGTGCTGACCGACGGCGCCTCCAGCATCTACGGCAGCGACGCGATCGCCGGCGTCATCAACTTCGTGCTGCGCCGCAACTTCACGGGCGTGACCGCCGGCTACGAGTACGACCAGCCGACGCGAAACGGCGGCGGCTGGACCAGCAACGCCTGGGCCAGCGGGGGCTACGGCGACCTCACCAAGGACGGGTGGAACGTCACCGGGTCCTACCAGTAGAAGAAGGAAGGTGCGCTGCAGTCTGCCGATCGCGACTTCGCGAAGTCCGGCAACGTCCCGCCGTTCTACGCGAACGCGGCGACGCCCAGCGGCCGGGTCGAAGGGATCTGGGTGCCGGGCGCCCCGCGGGCGAGCCAAAACGCGACCAATCCCATTCCTGGCTCGGCGAACCCTTACGGAATTTCGAGCAGCCGGTTACGGCAACCCCGGGGCCGACTCGCCGGGCTGCGCGGCGATGGGCATGTTCGCCATCACTGCCGGAGGGAGAGCCGGGACCGGATCGAACTGCAACTTCGACTCGGCGCCGTTCCTGGAGCTCTTTCCACAGACCGAGACGCAGAGCGGCGTGGTGACCGGCAACTACCAGTTCAATGCGCAGATACAGGGCTACTTCACCGGGCTCTACTCGCAGAACAAGGTCACCCAAATCATCCAGCCCAACCCGGCGCGCGTTGCGTTCTTCGACACCGACACCGCGTTCGCGGGATCGGGCGTCGACGGGGCGCTGCTCATCTATCCGCAGAATACGAACTACCCGCACGCGTGGCTGCAAAGCCACGGGCTCGGAGCGATGGACGGATCAGGTGCTCGCCGTCTCGTCGCGCGCGTTCGCCGCGGGCGACCGCGCCCAGTTCGCCGAGAATACGCAGCAGCAGTACGTGCTGGGAGCGAAGGGCACGTGGCTCAAGGACTGGGATTACGACGTCAACGCCCTGTGGAGCCAGAGCCAGTCGGATGGATCGGTCACCGGCGGCTACTTCTCGCAGGTGAACTTCGCGCGGGTCTGGAACACGGTCGGCAACACGCCAGGTTCGTTCGTCGACCCGTGGGCGGCGGGCGGCACGCAGAACCCGACGCTGACGAGCGCGTTGCAGGGGACCAACTACACCGGACCGACCGCTACGGCGCAGGAAAAGCTGAGCATGGTCACCGCGAAGACGAGCGGGAACATCTACGAGCTTCCCGCCGGTCCGATCGCGACCTCGTTCGGCGTCAGTTACATGAAGCAGACGTACAACATCGACGTGCCGCCCATCCTGCTCCAGGGTGACATCTCCGGCCTGGGCGGCGCGACGCTTCCGCAAAACGGCGATCGCAACGTCACGAGCGGCTGGCTCGAGTTCGCGATTCCGGCGACCAAGGACCTCAACTTCGACCTGTCGGGCCGCGTCGACCACTACAGCGACATCCAGGAAGACGCGACACCGGTGACCGGCAAGCTCTCGGCGACGTGGCAGCCCTGGAAGTGGGGGATGTTCCGCGCGAGCGTCGGCAACGGTTTCCGGGCGCCGGCGATGGGCGAGCTCCACAATCCGGTGGTTCTCGGCACGTCCGAGCAGTTCACCGACCCGGGATTCCCCGAGAACGGCCCGATCCAGGTCAACTCGTTTACCGGCGGGAATCCCCTGCTGAAGCCGGAGAAATCGCAGCAGGTCTCGGGCGGCTTCGTGTGGACGCCGGCGTCGAACTTCACCGGCCGCATCGACTGGTGGTACATCAAGATCGACAACTACATCCTCGCCCCGCCGGCGCTCGCGCTGGTCACCGCCGCGCGCAACGGCGCGAACAATGGAACCGTATTCACGCCGGCCGGCGAAGTCGACGTCAGTCGACCCAGATCCTGCAGAACGCCGGCAAGGCCACGTTCTCGGGTCTCGATTTTGCCGGCGACTGGCGGATCCCGTCGCCGGCGGGCACGTGGGGCCTCAACTACCAGGGTACGTACTACCTGAAGGCGGACCTCTCGCTGCCGGATGGCTCCACCGAGCACGACATTGGAACGATCGTCGACCCGAACACGCTGGTGCCGCTGTTCATTCCGAGCTTCGGCGGCGTGATTCCCCGCTACAAGCACAACGCAAACATCAACTGGAACTACGGGCCGTGGGGCGCGACGCTCACCAACCATTACATCACGGGTTACGAGACCGCGCCGAACCAGGTCGACGGCGCGCCGCACTTCGTGCCGTCGTTCACGACGTGGGACATCCAGGGCACGTATACCGGGTTCAAGTACGTGCAGCTGGTCGCCGGCGTGCGCAATCTGATGGATACCAATCCGCACCTGTTCATCTTCACGTCCAATCAGTTCCAGTATGGCTACGATCCGTCGATCTACGACCCGCGCGGCCGCGTGGTCTACGGTCGGGTCGTTGTATCCTTCTGATCGACAGACGCCGGAAAGCTGTATTCCAACGGGGCCGCGAGGCCCCGTTTTTTTGGCCGCAACGGTGGCCGGCATCGCGCGTTGCGGCTAGTATCACGGCATTCGAAATCGAGGGACGACCATGCAACAGAATCATCGCTGCCATCCTGCTCGGCGTGACATTGATCGCGACGCAATTCGTCGCCGCGGCCGAGAACAGGTTCGTGGGCGCGACCGACATGCAGGCGCTGCGCGACGCGGTCAAGGCGGACAAGAGGGCCCTCGTCGCGTCGACGCTCCAGCTCACCGACGCCGAGGCGAAGAAATTCTGGCCGCTGTACGACACCTATCAGCGCGCGCTCGCCACCACCAGCCGGCAACGCGCGGTCGTCGTCGAAGACCTGCTCAGCCTGGACAAGCCGCTGTCCGACCTCTACGCGAAGACGCTCGCGGCCGAGCTGATCGCGGCCGACGAAAACGAGATCAAGGCGCGGCGCAAGCTGCAGAACGGCGTGATGAAGGCGCTGCCGGCGAAGAAGGCGGCGCGCTACATGCAGTTGGAATCGAAGATCCGCGCCTACCAGGCCTACGATCTCGCGTCGGCGTTGCCGTTGCTCAAGTGACAGGCCGGTCAACCCTGCGATGCGCATCGCGCGTCACCCGCGTCCGACGGGGACGACGCGAGCTTCGGGTCGCGGACGCCGATCACCTCGATCCGATAGGGGATGACGGCGGCTTCCGTGATAGCAGGCGGCATGTCCCCGACGGCGGCAAGTGTGCGGGAATCCACGACCCCGGAATCGAGCTTGGCTGGCGCGACGACGGCAAGGCCGAACGTCAGCGCGGAAAGGGCAACGGCGGCGAGGCCAAAGGCGGCGCGGGGCGTCAAGGGCTGGAAGCGGTTCATCGTTGGTCTCCTGGTCGTTGATTGCTGCGTGTCCATGAGATGCGGCACGGGGGCGGTTCGGATTCAAGTCGCGATCGGTTCGGGCGATGCGGATGCCGGTTGCGATTGGCCGCTATCGTAGACAGCGCTCACTCCCCGCTCAAGCAGCGCGCGACAAGCGCGGCCATTCGCGGCGCGAACGCGCGCGAGCGGCGATGAAATGCATCGCGCCGCGTCGACGCCGCGGCCGAACGACCACGTTCGAACGCGCAGCACGGCGGAGAAGAAAGTCCGGGCACGCGTTGAACCTAGAGTATTGGCTCTAATGTGCCGGTGGACTTTTCGACCGGTTTGTGTAGAATCCTCCGACTTTCTGAGGAGAGCTTGGCCCCGCCCCCCGGCGGGGCCATGCGTTTTGGCGTTTGCGCATACGGCGTGAGGCTGTCAGGCGCGGCGGGACCCCGCAGCCAGCGATGGCGGAGCCGGGTTCCATCGGCCAATGGCGTTTCGACGGCCGGGTTCGCACCCAGTACCCTGTCAGGCTCCGGAGTGGAACGTCGCTCCGGCGCCGGCCGCGTGCCAGCATGCCGGATCGTGAGCCAAGACTCTGACTGAACAACTATCTGCCTGGAGACAACATGTTGAAGATGACCCGTTCGGCCGCCCTGGCCGCGGTTCTGCTGATCGCCGTGGCGGGCGCGGTCGTTCCGCCGGTCGCCGTCGCGCAAGGCCAGCCCGCCGCGCCAGCCGCTCCCGCCGCCCCTGCCGAACCCGCGGCGCGCGGCGCCGGTTGCGAAAGCCGCGAACAGCGTGCGCACGACCGAGCTCGTGGACAATCCCTACGGCCTCGAAGCCCTGTGGAAAGGCGGCGACCTCGTCGCCCGGTTCACGCTGGGCATCCTCGCCATCATGTCGATGGGCAGCTGGTACATCATCATCACCAAGGTGTACGAGCAGTACAAGATGAACCGCCAGGCGCGCGCCGCCGACAAGTCGTTCTGGACGGCGCCGACCGTGCGCGAGGGCGCCGAGGGGCTGAAGAAGACCAGTCCGTACCGCTTCATTGCGGAATCGGGGCTCGAGGCGTCGACCAAGCACACCGGATTGCTCGGCAACGTCGACTTGAACGACTGGATATCGATGTCGATCCAGCGCGCGATCGAAAACGTGCAAAGCCGGATGCAGGACGGCCTCGCCTTTCTGGCCACGGTTGGCTCGACGGCGCCGTTCGTCGGCCTCTTCGGCACGGTGTGGGGGATCTACCATGCGCTGACCGCGATCGGCATCGCCGGCCAGGCGTCGATCGACAAGGTCGCGGGGCCCGTCGGTGAGGCGCTGATCATGACCGCGTTCGGCCTCGCCGTCGCCGTTCCGGCGGTGCTGGGCTACAACTGGCTCGTCCGGCGCAACAAGTCGGCGATGGAGCTCGTCCGCGCGTTTGGCGCCGACCTGCACGCGGTGCTCCTCTCCGCCGCGAAATCCCCCGCCAGGGCGTAACTCATGTCGATGAGCGTCGGCTCCTCCGGTGGCGACGAGGACGAAATCGTCTCGGCCATCAACACCACGCCGCTCGTCGACGTGATGCTGGTGCTGCTGATCATCTTTCTCATCACCATTCCCGTCGTCACGACGTCGATCCCCGTCCAGTTGCCGAAGGAGAGGAACGAGATCCGCGAGACCAAGCCGGAGAACATCACGATCTCCGTCGATTCGCAGGGTCGCATTTACTGGAACGACTTGCGCATCACCACCAACGAGGCGCTGATCGACCGGCTGAAGAAGATTGCCGTCCTCGTCCCGCAGCCCGAGGTCCAGATTCGCGGCGACGGCGGCGCGCGCTACGAGGGCGTCGGCCGCGTCATCTACGCCTGCCAGCGGGCGGGGATCGCGAAAGTCGGATTCATTACCGAGCCCCCGGTGCGTGGCAGCTGACATGCCGGCACCGGCCACAGGCGGGAGGAACGAAGCATGAGCATGAACGTGGGCTCGGGCGGCGGATCAGACGATCCCGATGTCATGATGGACATCAATACCACGCCGCTGATCGACGTGATGCTGGTGCTGCTCGTCATGCTGATCATCACGATCCCGATTCAGCTGCACTCGGTCAACCTCAACATGCCGACCGGCAATCCGCCGCCGCCGCTGGTGAAGCCCGAGGTGGTGAAGATCGACGTCGACGCCACCGGGGTGGTGTACTGGAACGGCGAGGGCGTGGCCGATCGCGCGGCACTCGAGGAAAAGCTCACCGCGGCCGCCGCCCAGGCGGTTCAGCCGGAACTGCACCTGCGTCCCGACAAGGATGCGAAATACGAAATCGTCGCGGGCGTGATGGCGTCGTCGCAACGGCTCGGCCTGACCAAGATCGGCATCGTCGGCAGCGAGCAGTTCATCAACGACTAGCGCTCGCCGGGCGCGGCAGGCGCGCCCTCCGGCCACCGGAGCTAACAGGACATGGATTTCGCACGGCAACAGAGAGACCCGACCCGGCACCTGATCGGGATCGCCTTCGTCATTCTGGTGCATGCGCTCATCATCTGGGCGCTGCTGACGGGTCTCGCCCGCAAGGCCGTCGAGGTGATCAAGAAGCCGCTCACCGCCACGATCATCGAGGAGGTCAAGCTGCCCCCGCCGCCGCCGCCGCCGCCGCCGAAGAAGATCATTGAAGCGCCGAAGGTCCAGCAGCCGGTGCAGACTTACGTCCCGCCGCCGGACATCCCCGTGCCGACGACGACCGAAGCGCCGGTCATAACCGCGGTCACCCCCACGCCACCCGCCGAGCCGCACGTCATTGCGCCACCACCGGTTGTGGAGGCGCCGCCTCCGCCTCCGCCCCGAAGCCGGCCGTGCGTCGCGGCGGGCAGCTCGTCGTCGTGTCCCGCGAAGATCCGGTCTACCCACGCGAGGCGATCAAAGCGGGCGTTGCCAAGGGCACCGTCACCGCGCGCCTGCAGATCGACGAGAAGGGCAACGTCACCGAGGTGCAGATCATCTCGGCGGACCCGCCGCGGGTGTTCGATCGGTGAAGTGCGCCGGGCGCTTGCGCTATGGAAGTTCAAGGGGGAAGGCGAGAAATACGTCGGCGAAGTCGAGGTCAACTTCACGCTGAAGGACTAGCGCGCCCGCCGGGTTTCGCTTCCGCCTGACCCGGGCTTGCGCCATCGCCATCAGTCGTCGCGCAGCGCGTATGCGGTAGCTGCCCAGCTCGCCAACCCCAGTGCCACCACGCCCGTCGCAATATTGGCGAGCGAGCCGGGCGGCTGCCGAGAAGGCGGGTCACCTGGTGCGCGACGTCGACCACCGTACCGGGCAGCGCCAGCGCGGCGCCGGCGAGGCGACCGTCCATAACAAGGCCACGGCGGGTTTGCGCCAAGCCGGCAGCGTGGGCGGCGCGGGCGCGCGGCCGCCACCGGGTCGTGAAGCCGTCGTCGGCGAGATAGCCGGCGCGATGGTCGCGGCCGTCTTCGCGCAACGCGCGTTCAAGCCAGTCGATCGCCGCCCGTTCCCCCTCCGACAGCACCGCCAGCGCGCGTTCCATGTCGAGGCGCAGGTTCGCCGCCCGGGCGTGATCGCCGACCGCCTCGCCGGCGTGCGCGAGTCCCGGTCCGTCGTCGGCGACCTCGGCATCGGCGTCGCCCAGCAGTTCCTCCTTGCGCTTGCGCGCGTGGGCGAGAAAGGCGTTGGTCGCGATCCGGTAGAGCCACGTCGGGAAGCGGGCTTCCTGCCGGAACGATTTCAGGTTGCGGTAGGCGAGCAAGAAAGTCTCCTGGGCAAGGTCGTCCGCGAGCGCGTGGTTGCCGGCGGTCAGCCGCCGCAGCGTCGCCCGGATCGCCGACTGGTAGCGGCGCACGAGCTCCGAGAACGCATGCCGGTCATCGTCGACGAGGACACGCGCGATCAGCTCGGCATCGGTGACGGCTTGTTCCGTCATCGGGACGGGGTCGGTCGCAGCGGAGCCGGCAGCGGCCGCGTGCGGCGATCAGAGCGGGCGACCGGGGCTGCGAGGATTCCCTCGCCGTCGCTGCGCGGCGCGATCTGCCGCTGCTCGAACCACCACAGCACGACGTAGCCGATGCCGACAAACAGCAACACCAGGCCGATCGCGTTCGGCGTGCGGTCGTCGAACACGGAAAAGATCGTGAGCCCGAGGCCGATGGCGCCCATCACGATGCCCTTGCGCAGATCGGACCAGGCCGCGCGGGCTGCGCAGGTGCTGCGCGCGTTCGACCGCGGCGCCGACGCCGGCCGCGCGGGCGGCGGCGTCGGCCTGTGCCGGCATCGTACCCATCGCAACGGCCGCGATGGCCTCCGTCGGGCCGACGATGCCCTTCTCGGCGAGCTTCAGCATCGTCTCGTTCTGCATCCGCGTCTTGCGCATCCGGTAGCTGAGAATCAGCGCGATCGCGAACACGGGCGCGAGGAAGACGACCGCGACGATGGCGATGATCATGATCGCGAGCGTCGGCTCGGTGTGCACCATCTCGCCGAACGAATCGAACTCCCGGTCGCCTGGAATGCCGGTCACGGTGACGGTCTTGCCGTTCTTGGTGACCGTGATCGTGCGCTGGCCGGTGGCGGGGTCTTTTTCGTCCTTGACCACGGCGTCGGCGCGCCCTTTCCCCTTGTCGTCCCGGGCTGCGGGGTCGGCCGTGGCCCCGCTGCCGGTGCCCGCGCCGGGGCTATCGGCGGCGGCCGCACCGGGGGCAACGGGGGCCGCCGCGGCGGCGGCCGGGCGCGATTCCTGCGCCACGGCGACGGGCGCCCGGGGGGCGAGCCACGCGGCCAGCGCCAGCGCGAGGGCGGCGGCGAGGACCAGCCGGCGGCGTGCGGTGACCGCCCGCGGGGTCGAAAAGACGTTTGATCCGTGCATGCGAGGCTCCCTGAAAAATGCCTTCGGATCCTTGGATGCGGCGCGGACGCGATTTGGATTCACCCCGCGGCCGCGGGGCCGAAACCCTGCGGGGGTGCGTGCTATTATCGCCAAAAAACCGGAGCGGCCGCGTCCACGCGCCGCGCATGCCGTTTCCAACAGGTTTTCGCATCCTCCCCGCGCCCGCGTGATCCGCACACTGGAAGTCATCCGCCAACGCTCCGCCCGCGCCGCTAGAGCCTGGATCGTGGCGGCATTGCTGGTGTTCGCCGCGGGGGTGATCGCGCCCGCCCAGGCGGCCGACGGCACGGTGACGCTCAACTTCG
>CAWEOX010000026.1:0-104846 GCA_963810845.1 uncultured beta proteobacterium | reverse complement strand
GAACAACCCGGTGGAGCACCCGTGGAGCAATGGGGGATGGCGCCGGAAATGAGCGCCAGGCTCCTGTTTTTGTTGTCGTTTTGAGAGGAGTTTGCGGTGGATCAAAAAAACCTTGCCATTCCGCGTCTGCCTCACTATCCTTGGTGTTCATCAGGCACTTCAACACAAGATGTAGTAGATTTTGATTTAGAAGCCGTTTCTCGGGGCGTGCACGGCCGGCGGCGGTTTCCGGGGCCGCGCCGGAGGGGGAGAATCGCCGGCGCGCCGCCGGGCAACGCACGCTTTGCCACGCGTTGCGCACGACAGGAGGTTCCGCCGCCGCAAGGGCAACGGCGACCCTGTGCGCAACGACAACGACAAGATTCGAGAGGAGATCCACGCAATGCAACTCACCAGCGCTGCCGCCGCCCAGACGTCGTCCCAACCGACGCGTGACCTCATGGCCGGAGACCCGGGAAGCGCCGCCAACGCGAATGCCGATCCGCGGTTCGCGCAATACAAGGTCATCCGCCGCAATGGCGCGGTGGTCGGCTTCGAGCCGGCCAAGATTTCGATCGCGATGACCAAGGCGTTCCTCGCCATCAACGGCGGCCAGGGCGCGGCTTCCGCGCGCGTGCGCGAGGAAGTGACCAAGCTGACCGACGCCGTCGTCAGCGCGTTGATGAAGCGCAAGCCCGAGGGCGGCGCGATCCACATCGAGGAAATCCAGGACCAGGTCGAGCTGGCGCTGATGCGCGGCGGCGAGCATGAAGTGGCGCGCGCCTACGTGCTGTATCGCGAACGGCGCTCGCAGGAGCGCGCGCACGAAAAGTCGCTGCGCGAGCCCAAGACCGAGACCGCGGCCGCGATCATGGTCCTCGACAACGGGCAATCGCGCCCGCTTGATCTCCTGCGGCTGACGGCGCTGGTCGACGAATCCTGCGCCGGCCTCACCGACGTCGAGCCCGCGCGCATCATGAAGGCCACGCTCAAGGACCTCTACAACGGCGTGCCGATGGACGAGGTGCGCAAATGCGTGGTGCTGGCCGCGCGCACGCTGATCGAGAAAGATCCCGCGTACAGCTTCGTCACCGCGCGCCTGCTGCTCGATGCCATCCGCTTCGAGGCGCTCGGCGAAGAAGCCACGCAGGCGGACATGGCCGCGCGCTATGCCGAATACTTCCCGCAATTCGTCAAGCACGGGATCAGGATCGGCCTCCTCAACGAGTCCCTCGCGCAATACGACCTGAAGGCGCTCGGCGCGGCGCTGAAGCCGGAGCGCGACCTCCAGTTCGGCTACCTCGGCCTGCAGACGCTCTACGACCGCTATTTCCTGATCGACCAGCACGCGAATTTCGCCGGCGCCGGCCGCCGCTTCGAACTGCCGCAATGCTTCTTCATGCGCGTGGCGATGGGCCTCGCCTTGAACGAAGTCGACCGCGAGACGCGCGCGATCGAGTTCTACAACGTGCTCTCCACGTTCGACTTCATGAGCTCGACCCCGACGCTGTTCAACTCGGGCACGCACCGCTCACAGCTGTCGTCGTGCTACCTCACCACCGTCGCCGACGATCTCGACGGCATCTACGAGGCGATCAAGGAAAACGCGCTCCTGTCCAAGTTCGCGGGCGGCCTCGGCAACGACTGGACCAACGTCCGCGCGATGGGCTCGCACATCAAGGGCACCAACGGCAAGAGCCAGGGCGTGGTGCCGTTCCTCAAGGTCGTCAACGACACCGCGGTCGCCGTCAACCAGGGCGGCAAGCGCAAGGGCGCGGTGTGCACGTACCTCGAGACCTGGCATCTCGACATCGAGGAATTCCTGGAGCTGCGCAAGAACACCGGCGACGACCGCCGGCGCACGCACGACATGAACACGGCGAACTGGATTCCCGACCTCTTCATGAAGCGCGTGATGGAGGGCGGCGACTGGACGCTGTTCTCGCCGTCCGACGTGCCCGACCTGCACGACAAGTGGGGCCATGCGTTCGAGGAAGCGTACAACCGCTACGAGGACAAGGCGGCGCGAGGCGAATTGAAGCTCTCCAAGAAGATCCCGGCGCTGCAGCTCTGGCGCAAGATGCTCTCGATGCTGTTCGAGACGGGCCATCCGTGGATCACGTTCAAGGATGCCTGCAACGTGCGCTCGCCGCAGCAGCACATGGGCACGGTGCACAGCTCGAACCTCTGCACCGAGATCACGCTCAACACCAGCGAGACCGAGATCGCCGTCTGCAACCTCGGTTCGGTGAACATGCTGAACCACATGCAGCGCGTGGGCGATGGCTTCGAGCTCGACCACGCCAAGCTGCAGCGCACGATCCGCACGGCGATGCGGATGCTGGACAACGTCATCGACATCAACTACTACGCGGTGGCGAAGGCGCGCAACTCGAACCTCAAGCACCGGCCGGTGGGCCTCGGCATCATGGGCTTCCAGGACTGCCTGCATCTGCTGCACACGCCCTACGCGTCCGACGCGGCGATGGCGTTCGCCGACCGCTCGATGGAAGCCGTCTGCTACTACGCCTACTGGGCCTCCACGGAGCTTGCCGAGGAGCGCGGCCGCTATTCGTCGTACAAGGGCAGCCTGTGGGACCGCGGCGTTCTGCCGCAGGACACGATCAAGCTGCTGCGCGAGGAGCGCGGCGGCTACGTCGAGATCGACGAATCGTCGTCGCTGCCGTGGGACGCGCTCCGCGCGCGCATCAAGGAACACGGGATGCGCAACTCGAACTGCGTCGCGATCGCGCCAACGGCGACGATCTCGAACATCATCGGCGTGGCGGCGTCGATCGAGCCCGAATACCAGAACATCTACGTCAAGTCGAACCTGTCGGGCGAGTTCACCGTCGTCAACGAGCACCTGGTGGCCGAGTTGAAGAAGCTGGGCCTGTGGGACGAGGTCATGGTCGCCGACTTGAAGTATTTCGACGGCTCGCTCGCCCGGATCGACCGCGTGCCGGCCGAATTGCGCACGCTCTACGCCACCGCGTTCGAGGTCGAGCCCAAGTGGATCGTCGAGGCCGGCGGACGGCGGCAGAAATGGATCGACCAGGCGCAGAGCCTCAACATCTACATGGCGGGCGCCTCGGGCAAGAAGCTCGATGACACCTACAAGCTCGCGTGGGTGCGCGGTTTGAAGACCACCTATTACCTGCGCACGCTGGCGGCGACGCAGGCCGAAAAGTCCACCGGCCAGGGTGGCGAGCTCAACGCCGTGTCCACGTCGGGGGCGGCGATGACCGGCGCCGGCGCGGCCAACGCGGCCGGGAAGTCGGCGTACGCGGCCGCGGAGCCGGACGCGCCGAAATTCTGTTCGATCACCGATCCGACATGCGAGGCCTGCCAATAGGGGGCCCCGCGTGAAAGAAGCGCGCGAGGTGTGCCGGCAAGAGACGCCCGCCGCAAACGAAGCAAGGCAGTCCCGCAAACCCGGACAGGAGGGCACGCGATGAACGCAAAAACCGATGGATGGGAGTCCTACACCGACCACACCGGCCGGCGCCACTGGCGCTGGCCGGCCGCGGCCGACCGGCAGATGAGAGCCGGCAGCGCGCAGGCAGCGACGGGACCCCGGCAAAAGATCGGTTTGCCAGGGCAGCAGCAGGCGCAGCGCTCGCCAGTGCCACTCTCGGGCAAATAGCGAACAGGACCGCGCCGCCGGGCAACCATCCGGCGCCGGCAGGGTCACATGATTGGCGGTGCCTGTGCAACGCGCAGGCACCGCACGGTTTTCACATGCGGCCCGTTCCTCAACCTGCCCAAGGGAGGCAATGTGGCCCGCTACGAGCACGTACAGCGACATGTGATCGATGCACGGTATCTCGGGGACTACAAGGTTTGGCTGGAATTCAACGATGGGCGCAAGGGCGTGGTGGATCTGGCGGATGACCTGTTCGGCGAGAACTTCGAGGCGCTGCGGGACCGCGAGCGGTTCGCCGAGTTCTACCTCGACTACGGGCTCGCCACGATCGCGTGGCACACCGGCGTCGACTTCGCGCCTGATTATCTGTACGAGCGCTTGAGCGCCATGCACTGACGACACGATGCGGTACCCAGGAGACCCATTGACATGCTGACCTTCGACGACGATTTCGTCGCCCCCGCGGCGAAACCGATGCTGCAGTCCGCCACGGCCGAGACGATCCGGGCGCACGCCGCCGGCAACATCGCGGACGGCATCCTGTCGCGCGAGCCCGTGCACGACCTCGACGTCGAGTCGCAGGCGATGGCCAACGGCTTCCGCCGCGTGCGCATCGAGGACAAGCGCGTCATCAACGGCCAGGCCGACGTCAACCAGCTCGTGCCGTTCAAGTACCGCTGGGCCTGGGACAAGTACATCGCCGCCTGCGCCAACCACTGGATGCCGCAGGAAGTGAATATGCAGCGCGACATCGAGCTGTGGAAGAACCCGAACGGGCTGACCGACGACGAGCGCCTGGTCATCAAGCGCAACCTCGGCTTTTTCGTCACCGCCGATTCACTGGCCGCCAACAACATCGTGCTCGGCACGTACCGCCATATCTCGGCGCCGGAGTGCCGCCAGTACCTGCTGCGGCAGGCGTTCGAGGAGGCCATCCACACCCACGCCTACCAGTACATCGTCGAGAGCCTGGGCCTCGACGAGGCGGAGATCTTCAACGCCTATCACGAGATCAAGTCGATCCGCGACAAGGACGAGTTCCTGATCCCGTTCATCGAGGTGCTGACCAATCCGACCTTCAAGACCGGGACGATCGAAGCCGACCAGGCGCTGCTGAAGAGCCTGATCGTGTTCGCCTGCATCATGGAGGGCCTCTTCTTCTACGTCGGCTTCGTCCAGATCCTGGCGATGGGTCGCCAGAACAAGATGACGGGATCGAGCGAGCAGTACCAGTACATCCTGCGCGACGAGTCGATGCATTGCAATTTCGGCATCGACCTCATCAACACGATCAAGATGGAAAACCCGCACCTGTGGACGCCGGAATTCCGCGCCGAGATCGCCACGCTGATCAAGAAAGGCGTCGACCTCGAATACGCCTACGCCGAGGACACGATGCCGCGCGGCGTGCTCGGCCTCAACGCGACGATGTTCAAGGAATACTTGCGCTTCATCGCCAATCGCCGCTGCCAGCAGATCGGCGTCGACCCGCTGTTCGACAAGGCCGACAACCCGTTCCCGTGGATGGCGGAGATGATCGACCTCAAGAAGGAGAAGAACTTCTTCGAGACGCGGGTCACCGAGTATCAGACCGGTGGGGCGTTGAGCTGGGATTGAGTCCCGAGTCGTCTCAATCCCGATCGATCGATTCAGTGCCGGCGCGGGCCACCGCGCGGGACAGTTGGCGTCCGCGCTCGACATTTGCAACGGGCGTATCGGCAAGGGTAACGGCCGTGGCAGGACACCGTTCTGCCCGTCGCGGAACGGGTGCCGGTGAAATCGGCGACCGTTCGGCACGCCCACCACGACAACGCCAGGCCCGTAGAAACCCGAACCCCACCAGCCTCCGCACCCGGCCCAGGCGGGATCGCAGCCGGTGCTCGCGGGCTGCACCGGTTCGGACGCGTATTGCGCGAACGAGGGCGCCGGCATGGGCGGGTATGCCGGGTATGCGGCGGCCGCCTGGATTCGACCGAGTTCGACTTCGCGCTCGAGTTGGCGAACGCGATCGGACAACGCCTGAACCTCGAGCTCCCGGGCACGGTCGGCCAGTGCCTGGAGCTCGGCCTGGCGCGCCGCCTCGCGGGCGGCTGCGGTTGCCGCGGCGATTCTCGGCGGCGGCTCATGGGTCACGCGGGTCACGCGGACGCCCTCGGGGGGGGCCTCATTGCTGAGGTTGACCACGCCCGACGGGTCTACCCAGGTGTAGATCTCGGCGTGGGCGATTTGCAGCGCCAGCCCACAACCAAGAAGGGACGGCAGGACGGCCCGGAGAAGGCAGGTCGGCATCGTCGCGCTCCGCTAACAGTCACCGTAATTGTAGGCCGCCGCGCAGGCGTTGGGTAGCGCCCCGCCAATGCCGGGCTTCAATGGATCCCGCACCGCGCGTGCGGGCTTTCCCCGCCGGCGTCGTGAACGGGGCGATAATGGCGCGGCGCCGATGCGGCGCAGGCAACCACGACCGTGCCATGAAACGATGACGAAGTCTTCGCCGACCCGAGCCGTCGCCGCCCGCGCGGCCATCGCGTTCGCGCTCGTGCTGACGCCCGTCGTCGGCCGCGCCGAAAAGTTCGTGCATTTTGGCGGGCAGCCGGATGGCGCCGAGACCTTTGTCCAGGCCGCGCCGGCAGCGGTGCGCAAGGACGGCAAGCTCCAGGGCTGGTTCCGCACGGTCCCGAAAGCGCCGGCGACCGTCACCGACGAATTCGGTTTCGAGCGGCGGTATCGCGACATGCTCGCGCTCAATGTCGCGGATTGTTTCAACCGGCGGATGGGCGCGGCAGCGATGACGTACCGTGACGAAAAGGGCGCGGTGGTGGCCCGGTTCGACGCGGCGCCGGGCGCCATCGAATACCGCGAGGTCAAGGCGGGCACGCTCGGCGAGAGCATGTTCACCTGGCTGTGCGCGCCGCGACCGCGCAGCGCGACCCCGCCGTCGGCGGCAAGCCAGTCACCGTTCAAGTGACCGGACGTGCGGCGCGCGCAAACGCCGACTCTCCGGCTGCACGGCCGCAAGAAACCGCATTCGACGCAGTCGAGTCCGTCATCGCGCAGCGACGCCACTGCGAGGGGCGATGTCAGTCCTTGTCCTTGCCGACCTGATTGCCGATGACGCCGCCCACGACGGCGCCGCCGACGGTACCCAGCGCGCTGCCTTCGCGACAGGACCGACCCGGCGGCGGCGCCGACACCGGCACCGATGACGGTATCGCGGTCGCGCGTCGACATCCCGCTGCAACCGCACAGCATGACCGCGAGCATCGCGCTCGCCGCCAACGTTTGGGTAGCTCTCATGGAGTGACCTCCTCGTCCGTTGTCGTGTCGGCCGGATGACG
Source organism: uncultured beta proteobacterium (assembly GCA_963810845.1). GTDB lineage: Bacteria > Pseudomonadota > Gammaproteobacteria > Burkholderiales > Casimicrobiaceae > CAIWHR01. The sequence continues at coordinate 97,886 of CAWEOX010000026.1, read as the reverse complement.
CTGCGCCGACACCGCGACTCTCGCGCGCCCCGTGCGCCGCCGCCGTCGGCTCCCTGCCGATCCTGCTGTAAGACAACCGGCAACAAAGCCCGCTCAGCGGGGCGCGCGGTCGAGCTCGCGCAGCTTCACCAACGCATGCAACGTGCGGTTGACCGGCGTGGGAATGCCCTGCTCCGCGCCGCGTTGCGCGACGAGGCCGTTGAGCGCGTCGATCTCGGTCGGCTTGCCGCGCTGCATGTCCTGCGCGGTCGACGAGTATTGCTCCGCCATCGCGGCCGCGAGTTTCCAGGTCGCGGCAACGAGGGCGTCGGCGTCGAGCGCCACGCCCTCCGCGCGCGCGACGGCGACGGTCTCGCGCACGGCCTCTTCCATCACGGGCCGGACCAGCGGATTCGCCGCCATCGTGCCGTACCGCGCGTTGCCGAGCGCCGAAACGGCGTTGAACGCGCAATTGAGGGTGAGCTTGGTCCACAGCGCGGCTTCGATGTCGGGCGACGTCGGGCAAGCGACGCCGGCCCGCTCGAACATCGCCGCCACCGCGCGCAGGTCGCCCGCCGGATCACCGCGGGTCGCGAGCCCGCGCGGGACGCCGATGACGAGGTCGCCGCGGCCCGTATGGCGCACCCGCCCGGGCCCTTCCATGTGGCAGCCGACGTAGACGACCGCCGCGTAGACGGGCTGCGCCAGCACCGCGGCGATCCGCGCCGCGTTGTCGACGCCGTTTTGCAAGCTCACGACTCGCGCATCGGCGCGCAGATGCGGCGCAAGCATGCGCGCGGCGGCCGCGGTATCCGGCGTCTTGACGGTGACGAGGACGACATCGGCAGCGCGCGCGACACCGGCGTCGACGGCGGCGCGTACGCCTGCCGACCATTCACGTTCGTCTTGCAGCACGCGCAGTCCGTCGCGGGCGATGGCGTCGACGTGCGCCGGCCGCCCGATCAGGATGACGTCGAGGCCGGCGCGGGCCAGCATCGCGCCGAAATAGCTGCCGACCGCGCCGGCGCCGAGGATGGCGACGGTGCGTGGAACGAAGGGTGCAGGGGCGTGGGTCATGGACGAGGCAGGTCAGGAAGCCGGCGATCGGCCCGGCGGCGCCGGCCTCAACCGGCGTTCGCGAGCGATCCGGTCCGGTGGCGCAGGCGAAATGGTAACCTGTCGCCCGTTCACTGTGGATCGCGTCACCCCGGGGCACCCAAGATTGGCTGCGCGCGGGCGCCCTCGCGGCCGCGGACACCGCCACCCCCGGAAGACCACCATGCTCGGCCGAATCCTCATTTGCCTGTTTGTCCTGTCCGTCACCGCCACGACCGCCGCGGCCCAGGGCAACGATTTCGTTTTCGCCGTCACGGAGGGCGTCACCTACCAGGCGACGCCGAAGGAAATCCGCGACAAGTTCACGCCGTTGGGCGAGATGCTCGGCAAGGCGGTAGGCCGACGCGTCCGGGTCGTGCTGGTGCCCGCCTACGACGATCTCCGCGCCGGGCTCGCGAAGCAGGAGTACGACGTGGCGTTCGTCCACCCGGCGCACGTCGCGATGGCCGAGATCAAGGCCGGCCGCTACACGGCGATCGCGTGGACGAGCGGCTACACGGAGTACACCGTTTCGCTGCTGACCAACGCGAACGGGCCGCTCAAGTCGATGAACGACATGAAGGGGCGCACGATCGTCACGCCGGATCCCGATTCGATCACGGCGGCGATGGTGCGGGCGATGTTCCGCACCGAAAGCGTGCCCCTCTCGACGGCGAAGGAACCCTCGGCGGCGGCCGTCAGGGTGGTCACGACGCGCTATCAGGACGCGGTCCCGTTTTACCTCGAAAACGGCTTCGCCGAGGCAGGTGCCACCGCGGCGAATGCGGTGGTCAAGGCGTGGACCGACAAAGGCGGCAAGGTCTTCGCCCGATCGCGTGCGGTGCCGATCAAGCAGTTCATCGTCGCGACCAGGCTTCCCGCCGACCAGCAGCAGCGGCTGCGCGAAACGCTGCTCAACCTGCGCGACATGAAGGGCGGCCGCGAGGCGCTCGACGCCACCGGCTACAAGGGCTTCGTCGCCCCCGCTCCCGATGTCGAAACCGCGACCATCGTCTGGCTCGGCCTGTAGCCGCGCCATCCTGCGCGGGGCGAGCGATACGGCGGCCCGGCGCCAATCACTGTTCAAAGGAGCGGATTGAAGACCCCCAAGCGACTCGAGCCGCTGGTCCACGAGGGCCTCGTCGACGAAGTGCTGCGGCAACTGATGAGCGGCAAGGAGGCCGCGGTCTACGTGGTCCGGTGCGGCGGTGAAGTGCGTTGCGCCAAGGTCTACAAGGAGGCCAACAAGCGCAACTTCCGTCAGGCCTCGCTCTACCAGGAGGGCCGCAAGACCAAGAGCACCCGGGCGGCGCGGGCGATGGCCAAGGGCACGCGGTATGGCCGCAAGGCGCAGGAGGAAGCCTGGCAGAACGTCGAGGTGGACACCTTGTATCGTCTCGCCGCGGCGGGCGTCCGCGTGCCCCGCCCGCACGCGTATTTCGAGGGCGTCGTGATCATGGAATTGCTCGTCGACGCGCATGGCAACGCCGCGCCGCGATTGAACGACCTCGTGCTGTCGGAGGCAACGGCGCTCGCGTACCACGACACGCTGATCAAGGAAATCGTGCGCATGCTCTGCGCCGGGATCATTCACGGCGACCTGTCCGAGTACAACGTCCTCGTCAGCGCCGACGGCCCGGTCATCATCGACTTGCCGCAGGCCGTCGACGCCGCGGGCAACAACAACGCCGCCAGCATGCTGAAGCGCGACGTCGCCAACATCACCACGTATTGCAGCCGCTTTGCGCCGGCGCTCGCGACCACGCAATATGGAAACGAGATCTGGTCGCTCTACGAGACGGCGACGCTGCACCCGGAGACCGCGCTGACCGGGCGTTTCGAGGCCTCCACCAAACCCGCCGATGTCGCCGCGGTCATGGCCGAAATCAGTGACGTTCGCGCCGAGCACGAGGCGCGGCAGCGGTACAAGGCGATGCTCGAAGGGTGACCGCGCAAAGGCGTTAATGCGGCAGGCCGCGAAGCGCTGTCGGCCTCGACCAAAACCTGTTCGGGCACCGCAAGCGCCCGAAGAGGCCCGATGGCTTAGACTGTGCGTCCCGCCCGTCCATGGAACCGACGATGACCTACGTTCTTCCCCGCATCCTCGCTCCCGGCGTTGCGCGTGCGCTCGCCCTCCTCGGCCTCCTCGGCGGCGTTGTCGGCTGCGCCACGATGCCGGCGGAAGGCCCGCCTGCCGCCACCCTGCGCGCGGAGAAGGTCGTCGCGAGCCCGCTGCGGACCGAGCAGGACCGGCGCATGGACGCCTCGCGCCGTCCGGTAGAGTTCCTGCCGTTCACCGAGGCGCGACCCGGAATGATGGTGCTCGATGTTTCGGCCGGCGGCGGCTACACGTCGCAATTGCTGGCGCTTGCCGTCGCGCCGGACGGCAAGGTGTGGGCGCAGCGCGTGGAGCCGGGCGCGGCGCTCACCAAGCGGCTCGCCGACGCGCCGCAGGCGAACTTCGTCCCCGTCTATCGGCCGTTCGACGACCCCGTGCCCCCGGAAGCGCCGCAGCTCGACCTCGTCACGCTCGTCCTCAACTACCACGACATCACGTATCTGCCGGTCGATCGCGCGCGGATGAACCAGAAGCTGTTCGCGGCGCTGAAACCCGGCGGCCATTTCGTCGTCGTCGACCATTCGGGACGGCCCGGAACCGGCATTTCCGAAGGGAAGACGCTGCATCGGATCGATGAAACCGTGGTCCGCGACGAGATCACGCGCGCCGGCTTCGTCCTCGAAGCGGAAGGGAACTTCCTGCGCAATCCGGCCGATCCGCGCGATCAATCGTCCGGGGACTCGAAGATCCCCACCGATAAATTCGCGCTGCGGTTTGTCAAGCCGCGTTAGCTTCGCTACCATGGCCGCTGCCGGGGCGTGCGGATTCCCGGTTGGCTTCGTGCCCAGGCGGTGTCCCGTCCAAATCTGCCGATCCTTCGATGGAGCGGATGGACAATGGACACTCCCCTGCTGCCGCAATCTCCCGTCACCCGGATTCTGATCGCGCGCGGCCTGCGCGCGTTCGGTGACGGTTTCGTAAGCCTGCTGCTGCCCCTGTACTTGCTGGAACTGGGCTTCGGTCCACTGCAGGTCGGCGTCCTGGCCACCGCCACGCTGTGCGGCTCCGGATTGCTGACGCTGGCCGTCGGTTTGCGCGCTCACCGTTACCATTACCGGTCGCTGCTCCTCTGCGCCGCCGCGCTGATGACCGCCACCGGGCTTGCCTTCGCCGCGGCGCACGATTTCTGGCCGCTGCTGGTCGTTGCCGTCGTCGGGACGCTCAATCCGTCGAGCGGCGACGTGAGCGTATTTCTGCCGCTGGAACATGCGGTGCTCTCGCGCGAGGCCGGTGACCGCGAGCGTACCGCCGTCTTTGCGCGCTACAGCCTGGTCGGCGCTCTGGTGGCCGCCTTCGGGGCGCTGGCGGCAGGCTTGCCGCCGGCGCTCGTGGCGGCGACCGGCATCCCCTTGCGCGTCGCGCTGCAGGCGATGTTCGTGCTGTACGCGGCCTTGGGCGTGCTGGTGGCGCTCGCGTACCGCGGCCTGTCCGCCGCGAGCGCAGTGGACGCGTCGCCGACGCTCGCGCCGCTGCGCGAATCGAAGGGGAAGATCTATGCGCTGGCGACGCTATTCAGCCTCGATGCGTTCGGTGGGGGGTTCGTGGTCCAGTCGCTGCTGGCGCTGTGGCTCTACCAGCGATTCGGCCTGTCGCTGGCCGCGGTCGGCGCCCTCTTTTTCTGGACCAGCCTGCTCTCCGCCCTGTCATACCTGGTCGCGGTTCGCATCGCCGACCGCATCGGACTCGTGAACACGATGGTCTTCACCCATTTGCCGTCCAGCCTGTGCCTGATCGCGATCCCGTTCCTGCAGGACCCGAACCATGTCATCGCGCTGTTGCTCGTCAGGAGCGCGCTGTCGCAGATGGACGTGCCGACGCGCAGCTCCTACGTCATGGCGATCGTGACTCCGGCCGAGCGCCCCGCGGCGGCGAGCGTGACGTCGGTGCCGCGCAGCCTCGCGTCGGCCGCGAGTCCCTTGCTCGCCGGATATCTGCTCAGTGTCTCCCCCTTCGGCTGGCCGCTGCTCGCGGCCGGGGGGCTCAAGATCGTGTACGACCTGCTGCTGCTCGCGTACTTCGGGCAGGTGCGGCCGCCCGAAGAGGTGCCGTGACGGCGCCCAGCGCACCGACCGAACCGTCCGGCGAATGCCGGGCGGCGGCGCGCCGCACGGGTCAGCCGGCGAGAACTTGCGCGCCGATGGCGAATCGAACGCCAAAGAAATTTGTTGCCCCGCTTGATGGCGGTCAACACACCTCCGGCATGGCGGCGCAGCGTTAAAATGGGGTCGCCGGGCGCCGTCGCCACCCGGCGTGACGAGGAGGTTCTCATGGCCAAGCACACCGAGAGCAAGCCGAAGTCGCGGCGCGCGCGCGAACCCGTGGGCACCATGACGCGCCCGCACGATATCCCGGTCATCGATCCGGTACCGGAGATCGAGCAGGCTGCCGAGGCGCCGTTTGCGGAAGGCGCGCAGGACGGCATCGATTCCGACCTGCGGCAGCGATTGATCAGCGAAAACGCGTACCGCCGCTACGTCGAGCGCGACTACGCCGATGGGTACGACGTCGAGGACTGGCTGCAGGCCGAGGCGGAGGTAGACCACCTTCTCCTCAATCCCCCGCCGCGTTGAGGTGGTAACGCGCCGGCTCCGTCCCGCCACGGCGCGCGCTGCGCCGCCGGTCACACGGTCCGGCTGAACCACGCGACCGACAGCGTGCCGGCGATCAGCAGCAGCGCCGCCGCGATGGCGGTCGCCAATGCCGACACCTCGGTCGGCTTCTTCTCCAGCACATAGCGGGCGTTGAGACCGTCGTAGACGCGTTTCAGGTCGGCCGCGGTGCCCGCGTGAAAGTATTCGGCCCCCGTCAGCGCCGCGATCGCCTGCAGCGTTTCCGCGTCGAAGCGCATGTAGATCGACATCCCGTCGACGTTGGCGGACGCGCCGTCCGCGCTGCCGAAGCCGACCGTATAGACCTTGACGCCGCGATCGGCCGCGAGCCGGGACGCTTCGAGCGGGTCGGGGCCGATGGTGCGCCGGCCGTCGGTCAGCAGGATGATGGCGCCGGACCGATACGAGCCGGGAGGTACCGGCTTCGATTCCTTCTTCTCGGGGGACTTGGGGCGATCGATCGGCACGCCGCGCGGGCGATCGCGTCCCGATCCAAGGCCGTACGTCTCCGCCTCGAGGGCCAGGCCTTCGTCGGGGAACAGGGTGGCGAGCGACACGATGATCGCGCTGCCGATCGCCGTGTGGTATTGCAGCTGGAGCCGGTCAATGGCGGCGACGAGCTCGTCGCGGTCGCGCGTCGGCTGCTGCACCACCACCGCCTGCGCGGCGAAGGCCACGATGGCGATGCGCACATCCGGCGGCTGTTCCTGCACGAAGGCCTTGGCGGCTTCGCGGGCCGCGGCAATGCGGCTTGGCGCGACATCGGCCGCGCGCATGCTGAACGACACGTCCATCGCCAGGACGATCGTCCGCTGCTCCGACGGCAGCGTCACCGTCGCCCGGGGCCGCGCGACCGCGACGATCAAGGCGGTCATCGCCAGCAGGAACAAGAGCGGCGGCACGTGCCGCCGGAAGCGCCGGTGGCCGGCCTGCGCCTCCCGCATCAGCGTCACGCTGGCATAGCGCATTGCGTGCCGACTCTTGCGCCGCAACAGCAGCACATACAGCCCGACCAGCGCCGGTACTGCCAGCAACAACCAAAGCGCCTCGGGCCAGACGAATGACATGCGTTCCCGGTCGCGGAATCGAGGCCGCCTCGGAGTGGCACTGACGAAACGCCGGCCTCGAACGGCAACGGCCGGCGATCGCTGGTGCGCCGCGCGCGGGGCGGTCCGCCGCCGCGGCCCCGACGTGAGACATCTATTTCTTGGCGAGATTCTCCGCGGCGAAGTCCCAGTTGAGGAGATCGGCGATCACCGCATTGACATAGTCGGCGCGCCGGTTCTGGTAATCGAGGTAGTAGGCATGCTCCCAGACGTCGATCGTCAAGAGCGGCTTCTGGCCCTTGGTGAACGGCACCTCGGCGTTCCCGGTCTTCGCGATCTTGAGCGCGCCACCGTCGGCCACCAGCCATGCCCACCCGGATCCGAACTGGGTGAGCGCCGCGTTGAGGAACTCCTTCTTGAAATTGTCGAACCCGCCGAAAGCGGCATCGATCTTCGCCGCGAGATCGCCTTTCGGCGCCCCGCCGCCCTTCGCCTTCAGGGAGTGCCAATAGAACGTGTGGTTCCAGACCTGCGCCGCGTTGTTGAAGAAGCCTGCCTTGTCCGCCTTGCCGGCCGTGGCGTTGATGATTTCTTCGAGGGTCCGGCCCTCGAACTCGCTCCCGGGAAGGAGCTTGTTCAGATTGTCGACGTAGGTCTTGTGGTGCTTGCCGTAATGAAAGCCGATGGTCTGCGCAGAGATCACGGGCGCCAACGCGTTGTCGGCGTAAGGAAGGGCGGGGAGACTGAACTGATCGGCCATGGTCGGCTCCTTTGCGATTCGGCGAAATCTGCCGGAGGGCCGATATGATCGCATGAAGCGCGGCAGGATCACACCGGGGCCAACCGCGGTCGCGCGCCGCCGGGGCTTCGCCGAGGGCGTCGCCGTCCGCGACGACGCGCCCATGTGCCCGGCCCCGTCGGCACTTCGTCGCGCGCCGGCACGGAGCCGGTTAGAATTACGCTCCCGGCCGGCAACAGCACGCGCGGGAAGACCATTGCAGCCACCGACGATGACGACGCCACCCCTTGCCCGCCGCTTCAAAGCGCTGCTGCCCCAGGCGACGGGCGTGGCAACGTGGCGGCGAACAGCGTGGTGGCTCGCCGCCGCTGCGGCCTTGGCGGCGTGCACGGCGAAAGAGCCGGTGCCGATCACCCCGCCCGCCGAGGTGGCGGGCGCGCCGGTGGTAAGACGTGCCGTTCCCGAACCGCCGCCCGCCGCCCTCGCGAAAGCGGCGCCGGCCGCGACCGCGGCGACGCCGCCAGCAGTATTTCCCGCCGACGCGATCTACGTCTGCGTTGCGGAGGCCGGGGGACAGCGCACGGAAACCGTCATCGCGTTTTCGAAGAAGGTCGGCGACCTGTGCCGCAAGCACCCGGAAATGGGCCCCTGCCAATACGAGCGTGACATCTGCCGCCGCAGCGGGGGCCGCGTGTACGCCGCGGGGGGATTCGAGATCACGAACCAGGTCGAAGCCGAGTATGACAAGAAGGTCATGCGCGTGCGCTTCAAGGCCAACTGACCCGCAATCTGCCGACGCCACCATGCGCATCCCCGCACTTGCCGTTCTGTTATTCCTGGCGGCACCCGCCCTCGCCGCCGACCTGCCCAACACGGCGGCGGGCACGTTCAAGAGCCAGTCCATCACGATGGACGTGCGCAGCGCGGTCGCCTTCCGCGGCCGCTCGTCGCTCGACAAGGGCGAGGCGCTCATCGTCGCGGTCAGCAACGCGCGGCTCAACGCCGAGGCCATTGCCAACTACGTCGATCGCCGGCGGGTCATGGACACTCGCGTGAAGGACAACGAGTCAGGGGTCGTGTATTTCGAATTCCGGCCCGACGGCACCTACCGGGGCCTGAGCTATTCCTTCGGACCCGGCAACGGCTGCGGCTATTGCACCGGCGAGGTCACCTCGACGGTCAGCCTCGCGAACGGCAAGCTCTCCGGCAAGCTGAAGGATGCCGAAACGGAGCGCTCGTTCGAGATCACCCTCGTCACGCCCGTGATGGCCGACGACCACGGCGCGGCGCTGCCGCCGGACGGCGGCGCGCCGGGCAGCGCCTATCGCGCGTACCACGCGGCGCTGGTCAAGGCGGACCGCGCCGCGTTGAAGCCCCTGGTGTCGAGCGACCAGCAGCAGTTCTGGGACGACAGCGAAAAGAAGGGCTCGCTCGGCGCGGTCCTGCACGCGATGGCGAACGCGCATCCCGTGAAGTCCGTGCAGATCACGCGGGGCTTCAGCAGCGGCAACAAGGCGGTGCTGGAGATCGCCGGCGAGACGCCCGGCGGCAAGCTCGTCGGCGAAGTGTTTCTGGTCAAGGAAGGCGACGGCTGGCGCGTCGACGACGAGATCACCGAGATCGTCCCGTAGCCCGGGTTGAGCGGAAGCGAAACCCGGGTGGGCGCCGCAGCGGAGCTCCTGTCGACCTCCAGCCTCGGGTTTCGCTGGCGCTCAACCCGCGCTTACGATAGTCCCAGCGCGTGCCGCGCGGGACCGCTCCAGCACTCGGCGACGAGCTTGCCGAACCCGCTTGGCCGCGGATGCAGTTCGTTGGCCCATGCCGTATCGCTCAGGGTTCCCGCCGACCAGACCAGCTCGACGGCCGGTGGATTCGGGCCTGCCGGCGCTGCCACGACGTCGTCGAGACATAGGGTGAAGTGATCGATGAGCCCGCGCACGATGTCGCGCCGCACGCCGCCCTGCGGCGCCCCCGCGACCGGCACGCGGCAGTTGTCCATCGGCAGCTTGAGCCAGCTCCGCAAGCCCGGCAGCGTGCGACCGTCGGGAATCGCGTAGTCGTAGTTGTGCACGAGCACGGTCGCGCCGGGCCGTATCGCGGCCACCGCGGCGAGCAGCACGCGATACGCATTGCCTACGTCCGCGAAGACGCCGTCGGGCTGCGCGGGCCTGAAGCACGCGTCGGCGGTGGCGGCGCCGGTGCAGTCGGCCCGAAGGAGCTTGGCATCGAGATCGCCGACCCCGGCGAAGTCGTTGCCGCCCGCGCTGATCGCGACCAGCCGGATGGTCGGATAGTCGGTCAGCATCGTGCGGAAGCTCGCGATCCAGGATCCGGTGGACAATTCGTCCGCGCGCGCGCCGTTCTCGCCGATCACGTAGATCGTCGGCCGCGCCAATGCCTCGTACAAGGGCGTCACCAGGTTGTTGAACGGGTAATGGAACCACGAGTCGCCGATGGCGAGCACGTCGACCATTTCGCCGCTGTCGATCAGCTTGATCCGCTCGTTCCAGAATATGTGCCCCATGGCCGTCTCCTCGTCCGTGCGCGAGACGCCGGCGAGCGCGCCCGCACGCGCCCACTATGCGTCGCCGCGGGTTGCCTGACAACCGATCCCGCGCCGCGCGACTGGGCATGGGCCTGCCTCTCGCGCAGCTTGACCCGGCACGATGCCGGCGCGCAGAATCGGCCCCTGGGACCGCCACTTGGCCGGCGCGGTCACAGAGACGGGGTACCGCATGGCAGGTTCCACTGAGCGCAAGCTTCCCACTGCTCGAACACCCGATTTCCTCCCCCCCGCCGCACCGGACACCGCCCGCGTTCCGCATTCCGGGACCCACTGCGCAAGCTGCCCGTGGCGTTCGGTTTGCCTTCCGCACGGGCTCAATTTCGTCGAGTTGGGGCAGTTCGACAAGCTGATCGGCCGCGAGCGTTACCTCAAGAAGAGCCAGCCGCTGTTCGTCGCGGGCAACGCGTTTCACTCGCTGTACGTGCTTCGCTCCGGAGCGGTCCGGACGACGATCGTGGCCGAAGACGGACGCGAGCAGGTCGCCGGCTATCACATCCAGGGCGAGATCGTCGGCATGGACGGCATCGCCACGACCCGCCATGCCTGCAGCGCCACGGCCGCCATGGAGACCGAATTCTGCGCCGTGCCGTTCGAGCGGCTGGAGTCGCTGGCGCAGGCGGTCCCGGGGCTCCAGCGCAACCTGTACCGGCTGTTGTCGCGCGAGCTCACGATGCACCACGAGCGGATGCTGATGCTCGGCAGCATGGATGCCCGGGAGCGGCTGGCCTCGTTCCTGCTCGACCTGTCCGACCGCTATCGGCGCCGGGGCCACTCGGCATCGTCGTTGACGCTGCATCTGTCGCGCGAGGAGCTCGGAAGCTATCTCGGGTTGAAGCTCGAGACGGTGAGCCGGGGCTTTTCCCGACTGCAGGCCGCCGGCGCCTTGCAGGTGCAGGGCCGCGAGATCAAATTGCTCGACTTGCCTTCGTTGCGCGCGCTGCTGGGCCGGGATCCCTGCGGCCCCTCCGATTGAGCCGGCATCGCGATCGCACGCGGCGCATCGCCAACGCCGCCGCGCCTCCCGGGAGTTTGGCGCAAGTCAACAATTGACCGTTTTGCCCGCCCCGCGCCGCGTCTCGCGTTGATCTGCCACAAGACCGCGCCGCGCAGACCGACGATGATGGTTTCGACACCGTCACCCTCCACGTCCATGTTCCGCGCCATTCTCCCCAGCATCGCCGCCGTCGCCCATTGCGGGGTTCGCGTGCGGATCCCGAGGCGAGGTTCGCGGTCATGACCTCGTGGCGCGGCAAGGACGCTGCCGGGGCGAGCGCTCCCTTTCCGGCCGGGAGCTTCGGCGACAGCCGGCCGCCCGTCGGTCCGGAACGTGCGCGACCCAACGTCGTTCCGCTTGGTCCCCGGAAGACACATTGCGCGACGTGCGCGCATCATGGGCGCTGCCTCCCGGTCGGGCTCGACGGCGAGGATCTCGCGCGATTCGACCGGCTGGTCGGCAGCCAGCGCCGGCTGCGCAAGGGCGACGTGCTGTTCCACGCCGGCAAACCGTTCGCGGCACTGTCCGCGATCCGTTGCGGATCCCTCAAGACCAGCATTCTCGCGGAAGACGGGCGGGAGCAGGTCGCCGGCTACCACATGGCCGGCGAAATCATCGGGGTCGACGGCATCGCGACGACGCGCCACACGTGCAGCGCCGTCGCGCTGGAGGACTCCGAGGTGTGCGCCGTTCCCTTCGATGGCCTGGAAGAGCTGATGCAATCGGTCCCCGGGCTGCAACACAACGTGCGCCAGGCGCTCGCCCGCGAAGTCAGCCGCAATCACGCGCTCATGCTCCTGCTCGGCAGCATGCGCGCCGAGGAGCGGGTCGCGGCGTACCTGCTCGACCTCGCGGAACGCTATCGGCAGCGCGGCTATTCGGCGAGCGAGTTCGTGCTGCGGATGACGCGCGAGGAAATCGGCAGCTATCTCGGGCTCAAGCTGGAAACGGTGAGCCGCGTGTTCTCCCGCTTGCAGGTCGACGGGTTGGTCCAGGCGCAGGGCCGTGACATCAAGCTGCTCGATCCGCCGATGCTCAACCGCCTGGTGGGCAAGGACACGCCGCCGCTCGAGCTCTGATTCAGCGCCGCGGTCGCCGGCGGGCCACGCCGGCGTCGTCGTCAGGGCGGAAATCCGCTTCGTGCGCGCAAGGCGCGAAGCTCTTCCTCGAGTTTGCGGATGCGCTCGACGTAGGCGAGCAGCAGCGCGATCGCGTGCGGCTCCAGCGCGAAATCCTCGCCCAGCCGGCGGGCGGTGCGGGCGGTGTAGATGGCGCTGACGGTGAACACGAGCTGCCCGGACGTGGCGTCAGCCGGCGCGAGCGCGCCGTACTCCACCAGCTCCAGGACCTCGGCTTCGGAAAATCCCGACACATCGGCCAGTTCGCGCAACGGAACCCGGCGCTGGGGGTCGGGCCAGAGCGCGTCGCAGAAATCGGTAGTCACGTGTGGCCTCCTATCCGAAGTGTCGCCGCGGCTCGAAGGTCGATGCCGCCGCAAGCTCCTTGAAGAGGGTCTTCTCCCGCTCGGTCAGGTCGGATGGCAGCGCGATCTGCACGACGGCGTAGAGATCGCCTGCGCCACCCTCGGGCTTGGGCAGGCCGCGGCCCGCGAGCCGCAACTGCTGGCCTCCACGCGTGCCCGGCGGGACCTTGAGCTCGACCGGCCCGGCGAGCGTCGGCACTTTGACGGCCGCGCCGAGTGTGGCTTCCCACGGCGCGAGCGGCAGATCGAGAAAGAGATCGCGCCCGCTCGCGCGGTAGAGCCCGTGCGGGCGCAACGCGATGTTGAGATACACGTCCCCGTCGGGCCCGCCGTTGATGCCCTTTCCGCCCTGGCCCGGCAAGCGCAGCACCTGCCCGTCGACGGGGCCCTTGGGGATGCGCGCCTTGATCCGCCTCGGCGTGCGACGCAGCGCCCCGTGGCCGTCGAAGTCGGTGGTCGCAAGATCGAGGCTCACCTCGGTGCCCTGGAAGGCATCTTCGAGCGTGATGGGAACCGTGACCTCGTAGTCCTGGCCGCGCATCGCGCCCGCCGGTCCGCGCCGGCCGCCCCGACCGCCGTGCGCGGCGCGGCCGGCGAGCCCGGCAAAGAGATCGGCCAGGTCCATTTCGTCGAACGCGGCCCCGCCTTGGGCGAATTGCGTCGACCATTCCGGTGGCGGCCGAAAATCCTCGCCGGGCCGTTGCTGCCCCAGCTGGTCGTACGCGGCGCGCTTCTCCGCATCCTTGAGCGTCGCATACGCCTCGGCCACTTCCTTGAAACGCTTTTCCGCCTCCGGTTCCTTCGACACGTCCGGATGGTACTTCCGCGCGAGGATGCGGTACCGCTTCTTGATCTCGTCGACGCCGGCGTTACGCTCGACGCCGAGGATCGCGTAGTAGTCCTTGTATTTCATGGGCTGTTCGCGACCGCCGCGCGGCGCCAATCGGCCGCGGCGCGCCCGGCGATGACGGAATCGTCAAGCGTTCGCAGCGTCACTCCCGCACGTCTTCGCGCAACTCGAGGTCCATGCGCAGATCGTACAGATCGCTATCCAGCGCATCGCGCGACGACACGATGCCGAGCGGCCGTCCATGCTCGACCACCGGCAGGTGGCGAAACCCGCCCTGGTGCATGACGCGCAGCGCGTGCACGAACGGCTCGTCGGGATGGATGCTCTGCGGCTGCGGCGTCATCACGTCGCCGACGCGCGTCGTGGCGGGATCGAGACCGGCGGCGATGACCCGGAACAGCGCATCGCGCTCGGTGAAGATTCCGGCGAGCTTGCTGCCGTCGAGGACGAGCAGCGCGCCTTTGCCGCGTTCTTTCATCAGCAGCGCGGCGTCGTAGACGGTGGCGGTCTTGGCCGTGGTCGTCGGCGGTTGGCCCGCGACGATGGAACGTAGGGATCGAATCGGCATGCGTTTCTCCGCGTTAGGGCCGCAAGGGGGGCATTGAGCCTCGGCGGCTGAAGCAAGTCAATAACCCGCGCCGCCACGACGGCGGGATCGATCTCCGCCGGGACCGCGGCCGTGATGGCGTATTGTCGCATCCTACCTCGCGCGAAGCGGTGCGGCGAGTGCACGGTTGCCGCAGGAGTGCCGGCGTGGCAGCACCCGGGACGACCGAGCCCGCACGGATGCAGCCGGCCCGATAATCTTCGCGCGCCGCATGCAACCCCGGTCGTGAAAATGGTGTCTCACGCCGATTAATCTGGTACCGTTTGCGCGGTGCGAGGCCATCCGTCGTGGCAACGGGGGATCCTGGAAATGAAAAAGGTAGCGCTGTACAGCCGCTCGAGCCGGCCGCCGGGTTCGCGCGTGCCGGCGCGACCCGCCCCTGCCGGCATCGCGGCGGGCACGCCGGCCGGGCCCGCGGCCCAAGCCGCGCCGCCGGCGCGCCGCTCGTGGTGGCGCGCGTTCCTGGCCCGCCATGAGCGTCCGCTCCTCGTCGCCGCGGCAGGAATCGTGGCACTCGCCGTCGTTCTGGTGCACGGCGCGCTGACGCCAGCGGTGCCCCCGATCACCCAGCAGGATATCGACGCCGCCGTCCTGCATACGCTCGAGACGGCGCAGTTGCCGTCCACCGCCTCCAAGGCTTACGAGGCTGTCCGTCGCTCGGTCGTGCGCGTGCGCGGCCAGGGGCACGAAAAGGAGCACGAGGGCCAGATGGTCGAGGGCATCGGCAGCGGCGTCGTCATCGTCGATACCGGAATCATCCTCACCAACCTGCACGTCGTCGCCGGCGCCGATCGCATCCAGGTCGAATTCGACGACGGCCTCGAAAGCGAAGCGTCGATCATCGGCGTGCGGCCGGAGCACGACCTCGCGGTGCTGCAGGCAGCGAAGCTGCCCGACGACCTTCCTGCCGCCACGCTGCGCTCGACGGCCGACCTCGCCCCGGGCGACGAAGTCACCGCCGTCGGCTTCCCGTTCGGGATCGGGCCGTCCGTGTCCACCGGCGTAATCTCCGGCCTGCACCGCGACTACTACTCGCAGAAAGGCAAGCGCGTGCTCACGAATCTCATCCAGTTCGACGCCGCGGCCAATCCGGGCAATTCGGGCGGGCCGCTGGTGACCGCGGACGGCGAGGTCGTCGGGATCGTCACCGGCATCCTCAATCCGACCGAGCAGCGCGTGTTCATCGGGATCGGCTTTGCCGTTCCGATCGAGAATGCCGCAGCCGCGGTCGGCCTGTCGCCTTTCTGATCCCCAAGAGGCTAACGACGCATGAACGAGATGCCAGGCAACCGCATCGAAGTGACCCCGATCATGGAGCGGATCCTCTATGAGGTGAAACGCGTGGTCGTCGGCCAGGATCGTTTTCTGGAGCGGGTGCTGGTGGCCATCCTCGCGCAGGGACACCTGCTGGTCGAAGGCGTTCCGGGCCTCGCCAAGACGCTGACGGTGAAGACGCTGGCGCGCACCATTCGCGGGACGTTCAAGCGCATCCAGTTCACGCCCGACCTCGTGCCGGCGGATCTGGTCGGGACGCGCATCTACAATCAGAAGACCGGCGAGTTCAATACCTCGCTCGGCCCGGTCTTCGCGAACCTGCTGCTCGCCGACGAAATCAACCGCGCGCCGGCGAAGGTGCAAAGCGCGCTGCTCGAAGTGATGCAGGAATACCAGGTCACGATCGCGGGCGAGACGCACCGGGTCCCCGAGCCGTTTCTGGTGATGGCCACCCAGAATCCGATCGAGACCGAAGGCACCTATCCGCTGCCCGAGGCGCAGGTCGACCGGTTCATGATGAAGGTGCTGGTGGGCTACCCGAGCGAGGAAGAGGAATTCGTCATCGTCGAACGGGTCACCGGCGTGGCGCAGGACGTGGTTGCGGTGGCGACCACCGACGAGCTCGCGGCGCTGCAACGCGAATGCCGCAAGGGCTACGTCGACCCCGCGCTGATGCAATACGCGGTGCGGCTCGTCGCGGCCACGCGCGACCCGGAGCGCTACGGCTTGAAGGACCTCGCCAAGTACGTCACGTACGGCGCCAGCCCGCGGGCGACGATCCATCTGATCGAGGGCGCCCGCGCGCTCGCGTACCTGCGCGGCCGTCCGTACGTGCTGCCCGAAGATGTCGCCGATCTCGCGCCCGACGTGCTGCGCCACCGGCTGTCACTGTCTTACGAAGCGCTGTCCGACGCGCTCACCGCCGATGAACTGATCCTGAAGATCATGCGGCACGTGCGGGCGCCGGACAAGCCGCTCGAGACCCATGTCCGCATCGACCCCAGCCTCGACGCCGCCGCGAACGCCTGAAGCCGTCCTCCGGCGCCTCGAGTGGACCGTCATCCGCCGCCTCGACGGCGTGCTGCACGGCGACTACCGGACGCTCTTTCGCGGTTACGGGCTCGATCTCGCCGACCTGCGCGAGTACGTCTACGGCGACGACGTCCGCCATATCGACTGGAACGTCACCGCGCGCCTGCAGACGCCCTACGTCCGCGAGTACAACGAGGAGCGCGAGGTCGCGGCATGGTTCATTCTCGACCTGAGCCCGTCGGTGGCGTTCGGGTCGCGCGAGTTGCAGAAGGTGGGCGTATCGGCCGAGTTCGTCGCCGTGCTCGCGCGGATCCTGACGCGCCACGGCAATCGCGTCGGGGCGCTCTGTTACGGCAGCAGCGTCGACACGGTCATCCCGGCGCGCAGCGGCCGGCGCCAGGTGCTCCATCTGCTCCACCGGATGGCGACGCGCCCCGCGGCAACGGCGTCGACCGCGACCGACCTCGCCGACTTGCTGCGCACGGCCTACCGGGTCGCGCCGCGACGCTCGCTGATGTTCGTCGTTTCCGATTTCATCAGTACGCCCGGGTGGGCGGAGCCGCTCGCCCGCCTCGCCCAGCGGCATGACGTGGTCGCGGTGCGCCTCTACGACCCGATGGAAATGGAACTGCCCGATCTCGGGCTCCTCGTCGTGCAGGATGCCGAAACGGGCGAGCAGTTGTTCATCGACAGCCACGATCGCGGCTTCCGCCGGCGCTTCGCCGCGGCCGCCGCCCGGCGCGAAGCAGAGCTCCGGAACGCCTTTCGCGTGGCCGGCGTCGATGCGCTCGAGCTGTCGACCGACAGCGATCTCGTCGACGCGATCCTGCGCTTCGCCGATCTGCGCAAGCGACGCAGCCAGCTCGCGACCGGCGGCGGCCTGCCGCAGCATCTTGGTGTGCACGGATGAGCTTCCTGTGGCCGGAGATGCTGTGGCTGCTCCTGGTCGTGCCGGTGGCCGTCGCGGTGTATCTGCTGCTGCTGCGGCGGAAGAAGCGCAGCGCGGTGCGTTACGCGAGCCTCGCGCTGTTGAAGGACGCGATGGGTGCGGGCCCGCGCATCCGGCGGCACGTGCCGCCGCTCCTGTTCCTGGCCGCGCTGACGCTGATGATCGTCGCGATCGCGCGGCCCACCGCGGTGGTCACGCTGCCGTCGCAGCACGAGACGGTGATCCTCGCGATCGACGTCTCGGGCAGCATGCGCGCCACCGACGTCAAGCCCAACCGTCTCGTCGCGGCGCAGGAGGCGGCGAAGGCCTTCATCGGCCTGCAGCCTTCGTCGACGCGGATCGGCGTGGTGTCGTTCGCGGCGACGGCTTCGGTGGTGCAGTCGCCGACGCACAGCAAGGACGACATCGTCGCGGCGATCGACCGCTTCCAGCTGCAGCGCGGCACGGCCGTCGGCAGCGGCATCCTGGTGGCGCTCAAGACCCTGTTCCCGGACGCCGAATTCGACCTGCGCGCGCAGAACCCGCGCCGCGAACCGCCGCGCGCCGCGCCGATCGACCCGGGCAAGCCGGCGGCCAAGGCGCCCGAAAAGCCGGTTGCGCCCGGTTCGTACGCGTCGGCCGCGATCATTCTGCTCACCGATGGCCAGACGACGACGGGACCCGATCCGATCGAGGCGGCGCGCATGGCCGCCGACCGCGGCGTGCGCGTCTACACCGTCGGCATCGGCACGCAAAGCGGCGAGCTCATCGGTGCCGAAGGCTGGTCGATGCGTGTCCGGCTCGACGAACAGGCGTTGAAGACCATCGCCAACCTGACCCAGGGCGAGTATTTCTACGCCGGCAACGCACCCGACCTGCAGAAGATCTACAAGAATCTCAACACCAAGCTCTTCTTCGAGCAGAAGGAGACCGAGATCACCGCGCTCTTCGCCGCCGCGGCGGCCGGCATCGCGCTGCTCTCGGCGCTGCTCTCGCTCTTGTGGTTCAACCGGATCGTGTAACCGGCGGCCACCGCGCCGCGCCAGCGCCGTCGAAGCGAACGTGCGTTGGACCCTGCGCGAATTGCGCGCGACGCCGGAAGTCAGAGCGCGCCGCCCCGAGGGCGTGATGAGACTCGTCGGCGCGGTGTATGAACTTCACACCGGCGCGCTCGGGCAGTACCTTCATGCAGCGCCACATGAAGTCGTGGTCGAGCTCCTCGCTCGAAGGTGCCTTGAACGACGTCACATGAACGCCCTGCGGGTTGACGCCCGACATGACGTGCTTGATCGTGCTGTCCTTGCCCGCCGCGTCCATCGCCTGGAAGACGAGCAGCACGCCCCAGCGGTCCTGCGCGTAGAGCTTCTCCTGTTCCTCGGCCAGCCATTCGATGCCGCGCGCGAGCAGCGTCCTCGCCTCGCCTTTCTGCTCGGACTTGAAGCCGTGGGTGTCGCCCGGATCGTGGTCCCCGAGCCGGAACCCCCTGCCCGTCGTGACCCGGTAGGACCCGAGGATCCTGTCGCTAAGCTTCGCGTCGACCTTCACCATTGCACCTTCCCCCGGAGTTCTTTGGCACCCCTACTTCACGACCTTTGCTCTGACATCGCGCACGCCGCCCTTCCGCTGCTACTGAATCACCTCGTCCGCGCGGAGTAGAAGCGATTGAGGTGATCAAGCGGTCACCGAGCAGCCGGGCGGGTCAAGCGCGCCTGCGCAGAAAAACGTGGGTCGCGCGTTCGCCCGCGACGTATTTCGCGCATTCATAACCCAAAGCGCGCATATCGATGTCGTTCAAGAGATGCTCCCCGGAACCGAGCAAGACGGGTCGGATGGCGAGATGCAGCTCGTCGATCAGCGCCGCGCGCAGATACTGCCGAATGGTGGATACGCCGCCACCGAGGCGGACGTCGCGCGCCGCCCGCTGCAGCGGTCGCCTGCTCCAAAGCGGCGTGAATGCCTTCGGTGACAAAACGAAACTCCGTGCCTCCCGCCATCCTGAGCGGCGCGCGCGGGTGATGCGTCAGCACGAAGACCGGCGTGTGATACGGCGGCTCGTCGCCCCACCAGCCCTTCCAGCTGTCGTCCGGCCATGGGCCTCGGACAGGACCGAACATGTTGCGCCCAAGAATCCAGGCCCCGATTCCGGCAAAGCCTTGCTCCGCCATGCCGTTGTCGACCCCCGTTTCGCCATCGTCATGGCCGTGCATCCTCCGCCATACGCGCGTGTGGAAGAACCACTCCATCAACTCGGGGCCCCTGACGCCGAGCGGATTCTGGAGATCCTGGTTCGGCCCGGCACCGTAGCCGTCGATGGAAATCGCGAAGCTTTGGACGCAGAGTTTCGACACGATATTCCTCGCTACCTGGTCAATGCCACGTGGTCGCGGCCGTGGCCCGCTCGATCTGCAGTACGATGTCTGACATGCAACGGATTCTGATCGCTATCGGGGTGGTTTTCCTGGTCGCCGGAGCGCTTTGGCCATGGCTTTCCAGGCTCGGTCTCGGACACCTGCCGGGAGATGTCCGCATCGAGACAGAGAACGGCATTTTCTACTTTCCGATCACGACCTGCGTCATCATCTCCATCGTCGTTTCGCTGGTCATTTGGCTGGTCCGTCGCTAGATTCGAATACGACTGCGGAGTCATGAAGCAATGTTCCTGATCCGGTTGTAGAATTCCATCGCGTCGACCGGTGCGCCTGTGAATCCTGGCTGTGGAGCGCCACCGTACAACGCCGCGCTGTCGAGGACGATAACCCCGCGAGACTTCCACTATCAAGGAGTCTGAACATGAAAAAGTTCCTGGTTACGTATCTTGCGCCCGCCTCGGTCATTGACGACTGGAAGAAGACCGAGCCCGAGAAGAGAAAGGCGGCCGAAGAGAAGATGCAGGGCGAATGGAAAAAATGGATGAGCGATCACGCGACGATGTTCGTTGACAAGGGAGCCGGGGTCGGCAAGACCAAACGCGTCACCGCGCAAGGCGCCTCTGACACAAGAAACGACATCATGCTGTATGCGATCGTGGAGGCAGAGTCACACGACGCGGCGGCAAAGACCTTCGAAGGCCACCCGCACTTGCAGATCCCGCAAGCCTCCATCGAAGTCATGGAGATTAATCCGTTGCCGGGGATGTAGAGCCACACTTCCTGAAAACTCGCGCCCGCCCACTCCGTAGAATGGCCTCGCACGCGGATGGGCGGCCGCGCGCGAGTGTTCCCGACGCGTGCGCGATCTTGCGTCGCCGCGTGGCGGCGTTTCGCCGGAGGTTCCGATGAGTGCACCAATCGCGCGGCTGTCAGGGGTACTGCTGCTGGCCTTCGCCGTCGCGGCAGACGCCGCCGACATCGGGCAGATCAAGGTTGCGAAAGGCCAGGTCTCGATCGAGCGCAACGGGCAGACGCTGCCCGGCGAAGTCGGGCTGCGACTGCAGCCTGCCGACGTGCTGAAGACCGGCGCCGACGGCTCGGTCGGCGTGACGATGAGCGACAACTCGCTCCTGTCCGCCGGGCCGAACAGCGTGCTCGCGCTGGACCGGTACGAGTTCGACTCCACGACGAGCCAGGGGCAATTCGACGCGTCGCTGCAGAAGGGGTCGCTCGCGGTGATCTCGGGCCGCATCGCCAAGCAGTCGCCGGACGCGATGAAGGTCCGCACGCCGTCGTCAATCCTCGGCGTGCGCGGCACCGAGTTCGTCGTCAGCGTCAATGACTAGCCCGCGCCGTCGCCTCTATCGCGCGGCGGCCATTGCGGCGCTGGCCGCGTTCCTCGGCGCGTGCGCGACGCAGACCGGCACGGTCGTGCTGCTGCCGGAGAAGGACGGCCGCAGCACCGCGGTCACCGTCCGGCAGGGGGACCAGGAGGTCGTCCTCGACAAGCCGTACGCCGCCGCGCACCAGACGACGTCCGGTCCGCGCGCCTACGCGTCGAGCCCGCAGGAAGTCGAAGCGCAGTTCGGCGCGGCGCTGGCCGCGCAGCCGAGCCGCCCGGAGTCGTTCACGCTTTACTTCGTCGAAGGCAGCGATCAGTTCACCGACGCGTCGAAGCAGGTCCTCGCGGGCGTGCTGGCGGAAATCGCGAAGCACGAGGTGCCCGACATCGTCGTCATCGGGCACACGGACAGCGTAGGGAGCAATGCGACCAACGACGCCCTCGCGCTGCGCCGCGCGGAGACCGTGCGCGCCATGCTGATCGGCCAGGGCCTCGCGCCCGCGAGCATCGTCGCCGTCGGGCGCGGCAAGCGCGAGTTGCTCGTGCCCACGCCCGACGGCGTTGCCGAGCCGCGCAACCGACGCGTCGAAATCGTCGTGCGGTGAACTGCCCGCATGTTCCCGCGTTCGCTACCCCGGGGGGCGTCAGTGCGCTTCGGGCGGCCGGGCGGGCGCTGGGCCGGGGCAGATCGGGCCGCGGCTCGCGGTGCTGCGCCCAGCTCAAGCTGAACTGCCGCGCCGGCTCCCCGCGGACCGTCCCAGCGCAGCACCAGCACCGTAAGGTCGTCCGCCGGCTCGGCGCCGGCGGCAAAGGCGTCCACGTCGGCGCGCAGCGCGGCGACGACGGCGCCCGCATCCGCCGCGGCGTGCGCATGACAGAACCGGCGCAGAAAGTCCTCGACCCGCGGGCCGCCGTAAAGCTCGCCGGCTGCGCGCTGCGCTTCGGTGACGCCGTCGGTGACGATGCACAGCCACTCGCCCGGCTGCATTTGGCGGCGCGCCCCGTCGTAGACGAAGTCGTCGACCGCGCACAGCGGCGGTCCGTCGCCGTCGGCGATGCGGCGCACCGCGGCGTCAGCCGCGCCGAAGAGATACGGGTTGTCGTGCCCGGCGTTGCAGTAGGCAAGTTCGCCCGTCTCGAGATCGAGAATGGCCGCAAACGCGGTGACGAACAGCATCTCCGGGTTGTCGCGGGAGACTTCGGTGTTGGCGGCCGCCATCAGCATGCCGATTTCGCCATCGGGCGCGCGGAGCATCGTGCTCTTGTACAGCGCCTTGCTGACCGCCTGGAAGATGCTCGCCGACAGCCCCTTGCCGGCGACGTCGCCGACCAGCAAGAACAGGCGGCGATCGTCCAGCCGGAAGAAGTCGTAGAGGTCGCCGCCGACCTCGCGTGCGGGAATCATCGTCGCGGCAAGATCGACGCGGCGATCGCCGCGCAGGAAGTCGGTGCGCGGCAACGTCGCCATCTGGATGCGCTTCGCCGCATCGAGCTCTCCCGCGATGCGGGCGCTTGCCTCGCGCTGCTGCTGCACGACGCGCTCGAGCGACCGCTTCTGCCGGTAGGCTTCCGTGAGGGTCAGCACGAGCAGCATTCCGAACAGGAGCAGCAGGCAAAGGCCCGGCGTGGCCGCATCGAACAGCAGCCGCTGGATGCGAAACGCGAGGTAGCTCGACGCGAGCAGCGCCGCCGTGCAGCCGAGCGCCGAGCAGCGCGGCGTCGCGCGGCTTCCAGCGCGGCGTGGCGGCGACGAGCACGGCGCCGAGCAGCAGGAACACGAGGCCTTCGGCGGGCGGCGCCCACGCGGGCCGCCGCAGCGTCGTGCCGTCGAAAAGGTTCTCCAGAAGCTGCGCGTGAATCTCGACTCCGGGCATCGTCACGCCGAGCGGCGTGTTCTTCTCGTCGCCGAGGCCGAGGCCAGTGGTGCCGATCAGCACCAGCTTCTGCTGCAGCTGCGCGGGATCGAACCGGCCTTCGAGAACATCGACCGCGGAGATGAAGCGGTCCGAATTGTGCGGCGAGAAGTAGACGCGCACGGCGCCGTCCGCCTCGGTCGGCGCGACGAAGTCGCCCACGCCGATGCCTTCGACCGCGGCTCCGGCGGTGAACAGCCGCAGCGACTGCGCGCCGACGGCCACGCGCAGCATCTCGATCGCGAGCGCGGGCATCAGCGTGCCGTCGACGCTGGCGACGAGCGGCAGGCGCCGGATCACCCCGCCGGCCGGCTCGACGGTGACGAGTCCGCGTCCGCGTGCCGCGCGATCGAGCGCATCGAGGCTGGTCAGCACGCCCGCGAAGCGCGGAACCCCGGGGGACGCCGGAACGGCGCTCGCGGCGCCGGCGGCGCGATCGCTGACGCGGACGGGCGGCGCGCGCAGCGGCATGCCGGTCGGCCTCGAACATCCCGGCGGCAGCGAGCACCGTCGGCGCCGCCGCGAGCGCGCGCGCCAGCTCCGCGTCGTTCCCCGGCAGGGCGCCGAGGCGACGCGCGAGGTCGGGGTCCTGCCGGCGGATGCGGGCGAGCAGGCGCTCGGGCGACAGCCCGTCCGGCTCCGGCATCAGGATGTCGATGCCGATGGCGGCCGGCTGCTGCGCGTTGATGGCGTCGACGAGTTGCGCGAGCACGAACCGCGGCCACGGCCACTGCCCGAGCGCCGCGAGGCTCTTGTGGTCGATTTCCACGATCGTCGCCGGCATCGAGACGATCCGCCGCGGCGACAGCGCCTGGCAGGCGTCGAACCACGCCGCCGGCAGGCGCGCGTTCCATGCGGGCGCCACGGCGATCAGGCCCGCCAGCACCACCAGGACCGGAACTGCCGCGAGGCGAACGGGGCCGAGCCGGCGCGCGGCGGCCTGCCCACGCCGCGCGCGGTGTCACAAGAGGATTTCCATCCCGTCGTACGCCGCCGTGACGCGCAGCGGCGCGCCGACTCGCGTGATTTCCTCGAGGCGGCGCGAGTCGGCGAGCACGCGGCTGATCGCTTCGTCGTCGTTGGCCGGCTCGTGGTGGAACAGGCACAGGTGCCGCGCTCCCGCCTGCTGGCACAGCTCGACCCCGACGACGTTGCTCGAATGCCCCCAGTCCGCCTTGACCGACGTCGCCTCGGCGAGCGAGTACATCGCGTCGAAGATCACGACGTCGGCGTCGCGAAAGAACTCGACGAACCCTGCGGTCTCCGCCGGGTCCACGAGCTTGTGCTCGGAATCGGTCGTGTAGACGACGCTCCGGCCGCCGGACTCGAAGCGGTAAGCCGTAGGAATTGCCGGCGTGGCTCTGGAGCTTGGCGGTGACGGACATGCCGGCGATGTCGTAGCGCCGGCCCGGCTCGAGGCACGTGAACTCGATGTCCGCGCGCAGCACCGAGAAGTCGACCGGAAACGACGGCGGATCCTGCTGGCGGCGCAGCGCCGCCTCGAGCTCCGGGTGCCCGCCGTAGAAGCGAATCCGGTTGCCCGGAATGTAGGCCGGCGTGAAGAACGGCAGCCCCATGATGTGGTCCCAGTGCACGTGGGACACGAAGAGGTGGAAAGTCTGCGGCGCTGCCGACCGGTGGCGCTCCTGCACCGCCTGCCCGAACGGGCGCAGGCCGCTGCCGAGATCGCACAGCACGTATTCCGGACCGCCGGTCTCGAGCTCGACGCACGAGGTGTGCCCGCCGTAGGTGCCGGCAACGGCGAGGTCGAGGCCATCGACGTAGTCGTCGATGTCGCGGTTCGACGCGAACGCGCGGCCCGATGCGCCGCGCAGCGCGCTGACGATCTTCCGGCGAACGTCCGCCGCGATCAGGGAGACCGGCAGCGAGCCGCGCGTGCCCCAGAATCGAATGCGCTTCACGATGCCTCCGTTCCGCCCGCGGCGTATGCGGCGAGTGCCGGAGCGGACAGCCACTCGAGTGCGCGGCGCACCGACGGCGCGATTTCGAGGACGCGGTCGAACCGGCTGATCGCGAGGATCTCGGCGACGACCGGCTGCGGTGCCGCGACGACGATGCGGGCGCCGTGTGCGTGCATCTGCTTGGCCGCGATCATCAGCACGCGCAGCCCGACGCTGCTGATGTATTCAACGCCGGCGAAATCCAGGATCAAGGCGTTCTTGCCGGTGCCGGACTGGGCGAGCAGCGGCGAGAGCGCCTGCTCGAGCACGGCGGCGCCGGCGTGATCGATCCGGCCGACGGGCGCGGCCACGGTAACATCGGCGAACTGGCGGCTGGAGAATTGCATGGTCGTGGGCTTGTGGTCTGGCAGGGAACGGCGGCGGGGCGTACGGTGATGCATCAGGCGTCAGCGGCGCCCACCACCGCGTCCTCAGGCCCTCTGCACCAGGCTCGCGTGGTCTTCGGCCGTGATCATAAACGGGATTCCGACTTTCGTGTTCCGGTGACGGGAGGCGGGCACGGCAGCGGCCGGCGCGGCGGTCAGGGTGTGCCGGCCAGCACGATATCGAAGCGCGTCGTCAGGGCACCGGCTACGCGCGCCGCCGGTTCGAACGTAACCCACAGCGATGGGTAGCTACTCTCCGCCCAACGCCGCCCGGCGTTCCCGGCCGTGCCGTCGACGCTCGCCTCCTGCGCGTACAGTTGCGTGACGAGCTTCCGATAGCGCGGATGCGAGACCAGGAAATGGATGTGCGGGGGGCGACCCGAATACGCCACGGGACGGATCGTGCGGAACGCATAGCCGCCGGAGGCATCGGTGCGCGCCTGCCCGTAACCCTGGAAGTTCTCGTCGCGCGGACCCGGGCTGTCGTCGGCAGGCCGCAAGTACTTGCCGTGCACATCGCACTGCCAGATCTCGACCAGCCCATCGGCCACGGCGGCGCCATTGCCATCGGTCACGCGCCCTTCGAGGAAGAGCACGGTGCCCTGCGCCGCCTGCGCGCGGCCGCGGATCTGCACCAGATCGTTGTCACGGTCCGATGGCAGGACGCGGGGGTAGAAGGGACCGAGGCTCTGCTCCGGCGTCGGCGCAAGAACGGCACCCGCCCATCGCGAAACCAAGGGGCCGGCGAGAAGCGCGGCGCCGGCGCGCAAGGCCAGTCTCCGCCCAACATCGGTGTCGTCGGATGTCATATTTGCCGTCGCTTCCCCGATGACGCTCACGGCCGTTCGCCGCGCGCCAATCGCCCTTCGATGTCGTCGATGGACGGCATGATGTCACCGATCGCATCCACCACATAGTGCGCGCCCGACTGGTACATCCGCGTATAGGCGGCGTCGCGCAGCCGTGCCTGGTCGTCTTTCGGCACCTTGTTCCAGTCCTTCAACGGCATCCCGATTTCGTTGCCGCTGATCGCGAGGCCGATCGTCCACATGCCGGCGTTGAGCCCTTCCTCGATGCCCGGACGCGTGTCGTCGATCTTGACGCAGGCCTCCACCGGCGACACGCCGAGGTTGATCACATTCTGCAGGCACATGTACGGATACGGCCGGCCCTGCGGCACGTCCGAGGCGCACACCGTCGAGTCGGGCCGGTAGCCCTGCTTCGCCGCGTCGGCGAGATTGACCTTCATCATTTCGGTCGTGTAGCCGGTGGTCGAGCCGATCTTGTACCCGCGTTTCCTGAGCTTCCGGATGATGCCGAGCGTGCCCGGGATCAGCCTCGAATAGTCCGACAGACATTTGACCTGCAGCGGCACGAAATCCTTGAACATCGCCTCGACGTCGGCGTCGTCAGGCGGGCGGCCATGCTTTTCCTGCCAGCGTGCGCGCACGGCGTCCTGCTCGGTGATCTTCCTGATGTGCACGCGCTTGTGCGCCCCCATCGGCGCCCGCGCCTCCGCCATCGTGATCGGCACGCCTTTGCGCCGGAAGACCTCGACGAAGACGACGGCCGGCGCCATGCAGCCGAAGTCCATCGTGGTGCCGGCCCAGTCGAGCAGAACCGCCTGAATCCCGCCGTGGTAGTGGCGTCGGAACTTGAACGTCATCGCGACCCTCTCCCTTCATCCGGAATCGAACGGCCAGAATAGGCGCCGGCGCGGCCGATGGTCAATGCCGCGCGCTTCCGTCGCGCAAAGGATCGTCTTCCCTGCCTCGGCCCCCTCATTTCCTCGCGGCGCAATTCATGCTATTGTCATAGGTATTCCCGCGGGGGCGAGGACGGCCTCGAATGAAACGACAACGCACCTTCATCACCCACCGCCTCTACTTCGGCGTCGAGGCGCAGCGGCTTCGCGACGGCAGCGGTCGCGTGCTCTCGCGCGTGGTCGGGCTCGCGCCGGAACGCGCGCGCGTCAGCGCCAACCATGTCAAGCAGGATTTCGGCATGAACACGGTGGAAGGCAGCGCGCTGGTCGACGAGTTCGTCGCCGAAGGCCTGCTGCAACCGCGCGCCGAGCGCAAAGGCGATTTCTTCCTGACCGAGCGCTTCGTCGAAGTTGCCTCGGCGCGCGTGGTCGAGCCGCTGCCGCGCACGCGGGCCAAGCTGCTCGTCGGCAGGGCGGGCGAGCTCGCCAGTCGCATCAACGCCGAAGCGCGGCACAACCCGCTCGCGATCGAGGCGATCGCGGTGTTCGGAAGTTACATGAGCCTCGACGACGAGCTCGGCGATCTCGAGCTCGCGCTCGTCGTGCGCGCGCGCGACGCGGTCCGGCGGATTCGCCTGCGACCGATGGCCAGCAAAGCCGACGGGGCGAGCGAGATTCGCCGTGCGTTTCGCGAGTTGAGCTCGTTCGTGCACGTCCATCTCGTCACCGACCTGCGCCTCGTGCCGCGGCCGTTCGCCGTGGTGTTCCAGGCCTCCTGACGCGCTTCCGCTACGGAGGACTTGTAGCCTGGGTAAGGCCCAGCATCAGCGCATTGAGCCGCCGGACGAATCCGGCCGGATCCTCGAGTTGCGCGCCTTCGGCAAGCAGCGCCTGATCGAACAGCACGTTGGCCCAATCGGCCAACCGATCGTCCGGCTCCGTCTGCAGCCTCTGCACCAGCGCGTGGTGGGGGTTGATTTCGAGGATCGGCACCACGGTGGGCGCCTTCTGCCCCGCCGTCTTCAGCAAACGCTCGAGATTGCCCGAAAGCTCGCCCTCGCCGACGACGAGGCACGCCGGCGACTCGGTCAGCCGATGCGTGACGCGCACCTCCTTGACCCGTTTGCCCAGTGCGCCCGCGATCCGCTCGACCAAGGGCTTCAAGTCGCCGGCCTCCTTTTCCTGCTGCGCCTTCTCGGCCTCGTCGGCGAGCGCACCCAGGTCGAGGGCACCCTTGGCCACCGAGTGCAGCGGCTTGCCCTCGAACTCGGTGAGGCCGGTGACGACCCATTCGTCGATGCGATCGCCGAGCAGCAGCACCTCGATGCCTTTCTTGCGGAAAATCTCGAGATGCGGGCTGTTGGCCGCGGCAGCGTGGCTATCGGCGGTCACGTAATAGATTGCCGTCTGGCCATCCTTCATCCGGCCCACGTACTCCGCGAGCGAGACGGTTTGCGCCTCGCCGCCGCCCGCGGTCGTGGCCACGCGCAGCAGCTTGGCGAGCTTTTCGGCGTTGGCCGGATCCTCGACAAAGCCTTCCTTCAGCACCTTGCCGAATTCGGTCCAGAACGTCGCGTACTTGTCCTTCTCGTTTTCGGCGAGGTCGGCGAGGAGGCCGAGCACGCGCTTGACGCACCCGCTCCGGATCGCTTCGATGTCGCGCGACTCCTGCAGGATCTCGCGCGACACGTTGAGCGGCAGGTCGTTCGAGTCGACGACACCGCGAACGAAGCGCAGGTACGCGGGCAGCAGCTGGTCGGCATCGTCCATGATGAAGACGCGTCGCACGTAAAGCTTGAGGCCGTGCCGATGGTCACGGTCCCACAGGTCGAACGGCGCATGCGCCGGGATGTAGAGCAGCTGCGTGTATTCGGTCCGGCCTTCGACCTTCGCGTGCACGTGCGCGAGCGGCGCGTCGCTGTCGTGCGCCACGTGGCGGTAGAATTCCTCGTATTGCTCCGCGGTGATGTCCTGCTTCGGCCGCGCCCACAGCGCGGAGGCCTGGTTGACGGTCTCGTCCTCGTCGGCGGTGCGGTAGGTCTTCTTGTCCTCGTCCCAGACCTCCTTCTTCATCAGGATGGGCAGGGCGATGTGGTCGGAATACTTGCGCACGATCGCCGCGAGCCGCCATCGCGACAGGAGGTCGTCGTGGCCTTCGCGCAGGTGGAGCACGATCTCGGTGCCGCGCTGCGGCCGCAGGCAGCGTTCGATCGTGTAGTCGCCCTCGCCGGCGGATTCCCAGCGGACGCCCTCGCTCGCGGGCAGCCCCGCGCGGCGGGTCGTGAGCGTGACGCGGTCGGCGACGATGAACGACGAGTAGAAGCCGACGCCGAACTGGCCGATCATCTGCGCGTCCTTCGCCTCTTCGCCCGAGAGCGAGGCGAAGAACTCGCGCGTTCCGGACTTGGCGATGGTGCCGATATGGGTGATCACCTCGTCGTGCGACATGCCGACGCCGTTGTCGCTGACGGTGATGGTGCGCGCTTCCTTGTCGAACGCCACGCGGATGGCGAGATCCGTATCGCTTTCGTACAGCTCGGGGCGGTCGAGCGCCTCGTAGCGCAGTTTGTCCGCGGCGTCCGAGCCGTTGGAAATGAGCTCGCGCAGGAAGATTTCCGGATTGCTGTACAAGGAATGGATCATGAGGTGCAAGAGCTGCCGCACCTCGGCCTGGAAGCCCAGCGTCTCCTTGGGCGGCGCCGCGGCCGCGCCCGCCGACTCCCCAGCCGTTGCCTTGCCCGATGCTTCGTTCGTCGTGTCGTGTTCCACCACTGCCTCCTTGAATGGCTGTCGGACCGAAAGCCGTTATGATTGGGGCAGGCGCCGCCGTTTCAAGCCTGCACCGCCGCGCGAATGGGACGTTCCCGCGGCAGCATGCCGGCAGCAGCCCCCATTCCGCAAGCGCTCGGAGACCGCTATGTCCATCATGATCACCGGCCTCATCCTCTTTCTCGGCATCCACCTGCTGCCCACGGTTCCACCGCTGCGCCTCGGGGCAGTCGACCGGCTCGGCGCGAACCGGTACAAGGGCTTCTTCGCGCTGACATCCGCCGTCGGGCTCGTGCTGATCATCGTCGGTTATGCCCGTTCCGGCGCCGGCGACCGGATTTTCGCGCCGATTCCCGCCGCCATCGGCATCGCCCCCTACGCGATGACCGTGTCGTTCATTCTGTTCGCCGCGGCGAACATGCGCGGGCACTTGCGCCACACCCTCCAGCACCCGATGCTCCTCGGGGTCCTGATCTGGTCAGGCGTGCACCTCCTCGCCAACGGCGACCGCACCGGCACCGTGCTGTTCGGCGCGTTCTTCGCGTACGCGGTGGTCGACCTCGTTTCGGCCATCCGGCGGCGGGCGGTCAAGGCGTTCGTGCCGGAAGCGAAGTTCGACCTGATCGCGATCGTGGCGGGCATCGCCGTCGCGCTCGCCGTGATGACGTTCCACCGCCTCCTGTTCGGCAAGGCGGTGGTGGCTTTCGGCCTGTGACCCGCGCCCCCATGCCGCGCAACCCGCCACCTTGGCGTCGCAGGTCGATCGCCGTCCTGGCCGCGCTGGTTCTGGTCGCCGGCAACGCCGGCAGCGAACCGCTGACCGCGTTCGAGGCCCGCTGCGCGCAGTTGCCGGCGTCCCGCTTCGACGTCGCCGCGGATCCGATCGCCTATACCCAGGACGAGAGCCTGTCGATCGACCAGTTGAACCTGCGTAGCGGCCACACGCCCGGCGTGCACCTGACGTTCGGCCTGACGACGGTGAATTTCGGGTACCACACCACGGTCGAGATCCGCTCGCTCGAGGCGCACGACGGTGCCCGGGCGTGCGGCACGCTCGACGTCGACGTCGGACTGTCGATGCAGCCGGTGACCATCCACCTCGCGCAGGAGCTCGACGGCTCGCCGTGCGCGCGCACCGCAACGATGGAGCACGAGCAAAAGCACGTCGCCGTGTTCCGCGCGGTGCTGGAGGAAGCGACGCGGGACCTGGCGGCGGGTCTCGCCGGGGCGATCGGCCCGGGCCTGCAGCGGGCGCGCAGCCAAGGCGAGCTGCAACGGCAATTGAATGCCCGGGTGAACGACTACCTTGCCGAATTCATGAATCGGCGCCGGCGCGAATTGGACGAGCGCCAGAACGCCGTCGATTCGCCGCAGGAATATGCGCGGGTGAAGAACGCCTGCTTGCAGTGACGCATCGGCCGCCGTGGCGGCGATGGCCCCGCCGCCGCGGCGCAGCGTCGTCTTGACGCGAGTGGTGGACGCCGATCAGCCGGAAAGCCGGCGTCTACGCGGAATGAAGCCCCCTGCCGGCGCGGTTCCGGTCATTCCTCGGCCGTGCCCGCGAAATAGCTGCGCGCGGCGGCCAGAAAATCGAGGCCATCGTCCGAGCGCAAGGCAGTGCCGACGCCGGAGTTCGTCAGCACTTCGAGCAGCAGCGCGCTCTCGACACTCCCGTCGATGATGTGCACGGAGCGCACGCCCTCGCGCACCGCCGCCAGTGCGGCCATCACCCGCGGCCGCATCCCGCCTTTCACGGTGCCGTCGCGCAACAGGCCCTCCGCCTCACTCGCGGTCAGCACGTAGATCAGCCTGCCCTCGCCATCGAAGACCCCGGGCACGTTGGTCATCAGGATGAGTTTTTCGGCGGCGAGCGTGCGCGCGAGCCGCCCGGCAGCGAGGTCGGAGTTGATGTGATAGGCGGTGCCGTCGGTGCCGACGCCGATCGGCATGATCACCGGGATGAACCCGCGCGACAGCAACAGGTGAACGATGTCCGGATTGATCTCGTCGACGGCGCCGACCAGACCAAGATCCGGCGCGTCGGCCTCGCCCGCTTCGGGCGCGAGCGTCATCTTGCGGGCCTGGATGAACCGCCCGTCCTGGCCGCTGATGCCGACCGCTCTGGCCCCGTGGCGGTTGATGAGCCCGACCAGTTCCTGATTGATTTCGCCCAGCACCATCTCGACGACGTTGAGCGTGGCCTCGTCGGTCACGCGGATGCCGCGGTGGATGCGGTTTTGCATGCCCATCTGCCGTAGCAGCTCGTCGATGCGCCACCCGCCGCCGTGGACGACGATCGGGTTCATGCCGACCAGGCGCAGGAGCGCGACGTCGCGCGCGAAGCCGTCCTTCAACGCCGCATCGGCCATCGCGGCGCCGCCGAACCGGATGATCAGCGTCTTCGCGTGAAAGCCGCGTATGAACGGCAGCGCCTCCGCGAGGATCCTGGCCTTCTGCGTGGCGGACACGTTGATGGCGGGCATGGGGGCGTGGGCAGGTAACCGCGCCGGGACACGGAGCGCGCGTCCCGGACGGGACGTGGCGAGATCGCTCGACCGGTCCGT
Source organism: uncultured beta proteobacterium (assembly GCA_963810845.1). Classification (GTDB taxonomy): domain Bacteria; phylum Pseudomonadota; class Gammaproteobacteria; order Burkholderiales; family Casimicrobiaceae; genus CAIWHR01. The sequence goes on along the minus strand of CAWEOX010000026.1, from coordinate 65,555 downwards.
TGCGAGGATAATGCAAACCTGTCGCGGCGGGTAGGGTCCAGCCGCGGCGCGCCTTCCGCGCGTTGACGATGCGCGGGCGGACGCAACCGCTGTTGGGCGCCTACGTCGAGGGCAATATCCTGGGCTTCACCTTCGTCCACCACGACGGCGGCGTGCGCAGCGTGCGCGCCCGCGTGGACGGCGGCAGCCTGTCCGGGTCGCTGCGCTTCGCCGGCACCCTGACCGCGCTCACCGGCCACCGCCGTTGACGCCACGCCTGCAACGCTCTACAACGACCATCAGGACTCCGCCATGAGCAAAGAAGACACCGCCGCAACGTATCAACGGCTCAACGTGACGCTCGACGGCCACGTGGCCGTCATCGAGCTGTCGCGACCGGGCAAGGCGAATGCTTTGGACGGCGTCATGTGGCAGGAGCTCCGCGACGCCATGCGCTGGCTCGACGCGACGCCCGGCGCGCGCGTCGGCATCCTGCGCGGCGCGGGCGCCGGGTTCACGTCGGGCATCGATCTCGCGCTGCTCGCCGGATTGCGCGCGCAGATCGCCGATCCCTGCGACGGCCGCGCGCGCGAAAAGCTGCGCCGGATCATCGTCGACCTCCAGGATACGGTCGCGGCGATCGACCGCTGCCGCAAGCCCGTCATCGCGGCCATTCACGGCGCGTGCCTCGGCGGCGGCGTCGACATCGTGCTCGCCTGCGACATGCGCTATTGCTCCGCCGATGCCGTGTTCTCGGTGAAGGAGGTCGATGTCGGGCTGACCGCCGATCTCGGCACGCTGCAGCGCCTCCCGCGGCTGATCGGCGAAGGCATGGCCCGCGAGCTCGCGTATACCGGACGCCACGTCAACGGAGCGGAAGCGCGCGCGATCGGGCTCGTCAACCGATGCTACGACACGCCGGAGGCGCTCGCGGCCGGCGTCGGCGACCTGGCCGCGACGATCGCGGCCAGATCACCGCTGGCCGTGCGCGGGTGCAAGGAGATGATCACCTACGCGCGCGACCACTCCGTCGCCGACGGCCTCAACTACGTCGCCACCTGGAACGCGGCGTTGCTCATTTCCGCGGATCTCTCCGAGGCGCTCACCGCCGCGCGCGAACGGCGCGCGCCGAGCTTCCGCGACTGACATCGTATGGATTTTCGCACCGAGTCCGGAGCCCGGGCCGCACGCCGGCGAAATGGCCTGCAATCCTGAGCGCGCGCATGGAATCCCATCTCGGCGATATCAGCCGCGTCATCCAGCTGGCGATCGCGCCGGTGTTCCTGTTGACTGCGGTCGCGACGCTGATCACCGCGCTCAACAACCGCCTGGGGCGGATCGTCGATCGCCGGCGCGTCGTGTACGACCGCATCCCGCATCTTGCCGACGTGCCGCTCGACGCGGCGCGGCGCGAGCTGCGCCTTCTGTCGCGCCGCATCCGGTTCATCTATTTCGCGATCCTCTGCGCGGTATCCGCCGCGTTGCTCGTCTGCGTCGTCATTGCCGGGGCGTTCCTCGGAGCGCTGTTGTCCGTGGACCTTGCCCGCCTGGTCGCGGTGCTGTTCGTGCTCGCGATGGTCGCGCTGATCGTGTCCCTCGCCATGTTCCTGCGCGAGATCTTTCTCGCCGTGACCCAGGGCACCCACAAGATCCCTTGACCTCGCCACCTTCCCGCCGCGGCCGTCCGTATCGCAAAGGCCTTCTGCCGGGACGCGCAGGCGGTTTCGCTCAACCACATACCGGGCCCTCCATGCACCCGTCACGCCATCGTCTAGCCCTCCTCGCCATCGTGCTGATGGCTGCCTGCGCGCCGATTTTCGCCGGCGCGGCCGATTGCGCACCGGCGATCGCCTTCGCCACGACCGTCGCCGATTACGGACAGCGCGCGCTGACGAGCCAGAACGTCGGCGAGGCGACCAACTTCGCGGGTGAAGCGCGGATCCCGGCCATCGACGCCGCGCAACAGGCGAAGGCGTGCGGCTGCCCGGAGGCCATCCCGATCCTCGCCGAGGCCGCGCGTGACGCTGCCCGGGCGAACATGACCTGGAACCTCATCTCGGCGCAACAGTACGGCGCCGGCATCAGGAAACATGCCGACGACGCCATCGCCGCGCTGCGGCGCTGCGCGGCGCGCTGACGGTCAAGACGCGCACGCGACCCATCGACCCGTCGCAGCGATCCGGCGCCGGCACGCCGGCGGCCGATCGAACACGTGGGAAGGCCCGGCTTACCCCGGGGGCACTAGCCCGTTTCTGCCCACCGTGATCCGGTCGGCGGTCAGCGTGCCATCGGCGCCCTTGACGGCGGTGACGACGACGTGCGCGCCCGGGACCAGCATCGAGGCGTCGCCCGGCTCGACCATGACCACGGGGACGGAATCAGCCACGACGACGGTCTTCTCACCCTCAGGGTAACGCAGCGTGATCTTCCGCCCGCCACCGGCGGCGGCAACGTTCGCGACCGTGGCGTTGGTCATCGTGGCGTTGGCGCCGGCGGCATTTCCGGCATCGGCCGGCGCGATGCGCGCCACGGTGGCATTGGTCATGGTACTGCCGGGAATGGCGGCCATCGGGCGATGGCCTTCGCCTGTACCGCGCATCGATTCGGGAAAGACGTGGACTTCGACGGCCGCCAGCGTGCCGTCGGCTTGCGGTGTCGCGGTCGTCCCGAGGAAGGTTCCCGGGGCGATCGCGGCGATGTCGGCACGCGAGCGCGCGCTGACCCGAAAATCCTTCGCAAGTCGCACCGTCTGCACCTGTCCGCCGTCGGTTCTCACCGTCAGCGCGAGTCCGTCGAGCGCGACCACGTCACCGCGGATGCGCTCGGGCACCGACTGCCCCTGCGCGACGAGCGTGGCCGCAAACAGCAGCGTAGTGATCAAGAGGCGGGGGGCCAGGTGTTTCATCGGAGGTCTCCTTGCAAGGGATTGGTCGGGCGCGACCGTCGCCGATCGTTGATCATGGCGCAAAGGGGAAGCCATCGTCGGCACGCCGCCGCAGGCAATGCGTCCGCGGCAAGCAATGCGTCCGGCGCAGGCGATTCTCCCATGAAGCGTTCAGGGCATGGCATCATGGTGCGAACACCCGCGATAGCCTCGTGCATCCGGGCCGTCATGACGCGGTGTCCACGAAGATAATGACCGAGATCGACATTCTGTTGCGCATGTGCGGTGCGCTGGTGGCCGGCGCGCTCATCGGTCTCGAGCGCACCTATCGTGGCCGGGCCGCGGGATTGCGCACCTATGCGCTGGTGGCGCTCGGCTCGGCCCTGCTCGTTGCCGCCAGCGAATACGCGGTGTCGTGGGCGGCGCCGGGAAAAGGCGACCCGACCCGGGTGATCCAGGGCCTCGTCACCGGGATCGGTTTTCTCGGCGCCGGCGTGATCCTCAAGGAAGGGTTCACCGTGCGCGGCCTGACGACGGCGGCGTCGATCTGGGTGGTCGCGGCGATCGGTGTGGCGTTTGGCGCGGGCCTCTTCATCCCCGGCGCCCTCGCCACGTTCCTCACCTGGGCCGCCCTCGATCTCCTGCTTCGTCTCGAAGGCCGCGTGCCGGTGCAATCGCTGGTCCACTGCGAGGTCGGGTTTTCGCGCAGCGTGGCCTTCGACGACGACCGGCTGCGCGAGCTCGTCGCGACGATACGGCTTCGCGATCGACGAGTTCTCCTGCCGGCTGGACGGCGCAAGCCAGACCCTCGAGTACGAACTCGTGATGCGCTCGGACCGCGCCGACGGCATCGCCACGCTCGTGCGCGGACTGCTGGCGGAACCGGGCGTCGCGAGCTTCCGGATCGTTCCGGGGCGCGACTGAAGCGTTCGCGAACCACCGACGATTCGCGACGTCCGCCGCCATCGCGCGAGGCAGGTGCGCTTTTGCGCGATAATCAACCTCAACCCTTTGCGGCCGTGCACGGCGGCCGTCCGCCGACCCTCGGAGCATTCATGACACACTCGTCCGGGCGCGCCGTTCTGACGGCGCTTGCTGCCACCGTTCTGTTCGCGCTCGCCGGCGCCCTGTTCGCGCAGGCAGGCTACCCCAACAAGCCGATCAAGATCATCGCGCCCGTCCAGCCCGGCGGCGGCGTCGATCTCGTCGCGCGGACGATCGCCGATCGTCTGGGCCGCGCACTCGGCCAGTCGATCGTCGTCGACAATCAGAGCGGCGGCGGCGGCGTGGTCGGGTCGATGGCCACGGCGCGGGCCGCGCCGGACGGCTACACGCTGATGGTCGGCTACGTCGGAACGCACGGCACCAACCCGGCAGTGCGCAAGCTGCCCTACGACGCGATCAAGGACTTCACGCCGATCGCGATGGTGGGCGGCACGCCGAACATCCTGATCGTGCCGCCGACGCTCCCGGTCAACACGCTGGTCGAGTTCGTCCAGTACGCGAAGAAGAATCCCGGCAAGCTGTCCTATGGCTCGGCCGGGCAGGGGACGCTCACGCACCTCGCGATGGAGCAATTGAAGATCGCCGCCGACATGGATCTCGTGCACGTCCCCTATCGTGGCATCGGCCCCGCCTTCACCGACATCCTGGGCGGCCAGACCCAGGCGATGTTTCCCGGCCTCGCCGCCGCGCTGCCGCACATCAAGGCGGGCAAGGTGAGGCCGTTGGCCGTCACCGGGCAACAGCGCCATCCGCTCGTGCCCGACGTGCCCACGTTCGAGGAACTGGGCTACCGGGGATTCACCGGCGTGCAGTGGTACGGGATCGTGGGACCGGCCGGTCTGCCGGCGCCGATCGTGAAGCGGCTGAACGACGAGATCAACCGGCTGCTCGAAAGCCCGGAACTGCGCGAACGGCTGTCCGGCGAAGCGCTGGAACCGATGCCGATGTCGCCGGAACAGTTCGGCCAGTACATTCGCGACGACATCGGCCGCTGGTCGCGCCTCGCGAAGGAACGCAACATCGAACTCGAATGAGCCGTCCACACGCGAGGCGCCGGGCGCACACCGGCGCACACGCCGCGACCCAGGGAGAGCATTGAATGGCCAACGACACGCAGGCAGCCGTGCAGGTGCACGCGCCGCCCGTCACCCGGATTCTCGCCGACTTCGTCACCACGCACCCGACGCAGGGCTGGGACGAGGGCGTCGAGAACGAGGCGCGGCGAACGTTCCTGAACTGGCTCGGCTGCGCGATCGGCGGATCGCGGCACGCGACGGTCGAGGCCGCGCTGTCCGCCGTCCTCGAGCTCGCGCCGGGTGCGCAGGCCAGCATCCTCGGCCGCCACGAGCGCGTCGACATCGCCAGTGCGGCACTGCTCAACGGCATCACCTCGCACACGTTCGATTTCGACGACACGCATCTCAAGACGATCATTCATCCGGCCGGCCCGGTCGCCTCGGCTGCGCTTGCGCTCGCCGAACACGCCGGCGCGAGCGGGCGTGAGCTCGTCGACGCGCTGGTTCTCGGCATCGAGGTCGCCTGCCGGGTGGGCAACGCGATCTATCCGGAACACTACGATCGCGGCTGGCACATCACCGGCACCACGGGAATGCTGGGCGCGGCCGCGGCGTGCGCCCGGTTGCTGCGGCTCGACGCCGACCGGACGACGATGGCGCTAGGGCTAGCGGCGTCGCAGCCGGTTGGCGTGCGCGAGCAGTTCGGGACGATGACCAAACCATTCCACCCGGGCGCCGCGGCGCGCGTCGGGCTCACGGCGGCATTGCTGGCCAAGCACGGCTACACGGCCTCGGCGCGCGCGCTCGAAGCCCCGCGCGGGCTCATGCAAACGTACTCGACCCGGCACGACTGGAACGAAATCACCGAGCGCCTCGGGCAGCGCTTCGAGATCTCGTTCAACACCTACAAGCCGTTTGCCTGCGGGATCGTGATCCATCCGTCCATCGACGGGTGCGTGCAGCTCGCCGCCGCCCATCGGCTGCGGGGCGACGACATCGCCCGCATCGACCTCAACGTGCATCCGCTGGTGCTCGAGCTCACCGGAAAGACGTCGCCGCGAACGGGGCTCGAAGGCAAGTTCAGCGTCTACCACGCGTGCGCGGCGGGCGTCCTCTTCGGACAGGCGGGCGAGGCCGAGTTCGCGGACGCCGTCGTGGCGAGACCGGACGTCATTGCCTTGCGCGAGCGCATTCGCGCCACCGCCGACGCGACGATCGCCGAGGATGCCGCGGACATCACGGTCACCTGCACCGATGGCCGCCGCCTGCATCTCGCCGTCGCCCACGCCATCGGCAGCCTCGAGCGGCCGATGACCGACGCGGATCTCGAGCGCAAATTCCACGGTCTCGTCGATCCGGTGCTGGGCGCCGCGCGCGCCGCGCAACTGATCGATGCGTGTGCCGCGCTGGCGCGCACCGCTGACGTGCGCGCACTCACGAAACTGACGACGCCGTGACAAGCGCGTAGCCCGGGTTGAACGCATGTGAAACCCGGGTGGACGCGGCCACGGCCACACGTGTTTCCAGTTCGGCAATCACCCGGGTTTCGCTCGCGCGAAACCCGGGCTACAAAGGCCGCTACTTTCCGGTGTACAGCGCCGGAAACTGCTCCTTGAGATTGGCGACCTTGGGCAGGTCGTGGATCACGATGTACGGCTGCATCGGGTGCAGCGCCGCGTAGTTCTGATGGTAGGCCTCGGCCGGATAGAACGCCGCCAGCGGCACGACCTGCGTCACGATCGGGCGTGAGAACACCTTCGCCTGATTGAGCTGGCCGATGTAGGCCTGGGCGACGTTCTTCTGGTCCTCGTTGGCAAAGAAGACGGCCGAGCGGTACTGCGTACCGACATCAGGCCCCTGCCGGTTCAACTGCGTCGGGTCGTGCGCGACCGAAAAGTAGACGCGCAGCAGCTGCCCGTATGAAACTTCCGCCGGATCGAACGTCACCTGCACCGATTCGGCGTGCCCGGTGGCCCCGCTGCTCACCATTTCGTAATCGGCGGTCTTGGCGGTTCCGCCGGCGTACCCCGACACGGCGCTGGACACGCCCTTCACGTGCCGGAAGACGGCCTCGACGCCCCAGAAGCAACCGCCGGCGAAGACCGCCGTCTGCGCGCCTTTGGCGGCCGCCGCCGGAATATCCGTGGCGGGCGCCGGCAGCGATACCGCGCTGCCGGCGGCGCCGCAGCCCTGCACGATCGCCATCAGCACCAGTCCCAGCAGCGCCGAACCGCGGCGAAAAGAAATATCACGCATGACGCCTCTCCTTTGCGGGCAAGAGCAGCTTGCCCTCCGGTGCAGGTTAGTCGCCGCCACGCGACAGTCCTTGCACCCTGCCCTGTCTATGACCACCGCCGGCGTGCGAGGTTGCCGCGCGCTCGCACTCCCCGCGACCGCCGCGACGTTGTCCGAGGGGAACGGAAGGCTACGGCGCCGGGATCATCACCAGCCGGTCGACGTCGGATTCCGCGCCCCACGCCTCGCCAGCCCGGCCCAGCATCTGCCGCACGCCGGCGTTGGCGCGGGTCGACGGAAAGCTCGTGAACTTCTCGGTTGCCGGATCGAAGCGGACGATGGCATTGGCCGTCCAGTCGGTCAGCCAGACCTTGTCCTTGTCGTCGACCCAGACGGAGTACGCGTGCGGCGCGTTCCCGGGGAGCTTCCACTCCCGCCAGGCGCGGGTCGCCGGGTCGTACAGGCCGACCTGCCCGGTATTCCAGTAACTCACCCAGATTCGCCCGCGCGAATCCGACCATACGCGGCGTGCGCCCTGGTCCTTGGTCGGCGGCTCGATGACGCTCGCCTCACCCGTCTCGACGTCGATGCGCGCGATGTGGTTTCCCGCTAGCGACGCGTAGTACACGTCACCGCCGGGCGTCGTGGTGATCCCGTAGGGCCCGCGCCCACGCGGCGCTTTCCACACCCGGATGTCGCTCGTGGCCGGATCGAGCCGGCCGTAATAACCGCTCTGCCCGGTAAACCACACCCGCCCTTTGCGGTCGAAGGTCAGCGTGTTGAGATTGGTGTAGCCCGTGTCGCCGGGCAGCGGCCACACCCGCACGTCGCGGGTCTTCGGATCGACGCGAACGATCGCGTTCTGGCCACCGTCGGTGATCCACGCCGCACCGTCCGGCCCGACGACGACTCCATGCGGCGCCGAGCGGGCGCCGAGCGCGATCTCCTCCACCTTGCCGGTCTTCGGATCGAGGATGCCGAGCTTCCCGGTGGCCTGCGCCGTGTAGTAGACGGGTGCGCCGGTCGTGGCCGCCGCGGCGACGTCGTGCGGATGCGCGCCGCGCGGCACGTCGAAATACACGGGCTCCGCGCAGGCCTGCGCCGCGAGCGCGGACGCCAACGCCAGCGCCGCCAGTGCGCGCGTGAACGGTCGTGTCGATGTCATCGTCGCCTCCTTCGCCTGTCGTTCCCGAACGCCGTGCGCGACCTCGCCGCGGCAGCGCTTACGTCGCGCCCTCGAGCACCCGCTTCAGGTTGGTCAACGCACGCCTTGATTGCCGCCCGAGGAGCCAATGGGTCACGTTCGCGTCGAGCGCACGCCACGGCCAATGGTGCGAGCGGTATTCGAGCGTCCGCTGAAAGCGGCAGCCGTCCCGCGCCGGCGCAATCCGGTAGACGATGCGCGCATCGCCGTTGGTCGTGGCGGTCGCAATCACCCACAATCCGGGCGACTCGCACGCGAGTACCGTCCACCGCGCCTCGAACCGTCGCCCGACGGCCCTGATCTCTTCGATCATCGTCTCGCCGGTGAGGAGCGGCCGGTTCGGGACCTCGCGGACCGATGCCGTCGCCGGGTGCCACGTCGGCCAAAGCGCCGGCGTGGCGACGTATTCGAACACCCGCACGGGCGGACGCGCGATGTCGATGCCCGCTTCGATGCGCGGCATTTCGCTTCCGGTCGCCACCTGGGGCGGCCAACCGAATGTCGAATCGTTCATCGGGATTCGCGTCCTTTTCGGCGATGGGCGCTACGGCGGCCCGAGCGCGTTGCGGTGGTGTATCGACACTGACAGCAATCTACCACGGGCGTTCCGCGGTAAAATGGTGCAATGCGTCATACGCCATCCGGCGACCGTGGCGCGCACTACGGCGAGGCGGCAAGATGCGTATTTGTGTGGTGGGAGCAGGCTCGATCGGCGGCCATCTCGCGGTGCTGTTTGCCACGGTCGGTCATGACGTCACGGTGGTTGCGCGCGGCGCCCATCTCGAGGCGATCCGCAGGAACGGACTCAAGCTCATCCTCGACGACGGCAGCGAGCATCTGGTGCGCCACCTGGCCGCGACGGACGACATCCGGTCGGTCGGCCCGCAGGATCTCGTGATCCTGGCGGTCAAGGCCAATCAGGTGGCACCGGTGATCGACGATCTCACCGCGCTGTTCCACGACGAGACCGTGCTGATTCCGATGCAGAACGGCATCCCGTGGTGGTATTTCCAGCGGCACGGCGGCCCGCACGACGGCTACTGCGTGCGCACGGTCGATCCGCACGCGCGGATCATGAACACGATCGATCCGCGCCGGCTCATCGGCTGTGTCGTCTATCCCGCCGCCGGCATCGCGGCGCCGGGCGTGGTCCGGCACCTCGAGGGCAACCGCTATCCGTTGGGCGAGCTCGACGGCACCACGACCGAGCGCATCACCCGCATCGCGCAGATCTTCACCGCGGCGGGCCTGAAATCGCCGGTGCTCCCCAACATCCGCGCGGAAATCTGGCTCAAGCTCTGGGGCAATCTCTCGTTCAATCCGATCAGCGCGCTGACGCACTCGACGCTCGTCGATCTTTGCCAGTATCCGCTGACCCGCGCGCTCGCCGAGAACATGATGATCGAGGCGCAGGCGATCGCCAACAAGCTCGGCATCGAGTTTCGCGTGACGATCGACAAGCGCATCGCGGGTGCTGCGAAAGTCGGCAAGCACAAGACGTCGATGCTGCAGGACATCGAGGCCGGCCGCGAGCCGGAAATCGACGCGCTCGTGGGCTCGGTGATCGAGCTCGGCCGCCTTACCGCGACGGCTACGCCGCACATCGACGCGGTCTACGCGCTCGTCAAGCTGCTCGGTCACACCCTCGCCGCCGACAAGCTGTGCGTGCGCGCCACCGCGACCGAAGCACCGCTCCGCGCCGCGCGCGTGGCGCCCCCGGACGGCGCCGCCGTACCGGTCTGACGCGCCGCGCCGCGGGATTTCACCGGAGAGCGGTTCGCAGCAGCGCGCGGCGTGCGGCGGCGCACGCGGATGCCGGATCGTCGGTGGCCGTGCGAGCCCGACGCGGCGCGGGTATCATGGTCGAACCACCTGCCGCATGCTGCGGCCGCGGTGGCCGATTCTGGTGAGGAGAAAAGACTATGGCCAAGACGAAAAAAAGTGCCGGTGAAGGCGTCTATCGCGTCACCGAGGTGATCGGAACCAGCACCAAGTCCTGGGAGGAGGCGGCGGCGAATGCGGTAATGGCCGCGAGCAGAACGCTGCGCGACCTGCGGATCGCGGAAGTCTCCAAGCTCGACATGAAAGTCGAGGAAGGGAAGGTCGTCGCCTACCGGGCCCGTGTCCAGCTGTCGTTCAAGTACGACGGCTGACGCCGAAGCGCAGGCCGCGCCGGGGCGAGCCGCCCCGGCGCACGTCGATGCGCCACCGGCTTGGCGCTCGGACGGCGGCAGCGGCGCCGGCCGTCTTCCCGCACGCGACATCTGGAGCGTAGCGCGTGAACGATGAAGCCGGCGGCGGCGACCTTGCCGCGAAGTACGACACCATCGCGTACGCGGCGCAGCCCAGCCCGTGGAGCCATCCCGACCACCTCGCCGTGGTGGCGACGCTGTTCGGCCTCGATCCGCCGGCGGTGCGCACCTGCCGTACGCTGGAAGTCGGCTGCAGCGACGGCGCCAACCTCATCCCGATGGCGGTCTCGCTGCCCGAGGCCACGTTCCTGGGCTGCGATCTGGCCGCCCGTCCGATCGAGGCGGCACGCGCGACCGTCGCGGCGCTCGGGCTCTCCAATATCCGCTTCGTGCAGGCCGATCTGTCCGCGTTGGGCGAGGACATCGGGACGTTCGACTACATCGTCGCGCACGGCGTCTACTCGTGGGTGCCGGCCGCGGTACGTGATGCGCTGTTCGCGCTGGCCGCGCGCCATCTGGCTCCGCACGGCATCCTGTTCGTCAGCTACAACACGTTCCCCGGCGGTCACGTTCGCCGGGCGACGTGGGACGTCCTGCATTTCCATGTCGACGGGATTGCCGATCCGCGAGCACGCCTCGACGCCGCGCGCGCGCTGGCCGCGCTGCTCGCCCGGCCCGGCACGACCAACGAGGAGTCCGACGCCGCCCTGCGCGCGGAATTCGCGCGGATCGCACAGCGGACCGACAGCGCCCTCTTTCACGACGATCTCGGGATTCCAAATGATCCCGTGTATTTTCACGAGTTCGTCGCCCATGCCGGCCGGCATGGTCTCGCGTACGTCGCCGAGGCCGCGGTGGCGACGATGAGCAGCGCGGGGCTCGCGCCCGAGGTCCGGCAGATGGTCGACGGCCTCGACCGCCTGACGCGTGAACAGTATCTCGACTTCGCCCACGTTCGCCGCTATCGGCAGAGCCTCGTCACTCACGCCGACCCGGCCACCGGCTTTGCGTTGTCGCGCGAGCGTGTGTCCGGGATGCACGTGTCGGCATCCACGGCGCTGATCCGCGCGGCCGCCGAGGGCAAGGTCGCGGGCGGCGACCCCCGCGACACGATGCGCGCCTTGCAGCAATGGCTGGTCCTGCGCTCGCCCGGCGCCGTACCCGTCGAGCACGCGCGGACGTGGCTGCGCGAACGCGACGCGCGCGCGCCAGGCGTCCCGTCGCGCACGATCGAAGACCTGCTCGCCGACGCGTTCACGGCCGGCCTCGCCCAACTGCACGTCGTGCCGCCGCGCCTTGCGACCACGGTCGGCGCGCGGCCGGTGGCGAGCCCGCTCGCGCGCTGGCAGGCCACGCATCGCGACCACGTCACGAATTTGCGGCAGGAGTCGGTCCGGATCGGCGACGCGGCCGCGCGGCAGATCCTGACGCTGCTCGACGGCAGCCGCGATTCCCGGGCGCTCGTCGATGCGTTGGGCCCGACGCCTGCCGGGTCCGACCGGCACGCCCTCGCGGGTCGAATCGACCAGTACCTGGAGGCTTTCGCGCGTCTCGCCCTGCTCTGCGAATCCTGATCGGGATCGGCGCGCGAGCGCACCATTTCTCCCGGCCGCGCGCCCCGGTTACACTGGCGATCGCCGCATCCGGGATCGCCATCGCGCGACGTCGCGCGACGAGCTACCCGCGGTGCCCCGGCCACGCGGCCGCCACCCCCACGCCCGGAGATTCAACATGGACACACCGAGAAAATTCGCCATCGTCACCGGCGCCGGCACGGGCATCGGCAAGGCGGTCGCGCTTGCCCTGCTGCACCACGGCTACGCGGTCGCGCTCGCCGGCCGCCGCCCGGGTCCGCTCGATCAGGTGGTGGCCGATGCCGGACTGTCGGCCGAGCGCGCACTGGCCGTGCCCACGGATGTCGCCGACCCGGAGTCGGTGAAGGCGCTGTTCGCCCGCGTCAAGGAAACCTTCGGCCGGCTCGATCTCCTGTTCAACAATGCCGGTGTCGGCGCACCGGCGATCCCGCTCGAAGACCTGACCTACGCGCAATGGAAAAACGTCGTCGACATCAATCTCACCGGCGTCTTCCTCTGCACGCAGGAGGCGTTCAAGCTGATGAAGAGCCAGACCCCGCGCGGCGGCCGCATCATCAACAACGGCTCGATCTCCGCCCATGCGCCGCGGCCCAACTCCGCCCCGTATACGTCGACCAAGCACGCGATCACGGGGCTCACCAAATCGACGTCGCTCGATGGCAGAAAGTACGACATCGCGTGCGGGCAGATCGACATCGGCAACGCCGCGACGGAGATGGCGGCGCGGATGGCCACCGGCGTGCCACAGGCGCACGGGGCGATCGCGATCGAGCCGCTGATGGACGTCGCGCACGTCGCGAACGCGGTCGTGCACATGGCGTGCCTGCCGCTCGAGGCCAACGTCCAGTTCATGACGGTGATGGCGACCAAGATGCCGTTCGTGGGACGCGGCTAGCGCGCGTTCCCGGTTACGCGTGCCCCTGCTAACGCTCACCCGCGCGCGCCTCGCGTTCGGCCATCATCAGCTGCTCGACCAGGCGGAGCTGCAGCTCGATGCGCGTGAGCGCGTCGGGCTGATCGGCCGCAACGGCACCGGCAAGTCGTCGCTGCTCAGGGTTCTCGCCGGGCAGGCCGACCTGGACGACGGTGAACGCTGGTCCGCGCCGCACGCCCGCATCGCCTTCGTCCCGCAGGAGCCCGCGCTCGACGCCGCGAGCACCGTCTACGATGCGGTCGCGCAGGGCCTGGGCGACGAAGGGCAGGCGCTGGCGGATTATCACCACGCGACGGCGCGCCTCGCCGACGACGGCCACGACGTGCGCGCGCTCGCGGCCGTCGACACGCTGCACGCGCGGCTCGACGCGATCGGCGGCTGGGCGCTCGGCAATCGGATCGACGCGGTGCTCTCGCGCCTCGAGCTGCCCGCCGATGCGGTGATCGGGACGCTCTCCGGCGGCTGGAAGAAGCGCGTTGCCCTCGCCCGTGCACTGGCCGCCGAGCCCGATCTGCTGTTGCTGGACGAGCCCACCAACCATCTCGACCTCGCCACCATCGGCTGGCTCGAAGGGCTGCTGCAGAATTTCACCGGCGCCGTGGTCTGCGTCACCCATGACCGCCGCTTTCTCGACGCCGTGGCGACGCGCATCGTCGAGCTCGATCGCGGCCGGCTCGGGAGCTATCCGGGAAGCTTCGCCGCGTATCAGCAACAGAAGGCCCGGGAACTGGCCGATGAAGCGGTCGCCAACGCCCGCTTCGACAAGGTGCTGGCGCAGGAGGAGGTGTGGATCAGGAAGGGCATCGAGGCGCGGCGCACGCGCAACGAGGGCCGCGTGCGGCGCCTGGAACAATTGCGCCTCGAGCGCGCGGCGCGGCGCGACCGCTTGGGTCAGGTCCGGCTTCGCGTCGACGACGGCACGCGCTCGGGGAAGATGGTGGCGGAGCTCGCTGGCGTCACCAAAGGCTTTGGCGGGCGGACGCTGATCCGCGATTTCACGACCCGCATCCTCGCCGGCGACAGGATCGGCCTCATCGGCCCGAACGGCGCGGGCAAGACGACGCTGCTGAAACTGATACTGGGCGAGCTCGCGCCCGACGCAGGCAAGGTCCGTCGCGGCGCCAATGTCGCGGTCGCGTATTTCGATCAGTTGCGCGAGGAGCTCGATCCCGATGCCACGGTGCAGGACACCATCAGCCCGGGCGCGGACTGGGTCGAGATCGGCACCGAGCGCCGGCACGTGATCAGCTACCTCGGCGATTTCCTGTTCCCGCCGGAGCGCGCGCGATCAAAGGTGCGGTCGCTGTCGGGCGGCGAGCGCAACCGCCTGCTCCTTGCCCGGCTGCTGGCGCGACCGGCCAATGTGCTGGTTCTGGACGAGCCCACCAACGACCTCGACATCGAAACGCTCGAGCTCTTGGAGTCGCTGCTGCAGGAATACCGCGGCACGATCTTCCTGGTGAGCCATGACCGCGCGTTTCTCGACAACGTCGTGACGCAGGTGATCGCCTTCGAAGGCGATGGCGTGCTGCGCGAATATGCGGGCGGCTACAGCGACTGGGCGGAATACCAGGCGCGCCACGGGGACGCGCGGCAACGCGCCGGTCCCGCGCCGGGCGGCGTGGCCCCCGCGGCGCTGCCGGCACGGCCGGCTTCCCCGTCGGCGACCGCGCCCTCCTCTGCACGCGCCGACGGCGGGCCCCGGCGCAAACGCTTGAGCTTCAACGACGAGCGCGAGCTCGCCGGCCTCCCCGCGCGCATCGAGGAGCTCGAGGCGCGGATCGGCGCGATACGCGGCCGCTTTGCCGATCCGGCGCTCTACCGCGATGCCGGCGAGGAGGTCAAGGCATTGCGGGCGGAGCTCGCAGGGCTCGAAGCGGACCTCGCGGCGGCCTACGCGCGCTGGGAAGAGCTGGAGGCACGTGCCTGACCCGTGGCCGGGTTCGAACAGAGCGAAACCGGGAAAGCGCGCAGCCGAAGCTCCGTCCGGGCTTTGCTTCGCGCATCCGGAGCCACGAACGGCAAGCGCCGTTCCCCGCACACCGTGACGGCTACCGGCGCGGCACCCCGGGATTGGCGATATTCGAGTACGCCGAGTCCCCGCCGCCATTGGTCGCGCGGACGCGATAGAAATAGGTCTTGCCGGGCGCGAGGCCCGTGCTCGAATAGCGGTTCACACCCGCGCCGACCGTTGCGATCTGCAGGAACTTCCTGCGGTCGGACGATCGCTCGACCCGAAATCCCGTCTCGTTGCCCGAATTGTTTTTCCAGGCAAGGTCGATCTGACTTTTCGACATCGCCCTGGCGACCAGCGCGCTCGGCGCCGCCGGGGCGTTGACCGCAGTGGTTCCGGTGATCGGGGCCCTGATGTTCGCGGCGCGGACAAGTCTGGTCGGCGTCTTCACGATCGTGAAGCTGTCGGCGACGACGCCGTCGGCGCGCAGGAATTTGGCGTCGAGCCGGTCGCCGTCGACGTCGAGCACCAGCGATCCCAACTGATTCAACGACGTGAACATCACCGGATGGTCGAGCGGTCCGCCGCTCACCTTGCCGGAGCTGCCCACGACCGCGTACACCGCGCGGTTGCCAGCGGCCCCCTTGGCATACGCGCCGGTCTCCATCGGCCGCCCGCTGCCACCGTCCTTGATCATGCTGCTCGCCAGCATCGACGACAGGCCGTAATGGCCGCCGATCAGCTTGGAGCGTTCGTACGAATGGCTGTGCCCGGCCAGCACCAGGTCGACGCCGTACGCCTCGAGGATCGGCAGCGCGTTGCTGCGCATCTCGCTCGACTCCCGCTCGGCGTCGGAGTCGTGGGAACCCTTGGTGTACGGCGCGTGATGCCAGAAGGCGATGAGCCACGGCTTCCTATTCGCGGCGAGGTCGTTGCCAAGCCACCGCAGCATCGGGCCGTTGACGGACCGGTCGGAGCTCATCGAGTCGAGGGAAACGAAGTGGATATTGCCGAAATCGAACGAGTAGTACTTCCTGGTGGCGGACGGCGCTCCGCCCGCCTCGCCCGCCGTGGGCATCGTGAAGACGTCGAAATAGGCTGTCCTCGCCATGTCCGGATCGGTCGACTGGTTGGTGTCGTGATTGCTGACCGTCGACCAGGCGTTGGTCTGGCGCAGCATGCTCCCGTACATGTCGAATACGGCCTTCTGGTATTCGGTATCGGTGCCCGAGTAGTACGCGTTGTCGCCCAGCATCAGGATCACGTCCGTGTATTGCCGGTTCCACGCGTAATAGGCGTCGCGCACGGCAGTCTGGTCGGCGCTGAAGCCGGTCGGGCCGGCGGTTCCGGCGTCGCCCAGCACCCAGACGCGCACCGCATCGGCGGTTCCCGGGGGCGGCGGCGTCACAAAGAAGTGGTCGACATCGCCGCCCGCAAGCGGGCCCGCCGACGTGCCGACCGAATAGTAGTAGACGGTCTCCGGCGCGAGGCCGGTCAGCGTGACCGCGTGGTCGGTGGTCGATGCCGCATCGCCCGCCACGGGGACGAGGTTCGCGGGCGTGGTGCCGAGGCGGACCCGGCTGTCGGAAGCGACATCGGTGCGCCAGCGCAGCACCTGCGTGGTGGCCGTCCCGACCTGCAGATACGGCCCTCGCGTCAGCGTGAGTGCATACGCCGCCGGCAGACCGGTCAATGCGCAGGCGGCGACGAGCGCCCAGGCGATGGCCGCGATCCGGCCTGATCTGCCGGACCATCGTGTTACTTGCGAAAGGGGTGTTTCGGCGTGGCAACGCCAAGGACTTGCGCTTCGATGAAAGAGCACGGTACCGCCCGAATTGGTTGCCGAACCAATTCGGCGAGAAAGCCGATTATTGTAACCCGGGACGTTACATAAGGCAACAGCCAAGCGGTGGGCGAGTTTCCGCCACCGGGACCCGCACGACGCGGGGAATCCGCGATTCGCGACCGGCGCGCGTGCGAAGCGAGGTTCAGGACGGCTTCTCGGGGACTCGCCGATATGACGGATAATCGCTGCATCGGCCTCGCGCCGACTGCGGCCCCGCGGGCCGAGCGCCAACGCGGGCAGGACATTCCCCGGCAAAGGAAACCCGCCATGCACGTGAACACCCAAAAGATCGAGACGTTGGTCCGTCAGCTGCTGATCGAACTCGGCGAGGATCCCGACCGCGAAGGACTCCTGAAAACGCCCGCACGCGTTGCCGCGGCGTACACGTTCCTCACCTCCGGCGCCCGTGCCGACCCGGTGAAGCTGGTCAACGGCGCGGTGTTCACGCAAGAGACCAACAGCATGGTCATCGTCAAGAACATCGAGGTGTACAGCCTCTGCGAGCATCACATGCTGCCGTTCTTCGGCCGTTGCCACATCGGCTACATTCCCAGCGGCAAGGTCTTCGGCGTGAGCAAGCTGGCGCGGCTCGTCGACATGTTCGCGCGGCGGCTGCAGCTTCAGGAACGGCTGACCGAGCAGATCTCGCGCGAAGTCATGGAGTCGATCGGCGCCACCGGCGTCGGCGTGATGATCGAGGCGCGGCACCTGTGCATGATGATGCGCGGCGTCGAAAAGCAGAACTCGGTGATGATCACCTCGTCGGTCCTGGGAACGTTCCGCGAATCGCAGGCGACGCGCGAGGAATTCCTCGCCCTGATCGGCAACCGCGCTACGTGATGGCGTGACCGCCGGCGCCCGAGGTCCGGGTGCGCGGCGGAGCCAACGGTACGGCGCTCAGCCGATGTGCTCGCGCATGAAGGCGAGCGAGCGTTCCCGCGCGAGCTTCGCGGCCGCTGCGTCAAAGGACCCGCGCTGATCGCAGTTGAAGCCATGATCGGCGGGATAGATGAAAACTTGCGTCTCCGGATGCGCCGTGGCGAATTTCCTGACCCCGGCGACCGGAATCACCGCGTCGCGCTCGCCGAAGTGGCACAGCACCGGGCACCGCGGGCGCTCGTCGATCGCCTCCAGCATGCCGCCGCCATAGTAAGGCACGGCGCACGCGAATCCCGGCAGCTTCGCCGCGGTCAGCCACGCGATATACCCGCCCCAGCAATAGCCGATGACGCCGGTCTTGCCCGCGCCGGCGAGGGCATCGCGCGCCGCGGCGACATCCTGCAGCGTCGTGGCGGGCTTGGCCATGGCCTTGAATTCGCGCCCGCGGGCGATGTCCTCCGGCGTGTAGCCGATGTCGACGCCGCGCTCGTAGCGATCGAACAGCGCCGGCGCGATCACCTGGTAGCCATCGGCCGCGTAGCCATCGCAGACGCTGCGGATATGGCTATTGACGCCGAAGATCTCCTGGGCGACGACCAGCCCGCCCCGCGGGGGTCCGGCGGGATCGGCGCGATAGGCGGAAAGGCGGAATCCATCCGCCGCGGTGAGCTCGATCATTTTTCCCATCGCCCATTCCTCCTTCGGCACGAACCGTTTTGGTATGCTCATTATCGCATCGACCACGGCAGGGGGCGCCGGCGCCGCGACTCGCGACGCGATCGCGCACCGCATCCGCGCGCCGGCCGCATCGCGCCCACCCCGCACCTCCCGCCCTCCCACGACCGCCATGTCCCCTCCCCGCGTCCCGCTCAACGTTCGCTCCCGGCTGCCGGCCACGGGCACCTCCATCTTCAGCGTGATGTCGGCGCTCGCGCAGCAGCACGGCGCCGTCAACCTGGGGCAAGGATTTCCCGATTACGCGATCGACCCGGTCCTGATCGACCTGGTGACGGCGGCGATGCGCGCGGGGCACAACCAGTATCCGCTGAGCCCCGGCGTCATGGCGCTGCGCGAGGCGATCGCCGGCAAGGTGGAACGGCTCTATGGCCGCGGCTACGACCCGGAGCACGAGGTAACCGTCACCACCGGCGCGACACAAGCGATCTTCACCACCATCGGGGCGCTCGCGCATCCCGGCGACGAAGTGATCGTGTTCGAGCCGGCCTACGACAGCTACATTCCCGCCGTACGGCTTGCCGGCGCCGTGCCGGTGCCGGTTCCGCTGGCGGTGCCCGGCTATCGCATCGACTGGACCGCGCTCCGCCGCGCGCTCTCGCCGCGCACGCGGATGATCATCGTCAACACGCCCAACAATCCGGGCACGAGCGTCCTCTCCGCGGCCGACTGCGCCGAATTCGCCGCCTTGACCCGCGGCACCGACATCGTGATCGTCAGCGACGAGGTCTACGAGCACATGGTCTACGACGACCTCCGGCACGAGAGCCTCGCGCGCTACCCCGAGCTCGCCGCGCGGAGCGTGGTGATCGGCTCCTTCGGCAAGACGTTTCACGCGACCGGCTGGAAGGTGGGCTACGCGCTCGCCCCGCGCGAGATCACCGCGGAGATCCGGCGCGTGCACCAGTTCACGGTGTTCACGGTCAACAGCCCGATGCAGCATGCGCTGGCCGAGTTCCTGCGCGAGCCCGCGCGCTACGAGGCGCTGCCGGACTTTTTCGCGGCCAAGCGGCGCCTGCTGCGGTCGGCATTGGCGGAAACGCCGCTCGAGCTCTTGCCGTGCGCGGGCAGCTATTTCCAGCTGGCGCGCTACGATCGCGTCAGCGAAGAGCCGGCGGCGGAGTTCGCGCAACGGCTGGTGCGCGAGGTCGGCGTGGCGACGATTCCGCTGTCGGCGTTCTACCACGACGGCACCGATCATCGGGTCATCCGCTTCTGCTTCGCCAAGCGCGACGAAACGCTGCTCGCCGCGGCGGAGCGCCTGCGCCGCCTGCGCGCCTAGGCGCGGCGCGCCTACCCCGGCAGCGTCTCGGCCCGCAGGCCGCAGAGCGCTACAGGTAGCGGAAGTACAGGTAGACGTGGCTCAGCACGATGCTGATCAGCATCAGCGGAAACGCCACCTTCAGGTATTCCATGAAGCGGAACGTCGTCCCGGCACGCTCGGCGAGGCCGGCGACGACGAGGTTGGCCGACGCGCCGATGAGCGTGCCATTGCCGCCGAGGCACGCCCCCAGTGACAGCGCCCACCACAGCGGCACCAGCGCGGCGTCGCCGCCGAAGGTCGGCGCCATCGCCTTGATCAGCGGAATCATCGTGGCGACGAAGGGAATGTTGTCGATGAAAGCCGAGAGGATCGCCGACGCCCAGAGGATGGCCAGCGCGGTGACGTTGAAATCGCCGCCGGTGGCCTTGAGCAGGGCCTCGGCCATCATGTCGATCAGCCCCGCCTTCTGGATGCCGAAGACGAGCACGAACAGCCCGAGAAAGAACATCAGCGTGATCCACTCGGCCTCGGACAGCGCCGCGTGCACGTTTTTCGACTGCACCTCCGGCTCCTTGCCGAAATTGTCGAGCAAGAGCAGCACGGCGGCGCCGAAGACGGCGATGGTCGCCGGCTCGATGCCGATCTGCCGCTGCAGCATGAAGCCCGCGATCACCAGCGCGATGACCGTCAGCGACTGCTTCAGGAGCCGCGCGTCGGTGATCGCCTCGCGCTCGTTGAAATTCATCACCCGCTGGCGGTCCTCGTCGGCGGCGCGGAGGTGCCGGCCCCAGATGTAGTAGAGCGGGACCATCGTCGCGGCCATGATCACGATGATGATCGGCGTCAGCGCGATGCCGAAGTCGTTGAAGGTGAGGCCGGTGGCCGAGCCGATCATGATGTTGGGCGGGTCGCCGATCAGCGTCGCGGTGCCGCCGATGTTCGACGCGAAGATCTGCGCGAACAGGTACGGATAGGGCTTGACCCGGAGCTCCTCGGTGATCAGCAAAGTCACCGGCACCGTGAGCAGCACGGTGGTGACGTTGTCGAGGAACGCCGAGAACACCGCGGTCACGATCGACATCATCAGCAGGATGCCCCATGGCCGCGCGTCGACCTTTTTCGACGACCAGATCGCGACGTACTGGAACAGACCCGAGCGGCGCGTGATGTTGACGATCAGCATCATGCCGAGCAAGAGGCCGAGGGTGTTGAAATCGACGGCGCCCATCGCCTCGTGCTGGGTGGCGATGCCCAGCAGGATCACGAGCCCGGCACCGAGGAGCGCGATGATCGCCCGGTTCACCTTGTCGCTCATGATGATCGCGTACACGGCGACGAACAGCAGCGTCGCCACCCACAGCGGCGACAAGCCGAAGAGCATGGCGCTTTCGTGTCCCGCGGTGCCGTGCGTCACGGGGCCGCCTCGGGCCCCAGCGCGGCCAGAACGTCGCGCGCCGTGACCATGCCGACGAGGCGACCGGTCCCCTCCTCCACGACGGGAATCGCGTTGCAGCCCTTGTAGAGATGCAGGACGGTCTCGAGCGGCGAGGTCCTCGGGTGGACGACGGGATCGGGCCTGATCATGAATTCGCGCACCGGCGAATGCTCGATCTCGCGCATGCGCCGCTTCAACTGCTCGATCGTGTCGGACACGAACGCGAGATCGGGCATTCCGTAATCCATCGTCGCGGCCTTCGGCAGCAGCACGGCGAAGAGGCGCTCGAGCTTGAACATCCCGACGAGCTTGCCGGCGCCGTCGACGACCGGCAGGTCGGACACGCGGTCGGCGAGCATCCGGCGGGTGGCTTCGGCCACCGTGTCCGTGTCCCTGAGCGCGTGAAAGTCGGTGGTGTGGATGGCAACGGACGTCATGGCGGGAAGTCTCGTGGCAACAGTGGGGAGGCGGTTCGGAAGCGTCGCGCCGTGCCCTTGCCGCTGGCATACCGGGCGCCGCTTGGCGGACGATACTATCCCAACCCCCGGCAGGCAACGGTTGATGCCGCGCCGGGTCATTACAATGGCGGGGCGCCGGTCCCGTTGCCGGTCGCATCGACCTCGACCGGAGAACGCCCATGAATGTCATCGACACGCGTCTGCCCGCGTTGCTGCGCGGCGCGCGTCCCCTGCTCGGCACGTTCGTCGGCATTCCCGCGCCGGCGCTGGTGGAAATGTGCGGCCACGCCGGTCTCGATTTCGTGATCATCGACAACGAGCATGGGCCTGCCGGCATCGAGTCCACGGAGAGCATGATCCGGGCGGCGCGGGCCTGTGGCGTGATTCCGGTGGTGCGCACGCTGGAGCAGGACATCCTGCGCGTGCTGGACATCGGCGCGTCGGCCGTTCAGGTGCCGCAGGTCAACACCCCGGAACAGGCCGCCCGGATCGTCGCCGCCGCCAAGTACGCGCCGGGGGGCACGCGGGGGGCGGCGTTTTCCACCCGTGCCGCCGGCTACGGCTTCTTCGGCGGCGAACAGCACGTCCGCGACTCGAACGAGGGTACGGCCGTCATCGTGATGACCGAAACCCGCGCCGCCATCGCCAACATCGATGCGATCCTGGCGGTGCCGGGGATCGATGCGGTGTTTTTCGGCCCCAACGACCTGTCGTTTTCGTTCGGCTATCCCGGGCAGATGCAGCATCCGGAAGTCGTCGCCGCGATCGAGTACGGCATCGGCCGCGCGCAGGCCGCCGGCGTCGCGCCGGGCGTCCTGGCGCTCACGCCCGCCGACTTTCACCGCTGGCACAAGGCGGGCGCGCGTTACCTGCCGGGCGTGCTGTCGGGCCTCATTGCCAACGGTCTGCGGGCCGCGGTCGCCGGCGTCCGCAGCGAAGCTTGAGAATGTTTCCCGGGAGGCGGCGCGCAGCGCCAATGGGGCTTCCATGAGCGCGCCGGGCCGCCCGAAGCGCGAATCTTCCCCCTCGGGGGGACGGCGCGCAGCGCCTAGAGGGGGGCTCCCATAAACGCCCTTCAGCATCTGCTGGCGCTCACCGCGCCGCTCTTCCTGCTGGTGCTGGTCGGGTACGTACTGATCCGCTGGGGCAAGTGGGAGAAGGCGATCGCCGACGCCCTCACCCAGTTCGTGTTCGCGGCTGCGGTGCCGACGCTGCTGTTCCGCCTGATGAGCGGTTTCTCCCGCCTGCCGCCGGTCGATGCGCGGCTGCTGCTCGCCTATTTCGGCGGGTCGCTCCTGGTGTTTGGCCTCGCCCGCGTCGCCGCGCGCCGGCTGTTCGGAATGGACGGCGCAGCGCAATCCGTCTTCGGCGTCGGCGGCATCTTCTCGAACAACCTGCTCCTGGGCGTGCCGCTCGCCAAGACGCTGCTCGGCGAAGCCGCGCTGCCCGCGGTGTCGCTGGTGCTCGTGTTCAATTCGTTCCTGCTCTGGACGCTCGTCACCGTGTCCGTCGAGTGGGCGCGCAACCGCACGGCGTCGATGCGCGGATTGATGCTGACGGCCCGGGGTGTGCTCCTGAACCCGATCGTCGCGAGCATCATCGCCGGCACCGCCTACAGCTACACCGGCCTGCCGCTGCCCGACATGATCGACCGGACACTGGAGCTGATTGGCCAGGCCGCGGTCCCCTTGTCGCTGATTGCGCTCGGCATGGGCCTCGCGGAATTCGGGATCCGCGAGGGGCTGCGCGAAAGCGCGGCGATCTGCGCGTTCAAGCTGGTCGTGCATCCGGCGATCGTGCTCATCCTCGCGCTTGCGCTCTCGCTGCCGCCTCTGGAAATGCAGGCGATCGTGCTGATGGCCGCTTTGCCGGTGGGCGCGAACGTCTACCTGATGTCGCGGCAATTCGACACGCTGGCGGGACCGGTTGCCGGCAGCCTCGTGCTGTCCACCGTCATGGCCGCCGCGAGCGCGCCGGTCATGCTGACGGCAGCCGTCATGCTGACCGCCTGGTGGCGCTGACCGGCGGCGACGGCAACCGCCGATCTCGACCACACGCGGGCGAAGGCGTGGATGCGGCGCGGGGTCCCCGGCGCCTTGGGGTTGCCGACGGTGCGAGTGCGAGTAGCATGGCAGCGTCGCAGCCGACCGACGCTGCATTGAAGGAGACCAGCATGGCGAAGTCCAAGGGCGGCGGCTTTCGCGGCCATAACGCCAAGACCGGCCCGCATCAGCCGATTCCCCCGGCCAATCGTCCGCCGGCCGCGCCGCGCATCCTGCCGCGCACCCGCTCGAGCCCGAAGGCCAAGTAAGCGCCTCGCCGCGTGTCGAACGCCGCCGCGCGTTCGCGCTCAGACCTCGAGATGCTGGAACAGCACCGTTGACAGGTAGCGCTCCCCGAACGAGGGAATGATCACGACGATCATCTTGCCGATGTTTTCGGAGCGCTTCGCCTGGTCGAGCGCCGCGGCAACCGCGGCGCCGGAGGAAATGCCCACCAGCAGCCCTTCCTCGGTGGCCATGCGCCGCGCGATGTCGAGCGCGTCGTCGTTCCCGACGCGCATCACCTCGTCGTAGATCCGGGTGTTGAGGATCGCCGGCACGAATCCGGCGCCGATGCCCTGGATCGGGTGCGGTCCGCGCTGGCCGCCCGAGAGAACCGGCGACGCGGCGGGTTCCACCGCGATGATCCGCACGCCGGGCTTGCGTGCCTTCAGCACCTCGCCGACGCCGGTAATGGTGCCGCCGGTGCCCACGCCCGAGACGAAGATGTCGACTTTCCCGTCGGTGTCGCGCCAGATTTCCTCAGCCGTCGTCGTGCGATGGATCTCGGGATTCGCGGGATTCTCGAACTGCTGCGGAATGTAGTAACGCGGATCCGCCGCCGCGAGCTCGTTCGCCTTCCGGATCGCGCCGGGCATCCCGTCGGGCCCCGGCGTGAGGATCAGCTCGGCGCCGTAGGCCTTCAGCAACAGCCGCCGTTCGCGGCTCATGGTCTCGGGCATGACGAAAGCGCACTTGATGCTGCGCGCCGCACAGACCATCGCGAGGCCGATGCCGGTGTTGCCCGACGTCGGTTCGAGCACGATGGTGTCGGGGCCGATCTTTCCGGCCCGCTGCGCGGCGTCGATCATCGACAACGCGATCCGGTCCTTGACGCTGTGTGCCGGATTCTGGAATTCGAGCTTGGCCACGACGGTGGCGCCGCACCCGGCGGCGAGGCGGTTGATGCGGACGAGCGGCGTGTTGCCGATGAGATCGGTGACATTGCTGGCGATGCGCATCGAATCCTCCTGCGTGCGGTGGCGGAACCGGCGAGTATACCGGGGCACACCTGCCGCCCGAACAGCGCCGGCGAAGCGGCAGGCGGCCGCGTGAACGCCGTGGCGTTCGTCGCGCATCGCGCTTCTCAACGCCCGCGACATGAGGCATCATTTCGTCCTTCACGCCGGGCCGGATCAATCTCGCTCGCTGTCCGCTGCGCTGCGCCGTGCCCTTTCGCTCTGTCCCACCCGCCCAGTTCCCGATGCCCGCCGCGAAACCCTCCCGCCCCTACGTCGTCCGCCATTCAACGATTCACGGCCGTGGCGTATTTGCCACCCGTACGATCAGGAAAGGCTCGCGAGTGATCGAGTATCGCGGCGACCGCACGACGTGGGACGTCGCCCTCGAGCGTCCGGCGAGCGACCCTGACAATCCCAATCACACGTTCTTTTTCGAGACCAGCGACGGCACGGTGATCGACGCCAACGTGCGCGGCAATGCCGCGCGCTGGATCAATCATTCGTGCGACGCGAATTGCGAGTCGTTCGAGTACGACGACGGCCGCGTGTTCATCGAGGCGCGGCGCACCATTCGCGCCGGCGACGAAATTACCTACGACTACCGGCTTTCGCTCGACGGGCGGATCAGCAAGCGCACGCGCGCGGATTATGCGTGCCACTGCGGCGCCGCCAAGTGCCGCGGGTTGCTGTTGGTCCTGCCCAGAAAAAAGCGGCGCGGCGCGGCAGCGGCGAAGACAGGGAAGCGCTGATCGGCCCTGGACGCGACGGCGCATCCGCAACCGGCCCCGAACAAGCAAAACGCGCGGTCGCCGCCGCGCGTTCGCGGGCCGTCGCGGTCCGGCTCAGCCGTGCGGGTGACGCCGGAGCGCCAGCATTCCGGCCACTGCCATGGCCGCCAGCAACGCAAGCAGGCCGAACGGCGAGAGCGTCGGCACGATGGTCCGCGGCACGGTCTCGATGACGAGCGTCGACGCGCCCAGGCGAATGCGCAGGTCGGACGTTTGCACCGCGGTCATCGTGGCGGTGCCGTCATTCAAGGGCAGCAGTTCGGGTTCGGTGAAGGTGTGGCGCCATGGCCGCTGCCCGCTGTCGCCGGTCCAGCAAGCGGGATCGGGTTTCTCGCACTTCGCCACCAGGACCCCGTCGAGCAGCACGTTGACCCCGGCGGAGCTGTTGGGGGCCTCGACCGTCCCCCAATTGCCGGAGATGACGGCGGAAGCAATGCGGTCATCCGCGGGAATCGAAAACGTTTGCGCGCCGATCGTCACCGGCGGCTGGGGAAACGGACCGTCGGGAACGGGGACGCCGTTGAAATCCGGGAACGCCACGACAATCGTCGCCGCGGCGGCAAGGCCCGCCGCCAACGTGGCCACGACGCCCAAGCTCCAACGGACCACGCTCAATACCCGCATTTTTGCCTTTTTGCCCGGAAACACTGCCTTTGATGATAATCCAGATGCCGGTCCAAAACAATTGCCGACGACGCGGATCGCTTTGCCGGATCGCAGCTTGAGTCTTTTTTGTCACGGTTTCCGCCCCGGATCCGGATTTTTGTCGTCAGTCGGCGACTGGCAACCGTCGTCGAATTGCGACAATCTCCCCTTTTGTGCAAGAATACCCGTTCCGGCGGGTTTGATCCTACTGACGCCGGACCTGTTTGCCGGCGCCGCGGCACGGCCGCACAATTGCGCCGGACACCACCGCAATGAATGCTTCCTCCGGCGGATAACCTCATGGCCAAGAAGCGCCCGCTTTCCCCCTCCGGCACCGTCGTGGTGCTGGAGCACTCGTCCCGGATCCTCGCCGACAACCCGCTCGGCGACCCCCACGTCCGCAAGCTCGCGGTCTGGCTGCCGGCCCAATACGACGAAGCCGCGGGAGGACGCCGGGGCCGGCGATTCCCGGTGCTCTACGACCTGGTGGGCTTCACCGGATCGGGGCTCGCGCACGTCGGTTGGAAGCCGTTCGGCGACAACGTGCCCGAGCGCGTCGCGCGCCTCGTTCATGGGAAGCGCATGGGCCCGATGATCATCGTGTTCCCCGACTGCTTTACCTCGCTCGGCGGCAACCAGTACGTCAATTCCTCGGCGCTCGGGCGCTACGCCGATTACCTCACGCGCGAAATCATCCCGTTCGTCGACCAGGAATTCCGCACGCTCGCGACCCGCGAGCATCGCGGCTGCTTCGGCAAGTCGTCCGGGGGCTACGGCGCGATCATCCACGGAATGAAATATGCGCGGCACTGGGGCGCGATCGCCGACCACTCCGGCGATGCTTACTTCGACTTCGTCTACGGCCACGACTGGCCCAACACGTTGAACGAGCTCGCCAAGTACCGCGAGCCGGCGCGCAAGGAAGGACCCTGCGATGTCGCGCGTGACGTCGGGGCGCGCCAGGGTCTCGCCGAGGGGCAGGACGACGGCCGCGTCAAGCGCTTCCTCGACGCGGTGTGGCGCAAGGAAAAGCTGTCGCCGGCCGAGAGCCACGCGATCATGAACGTCTGCATGGCCGCGACCTACGATCCCGATCCCGCGGCGGCACTCGGTTTCCGGCTGCCGTTTCACCTCGAAACCGGCGAGCGCCTCGAAGCGCGCTGGAAGAACTGGCGCCGCCACGATCCGATCCATCTCGTCGCGACGCACCGGCAGAATCTCGAATCGCTGCGAGGCATCTACATCGATTGCGGCTGGCGCGATCAGTATCACATCCACTACGGCACCCGCATCCTGTCGCGCCGGCTCGCGGAGGCCGGCATCAGCCACACTTACGAGGAGTACGATGACAATCACTCCGACGTCGACTACCGGATGGATGTGAGCCTGCCCTTCCTGTACAGGGCGCTGAAGCCGTAAACTGGCCTGCCGTAGCCCGGCGTCGAGCGGAGCGAAACCCGGTCCTGCCGGGGAATCGTCAACCGACAAGGAAACGAACGTGCGTTGGGGAGACTTTCGTCGCAGTGACAACGTCGAGGACCGCGGCGACGCCGGCGACTCGGGCGGCGGCTTCGGTGGCGGCGGCATCAAGCTGGGGGGCGGCGCGATCGTCGTAGTGGTGATCGCGAGCCTGCTGTTCGGCGTCAATCCGCTGGAGATGCTCGACATGCTCCAGGGCGGGGGCGGGCCCGCGCCCCCGCCGCAGCAGGCGACGCCGGCGCCCGAAGGTTACGGACCGGCCCCGGCGCCAGCCGCGCGCGACCAGACGAAGGAGATGGTCGCGCGCGTTCTGGGCGATACCGAGGACACGTGGGCCGCCGTGTTCAAGTCGATGGGCGCGCAGTACGTGCCGCCGAAGCTCGTGCTCTATGGCGGCAGCACGAGATCCGCGTGCGGACGCGCGGTGACGGCGGTGGGCCCGTTCTATTGCTCGGCGGATCGCGAGGTGTATCTCGACACCGCGTTCTTCAACGACTTGACGCGCCGCTTCGGCGCGCCCGGCGACTTCGCGCAGGCGTATGTCGTGGCCCACGAAGTCGGCCATCACGTGCAGAACCTGATGGGGATCATGGGCAAATTCGATGCGCAGGCGCAGCGAACCGACGCGCGCGGGCGCAACGCGCTTTCGGTGCGCCTCGAACTGCAGGCCGACTGCTTCGCCGGCGTCTGGGGCCATTCCGCGCAGCGCCGCAACCTGCTCGAGCCGGGCGACGTCGACGAAGGCCTGCGCGCCGCCGCCGCGGTCGGCGATGACCGGATCCAGAGACAGACCCAGGGCGCGGTGGTGCCCGAGTCGTTCACCCACGGCTCGTCCGAGCAGCGTGCCCGCTGGTTCAAGATCGGCCTCGAGACCGGCGACGTGCGCAGCTGCGATACGTTCGCGGCACGCTGACCCTCACTACTCCGGGCGCCCGGCGCGCCCTACAATAGGGGTTTTGCCCGGAACAGGATCCGTCATGACGTCATTTTGCGAAAGGTTGCGCGCGGCGACGCGTTGGTCCGCCATCGTCGTGGCGCTTGGCGTGCCCGCGCTTGCCGCCCATGGACAGACGCCGGCCGTGGCGCCTGCCCCGGTTGCGGTGACGGTGCCCAAGCCCGACTGCGGTGCGAAGCCCGAGCATCCGGGCCGGATGGCCACGGAAGTGGCGTCGCGGCAATGGCGCAAGGACGCCAATGCCTATCTCGAGTGCTACAAGAAATTTGCGATGGACCAGCGCGCGCTCGCGCAGCAGCAGCAGGATGCCGCGAATGCCGTGATCGACGAGTACAACGCCGCGGTCAAGGAAATGCAGGCCGCCGCCGACGCCGCGCAAGCCAAGTGATGCCGCCGCCGGCGGCGATCCGACACCGAGTCCCTGATCCATGCCCATCGCGTCCGCAGCCCTCGCGAAACGCCACGCGCCGCCGGCCGAGCAGGCGCGCGCGATCGCGCTCGCGCTGCTCGACGGCTTCAACAAGCACTACGCGCTGTTCCGCGAATGCGCGCGCGCGGCGAAGCGCCATTTCGAGGCCGGCAACTGGCTCGCGATCCAGCACGTCGCCCGCGACCGTATCGATTTCTACGACCGGCGCGTGATCGAGACGGGCGAGCGCGTCACGCGCGAATTCCGCACGCGCCGGCCTCGACGGCGCCGGCAGCGACAGCCTGTGGGAGCAGGTCAAGCTCCACTACATCGGCCTCCTCATCGACCACAAGCAGCCCGAATGCGCCGAGACGTTCTTCAACTCGGTGTCGACCAAGATCCTGCACCGCGCCTACTTCCACAACCGCTTCATCTTCGTCCGCCCGGCGATCTCCACCGAGCACATCGACGCCGAGCCGCCGTCGTACAAGTCGTACTACCCGCTGCAGCAGGGACTGCGCGACGCGCTGATCGACATCGTGCTCGACCTGCGGCTTCGAGCGCCAATTCGCGGACTTCCGGCGCGATCTGCGCAATCTGCTCGCCGCGTTCCGGGTGCGCTTTCCGCGGCCGTTCGCGCTCGAGCCGAATCACCAGATCCAGGTGCTGTCGTCGCCGTTCTTCCGCAACCAGACCGCGTACGTCGTCGGCCGCATCGTCAACGGCATCAACACCTACGCGTTCGTCGTGCCGGTGAAGCACGACGCCGACGGCAAGCTCTACCTCGACGCGGTGCTGACCGACGACGCCGACCTCGCGTTCCTGTTCTCGGCCAACCGCGCCTATTTCCTGGTCGATATGGAGGTGCCGTCCGCGTACATCGCCTTCCTCAAAGCGCTGCTGCCCGACAAGACCGCGGCCGAGCTGTACACGATGGTGGGATTGCAGAAGGCCGGCAAGAACCTGTTCTTCCGCGATTTCCTGCACCACCTCAAGCATTCGCGCGACAAGTTCATCGTCGCGCCCGGCATCAAGGGCCTCGTGATGAGCGTGTTCACGCTGCCGTCCTACCCGTACGTGTTCAAGGTGATCAGGGACAAGATCGCCGCGTCGAAGGACACCGACCGCCAGCAGGTCAAGGACAAGTACACGCTGGTGAAGCACCACGACCGCGTGGGCCGGATGACCGACATTCTCGAGTACTCGGACGTCGCGTTCCCGCGCGAGCGCTTTTCGGAGGATCTGATCGCCGAACTGGTCGCGGTGGCGCCGTCGGTGGTCGAATTCGAGAGCGGCCGCGTGATCGTCAAGCATCTGTACATCGAGCGCCGGATGACCCCGCTCAACCTCTACCTCGAGCGCGCCGACGACGCGCAGCGCATGCACGCGATGCGCGAGTACGGCAACGCGCTGAAGGAGCTCGCCGCCGTCAATATCTTCGCCGGCGATCTGCTGTTCAAGAACTTCGGCGTCACCCGCTTCGGGCGCGTCGTGTTCTACGACTACGACGAAATCGACTTCCTGACCGACTGCAAGTTCCGCCGGATCCCGGAGCCGCCGCCGGGGTACGACGAGATGTCGGACGAGGTGTGGTACCCGGTCGGACCGAAGGACATCTTTCCCGAGGAATTCGCGACGTTCCTGCTGACCGACCCGAAGACCCGCGAATGCTTCATGTACCACCACGCCGACCTGCTCGGCCCCGAATGGTGGCAGGCGATGCAGCGCGAGATCCGGTCCGGCCGGCTGGTCGAGGTGCTGTCGTATACCGACGCCACCCGCTTCGGCCACGGCCGCCGTGGGAACGCCACCCTCGCGGACATCCGGTAAGATGCCGCTCGAGCGGCGGCGATTCGCGGCCGCCGCCCGCCACCGCCTTCGAGGCTATGCAATGCCGGTCGACGCAACGAATCCGCACGGAACGCGAAGGCGCTGGCGCTTCGTTGCGGCGCTGGGCATCGCGGTGCTGGCCGCCTGCAACGCGTCGCCCAGCAAGGAGGCCGAGGAAGCGGCGAAGAACACGTTCGCCTGCCAGCTTGCCGGCGAGCGCATCGTGATCCGTTTCGACGCGGGCGAGGCGCGCCTGCTGATGCCGGGCGGCGACCGCGTCACGCTCTACCAGATCGCCGCCGCCTCTGGCGTGCGCTTCACCAACGGCCTCATGGAGCTGCGCGGCAAGGGCATGGACCTGCAGCTCATTCGCGACGGCAACCTGGCCACGCTCGAAGGGTGTGCGCCCTATGCGCCGCCGAAATAGGTCACGGCCATGAGCCACGCGGAGAACGACGGCGTAGCGGTCCGGCGCGTCGGGGTGATCGGCACCGGCGCGATGGGCGGCGGGGTCGTGCAAAGCCTCGTCCGCGCCGGCTTGCCCACCTACGCACGCGACATTCGCGCCGAAGCGCAGGATGCCGCCGTGCGCAACGGCGCCCTGCCCTGCGCAACGCCTGCGGAGTTGGCGCGCGCCTGCGACGCGATGATCCTCCTCGTGGTCGACGCCGAGCAGATCGACACCGTGCTGTTCGGCGCCGGCGGCGCCGCCGAGGCCTGCGCCCCGGGCGCGATCGTCGTGCTGTCCTCGACGGTCGATCCCGTCTACCCGGCCACGCTCGCGCCGCGGCTCGCCGAGCGCGGCATCCGGCTGCTCGACTCGCCCGTCTCGGGCGGGCCGGCGAAGGCCGCCGCCGGCACGATGACGATGATGGTGTCCGGCGATGCCGGGGCACTCCGGCACATGCGCCCGGTCCTGGAGCGCATCACCGGCCGATTGTTCGCGCTCGGCCCCCGCGCGGGCGATGCCTCGGCGTTCAAGATCGTCAACAACCTGCTCGCCGCCGCCAATCTCGCCGCCGGCGCCGAGGCGATGGCGCTCGCGATCCGCGCGGGCCTCGATCCGCAACAGGTGTTCGACGTCGTCAATGCGAGCTCCGGCGGAAGCTGGATCTTCGCCGACCGGATGGCGCGCGCGCTCGCCAACGACTATGCGCCACGCGCGGCGACCAAGATCCTGACCAAGGATGTCGGCATCGCGGCCGCGCTCGCGCAGCGCCTCGGCGTCGACGCGCCGCTGACGCGCGCGGCGCATGCGGCGTTCGTCGATGCCGTCGCCGCCGGCTACGGCGACGAGGACGACGCGGCGCTCGTCAAGCGCGCCGCCGATCTCGCGGGCGTGCCGCCGCCCGGCACGCCGCGGTCGTAGCCCGATTCATCGCCGGGGTTCCGGCACGACGTCGACGTACTGCCACACCTGCGAGCGGATCGGATGCGGCTTGTAGTTGCGCACGGAGGCGTGCAGCAGATGGTCCTCGAGGATGTGGACGGTCAGCCGCCAAGGCGCGTAGGCGATCACGAGCTCGGTCATCCGGTCGAAGAGCTTCGTGCGCTCCGGTGAATCGGGGAGCTTGCGCGCCTCGTCGTACAGGCGATCGAATTCGGGCAAGGCGAACCGGGCCTGGTTCTCCTGGCCGGCGTTGGGCCCGTAGAGCAGCTGCATGAAATTCTCGGCGTCCGGGTAGTCGGCATTCCAGCCGTCGCCGCGCATCGGAATCTTGCCGAGCCGCGCCATCTTGCGCAGCTCCGGCAGCTTGTCCTTCTTGAACTCGATGCGGATGCCGATCGCGTCCATGTTCTTCTTCCACAGCTCGTCGCCCTGCCGGTCCGCGGACGTGGGCGGCGACCAGCGCTCGATGACGAGCGGCGTGCCGTCCGGCCGTTCGCGATAGCCGTCGCCGTCACGATCCTTGTAGCCGAAGCGGTCGAGCAGCGCGCGCGCGGCCGGCGGGTCGTACAGCTGCGCCTGCGTCTTCTGCGCCGGATCGTAGCCGACGATGTCGGGCGGAATCGGGCTCTTGGCCGGGACGGCGCGACCCTTCGCCAGCACCCGGATCTGCTCGTCGACGTTGTAGGCCATGGCGATCGCCCGTCGCAGTGCGATCCGTTCGCGGGTGTAGCCGCCGACACCCGGGTCCTGCATGTTGAAGTAGGTCCAGTAGGTATTGGGCCGTACCAGCACCTCGTGCCGGATGCCTTTCGCCGCGAGATCGGGCTTGAGCCTGCCGTCGGCCAACGCCTGATCGACGAAATCGGGCGGCAGTCTTTCGAGCAAGTCGAGCTCGCGATTGAGGAAGGCGAGCCAGCGCGCCTGGCCTTCCTCGATGATGCTGATCTCGATCCGCCCCGGGAGCGGGAGCCTCCTGCCCTTGAGCGCGTCGGCAATCGGCTGCCACGACGCCGGCACGGGACCGGCTGGGCTGTAGGTCTCGTCGCGATACCCCGGATTCGCGACGAGCACGATCTTCGCGCTGCGCTTGTACTCGCCCAGCATGTACGGGCCGGTGCCGACCGGATGCGCGCCGAAATCCTGGCCGTAGGCTTCGACGACCTCGCGCGCGACGGCAGCCGTGTTGGGCACCGCCAGCGCGTACAGAAACCGGAGGTCAGGTTCCTTCAGGCGAATTTTCAGCGTGTAGCGGTCGACGACCTCCAGGCCGGCGAGCGGGGCATCGTAATCGAACTTGCCGGCCTTGACCGCCAGGGCCCGTGCTTCGTCGCTGCCGAGGATCTTGCCCTCGACCAGCCACAGCCACGGGCTTTTCACGGCCGGATCGAGCAGCCGCTTGATCCCGTAGGCGTGATCGGCCGCGGTGAGCTCGCGCGGCTTGCCCTTGAACGCGGGGTCGGGCGTGAACAGCACGCCCTTCTTCAGCTTGAATACATAGGTCGCGCCGCCGTCTTGCACCACCGGCATCGCTTCGAGCGTCCGTGGCACGAGCTTGACCGGGCGCGCGAGGTAGTCGTACTCGAGCATCGCCTCGTAGACGTTGGCGATGATTCCGTCCGACGCGGCATCGGAGGCAAATTGCGGATCGAAGCTCGTTTCCGCACTGGGAAACGCGACGTGCAGCGTCCTCACCGGATCCGCCGCGTGCGCGGGTGGAGACGCCGCGCCGATGCGCAGCAGCATCGTCGCGACCGTCATCGCGATCGCGAATCCGACAACCCGGCCCCGTTCGCCCGCCACGTTCATCCCTCCCGGCCTCGGATGCGGGCCGTGGGCGCCATCTTACTGACCTTCGCGCCACGACGCCCGTTGACCGGCGGCCCTGCGGCGGACGATACTGGCCGCGCGGCCCGTGCTCCGATGACGGTCGCGTCTCGGCGAAGGCGATGCGGCGATGGAAATGAAAAAGCTCTCCGGCGGCAACCTGCGCGCCGCCGGCTACGACGATCAGCGGCGGGTGCTGGTCGTCGAGCTCACCTCGGGAACGTTCGAATACACGGGCGTCTCCGCCGAAACGTTTCGCCGGATGGCATCGTCGTCGTCACCGTGGAGCTTTTTCCGCGACAACATCGACGAGGACTATCCGGCGAAGCGCGTGCGCTGAGCGCCCCTGCGCGCGCCTCCGACGAGACGCGCGCAGGCCGACTGCGCGGGTGCGCGTTACTGGATCGTGAGCTTGCGCCCGGCCAGCGCCTCTTTCTTGGACAGCGTCAGCTCCAGCACGCCGTTCTCGAATTTCGCCGCGCTCGTGGCTTCGTCCAGCTCGACGGGCAGCGTGAAGCTGCGGTAGAGGCTCCCGTAGTAGCGCTCGCCGCGCAGCAGCTGTTCGCCGTCCTTCGCTTCCACCTCGCGTTTCACCTCGGCGCCGATCGTGACCTGGTTGCCTTCGATCGTCACCTGGATGTCTTCCTTCCGCGCGCCCGGAATCTCGGCATGGACCACATAGCCCTTGTCATTCTCGGTCACGTCCATCTTGACGCTGACCGGCGAGGGCGTGGCCAACCTGACCGGCTTGAAAAAGCCGCGGAACAGGTCGTCGAATCCGGCGTCGGCGAAGGGGTCGTACGTCACCAGCTTGTTCATCGTCAATCTCCTTTGGGTATCGATGCGAATGGTTCGGCGCGCGACCACCCTGGTCGTGTCGAGTGTGCGTCGCCGTACAGGGTAAATGCGGGCCGTGCCGGCGGTTTCAAGCCCTTGCCGACGCCCGGCCGGCGCGTGCCGGCAGCGGCGGCATTCGGAAGTCGAACGACAACTTGCTAGAATGGACCTCATGACCCCCGCCACGCTCACGCCGACCGACCGCGGCCGCATCAAGTCCGCCCTCGAAGCCCGCCGCATCGCCTTGCGCACGGAGGTCAAGGCGCAGCTGCAAGGCAGCGGCGACGATCGCGTCGTCGGCCTGCGCAACCGGCTCGACGAGACCGACGACTGGGCGGTGGCCGATTCGCTGGCGGAGCTCGATATCGCCGGAGTGCGCCACGCGCTCAGGGAACTGGCCGAAGTCGACGCCGCGCTCGGGCGCATGCGTGACGGCAGCTATGGCGTGTGCGTCGACTGCGGCGAGGAAATCGCCCCGGCGCGACTGGCGGCCTATCCGACGGCCACCCGCTGCCTCGAATGCCAGCAGACGCACGAGGCAAGACCGGATGTGCGCAGCCCGGGTTGAGCGCCAGCGAAACCCGGGAGGTTGCCGCCGAGCCCCGGCGCACAGCCGAAGATCTGACGGTTGCGCAATGAGGCGTGGTCGCCCGGGTTTCGCTGACGCTCAACCCGGGCTACGACCCCCGCCCGGGGCATAGCGTTTCACCCAGGCGAAGAACTCGCGATACCACAGCAGGGAATTCTGCGGCTTCAGGATCCAGTGGTTCTCGTCCGGGAACCATACGAGCCGCGCGGGCACACCCTTCGCGCGGAGGGTGTTGTAGTACTGGAGCGCCTGCGTCGCGGGCACCCGGTAGTCCTGCTCGCCGTGCATCACGAGCGTGGGCGTCTTCGCCCGCTTCACGTAATGATGCGGCGACTGCTTCATCACGCGCGCCGGATTGTCCCAATGGAATGCGCCCAGCTCTTCAGCGAAGAAGCGGTAGCCGTCGGTCGCCATCATGCTGACCCAGTCATAGCAGCCGGCGTGGCAGACGTACGAGCTGTACCGGTCCGTCCGGCCATTCATGTACGCGGCCAGGTAGCCGCCGTAGCTGCCGCCGGTGGCCACCAGGCGGCGGCGATCGATGTAACCCTGCCGCAGCATGTGGTCGGTCGCGGCCTCGATGTCCGCGTGCTCCTTCACGCCGTAGCGGCCGGTGATCGATTCCAGCGCCTTGCGACCGAAGCCTGACGAGCCGTGGTAGTTGACGCCGACGACGACATAGCCCTGGCCCGCGAACACCTGCGTATTCCAGCGGAAATGCCAGACGTCCATGTGCGCGGCGTGCGGCCCGCCGTGGATCGAATGCAGGAGCGGCCATTTCCGCTTCGGATCGAAGTTCGGCGGATAGATCGCCCAGACCTGCACCGGCTCCTTGTTCCAGCCCTTCACCGGGAATTCCCGCACTTCCCCCAGCGCGTGCCGCGCGAGCAACGCGCGGTTGACCGACTCGATCGAGCGTTCGCCCGTGCCGTCGGCGCGGCAGGCGAACAGCGCCGGCGGCGAGGTCGCGCTGGAGCGGTCGAATGCGATCACGGCGCCATCGCGCGATTGGGCGAAGCCGCCGACCGTGCCACCCGGCACCACCAGCGTGGGCAGCGCTCGTGCCGCCGCCGCACCGTCCTTCCCGTCGTGCGGCGGAACGGGCAGCCGCCATACGCCTTGCCGACCGTGGTCTTCCGCGGTGAAGAGAAGCGCGCGGCTGTCGGGCGTCCACGCCACGTGGGTCGTCGCCCGATCGAAGCCGGCGGCGAGCGTTCGCATCGCGCCACCCTTGCGCGCGAACAGCGTGAGGCGACCCTGATCATTGAAGATGCGCTGGGTGTCGTAGGAATGAAACACCAGCGATTGGCCGTCCGGCGAATAGCGCGGATGGGCGTCCGCCGTGCCGGTGCGTTCCGTCAGCACCCGCTTGCGGCGCGAGGCGAGGTTCACGAGGACGATGTCGGTCTGGTTCATCATCCCCGGCTCGGGCGCGAGGTCCGCGGCCAGTGCCAGCTCGCGGCCGTCGGGCGCGATGTCGAAATCGTCGGCCGAGGGCTCCCATGGCGGCAGCGCAAGCCCGGTGCCGGCGAGCGCGTCGCGGCAGCGACCGGTGGCAATGTCGCAGACGAAGATGTGCGGCTCGCGGCCGTCGGCAAGCCAGTGATCCCAGAACCGGTATTCGGAACGCTCGGTGACGTGCGCCCTGACCTTGGCGTCCTTTTGCGCCTTGCGGCGTTTCGCCTGCAACGCGTCGGTCGCGAGGTCCGGCCACACCCACGAGACAAAGGCGAGATGCTTGCCGTCGGCGAACCACTTGATCGAAGAGGCGCCGCCGGCGACCGCTGCGAGGCGCGTCGCCTCGCCGCCGTCGGGCGCGATCAGGTAGACCTGCGGCTCGTCGTCGTCGGCGCGTTTCGCGGTGAAGGCGATGAAGCGCCCGTCAGGCGACCATTTCGGATCGCCGTCCTTGTCCCCGGCGGTGAGCCGCCGGGCCCGGATCGCGCCGCGCGGGCCCCCGCCCAATCCGGTCGGGAAAAGCCACAACTCGGTGCGGCTGTCGTTTTTCTTTGTGTCGTAGCGCGTGACCGCGGCGCACGCGAGCGCGCCGTCCGGCGACAGCGTGGGCGTTCCGATGCGCTTGATCGCCCACAGGGCTTCCGCGGTCAGCGGGACCGCGCGCGGCGCCGACCGTGTGCCCGCGGTCGTGATGCGAGCGCTGGATCCGGGCATCATGTCGTCCTTCTGGTTACAATGCGAGTCGCGATTCTACGCCGTGTCGCGATCCGCAAACGATGGCCTTCGCCGGGCCACAAAGCCGGTGATCAACGGAGACGAGGATGAATTATCGCCGGCTGGGTGCTTCCGGCCTCAAGGTAAGCGAGCTCTCGTTCGGCTCGTGGGTTACCTACGGCAACCAGCTCTCCGGCGAACCCGCCCGCGACTGCATGGCCGCCGCGTACGACGCCGGCGTCAACTTCTTCGACAACGCCGAGGTCTATGCGCGCGGCCAATCCGAGACGATCATGGGCGACGCGCTGCGCAAGCTCGGCTGGCGCCGGTCGTCGTACGTCATTTCGACCAAGTTCTTCTGGGGCATCCACGATGGTCCCAACGAAAAGAACACGCTGAACCGCAAGTACCTGATGCAGGCGATCGACGGCTCGCTCGAACGCCTCGGGCTCGACCATGTGGATCTCGTCTTCTGCCACCGCGCCGACCCCGAAACGCCGATCGAGGAAACCGTGCGCGCGATGCACGACATCATCGTCGCGGGCAAGGCGCACTATTGGGGCACCTCGGAATGGAGCGCCGCCGAAATCATGGCGGCGTGGCACGTCGCCGAGCGTCACCATCTGCACAAGCCCGTCATGGAGCAGCCGCAGTACAACCTGCTCCACCGCGATCGCGTCGAAAAGGAATACGCGCGCCTGTACCGCGACATCGGCCTCGGCACCACCACCTGGAGCCCGCTCGCCTCGGGCCTGCTCACCGGCAAGTACAACGACGGCATCCCGCCGGATTCGCGCGGGACGGTCAAGGGCTACGAGTGGCTCGCCGAGCGGCTCACCGATGCGGCGAAGATCGCGGTCGTGCGGCGCCTGGGGCCGATCGCCGCCGATCTCGGCTGCACGCTGGCGCAGCTTTCGCTCGCGTGGTGCCTCAAGAATCCGCATGTGTCGACCGTCATCACCGGCGCGAGCCGCCCGGCGCAAGTAGTCGAGAACATGCAGGCCCTCGCCGTCGTCCCGCGCCTCGACGCCGCGGTGATGGCGCGCATCGACGCCGCGCTCGCCCCGGCATGACCACCCGGACGCCCAACGGCGGGGCGCCGCGCCCCGCGACGCCGGCCGTCCTCGCCGAACGTGCGAGGCACCACGCCCGTGAAGCGCATCCCGTGAGGCCCCGGCCATGAATCCGCTCGAGAGTTGGCAGGAGGAGCAACGCTCGGCGTACCTCTATCGCGTGTGCGGCGAAGCGGAGAGCGATGGCACCCGGGCGGAGCTCTTCCGGCGCCTCGCCGGTGAAGCCGAGGCGCAGGCGGCGATCTGGCGCGCGCAGGTCACCGCCCGCGGCCACGCGCCACCGGCGCCCTACGAGCCCGATGGCCGGACACGGCTGGTGGCGAAGCTGGTGAAGCGCCTCGGCCCGCGGCGCATGCGCGGGGTGCTGGCCGCGATGAAGGTCCGGGGGATGTCGATCTACGGTGCCGCGATGCCGCGCGACGTGGGCCATGCGCCACCGACGCCGTCGTCGGGCATCGAGCGGCGGCATCGTGGCCTGGCGGGCGGCGGCAACCTGCGCGCGGCGGTTTTCGGCGTCAACGACGGCCTCGTTTCCAATGCCAGCCTGATCCTCGGCGTTGCCGGGGCGAGTGCCGACCCCAACGTCGTGCTGCTCTCCGGTATTGCGGGCCTGTGCGCGGGCGCGTTCGCGATGGCCTCGGGCGAATATGTCTCCGTGCGTTCGCAGCGGGAATTCTTCGAGCACCAGATCGGACTCGAGCGGGACGAATTGAAGCAGTACCCGGATGCCGAGGCGCAGGAGCTCGCGCTCATCTACGAGGCGAAAGGGCTGCCGCTCAAGGAAGCCACGCGTCTCGCGCGGCAGATCATCGCCGATCCCGAGCACGCCCTCGACACGCTTGCGCGCGAGGAACTCGGCCTCAATCCGGACGAGCTGGGATCGCCGTGGGGCGCCGCGATCTCTTCGTTCCTGTCGTTTGCCGCGGGAGCGCTGCTGCCGCTGTCGCCGTTCATCCTGGCGCCGGGTCCGCGCGCGCTGCCGATCGCGATCGCCATCACGGCGCTGACGCTGTTCGGCGTCGGGGCTTTGCTGTCGCTGTTCACCGGCCGCAACACGCTGTACTCGGGTGCGCGCATGCTGCTCCTGGGTACGCTTGCGGGCGGCATTACCTATCTGGTCGGACGCATCGCGGGCGTGTCCCTTGGCTGACGCCGCCGCGCTGAAGGGCCCCGTGCTGAAACTCAAGGCGGGTCGGGAAAAGTCGCTGCGCCACCGGCACCCGTGGGTGTTCTCCGGTGCGATCGACGCCGTGCTGGGCGAGCCCGCGTCCGGTGATACGGTAACGCTGGTCGCGGCCGACGGCACGAATCTCGGCCGCGGCGCCTTTTCGCCGTCATCGCAGATCCGGGCGCGGGTCTGGAGCTTCGACCCGCGCATCCCGATCGATGCCGGCTTTTTCCGGCAACGCATCGACCGCGCCGTCGCGGCCCGCGCCGCGATGCAGGACGACCGGCACACCGGCTGCCGCCTCGTGCACGCGGAATCGGATGGTCTGCCGGGCGTGGTTGCCGACCGTTACGGCGAGGTCGTCGTCGTGCAACTTTCCTCCGCCGGGGCGGAGCGATGGCGCGACGCGATCGTCGACGCGCTGGCCGCCGTGCCCGGTGTCGCCTGCGTGTTCGAGCGCTCCGACGCCGAGGTCCGCAAGCTCGAAGGCCTCGAGTCGCGAATCGGCGTCGTGCGCGGCACGCTGCCCGCGCCGGTCACGTTCCGCGAAGACGGCCTCGTCTACCGCGCCGACGTCGCGGCCGGCCAGAAGACCGGCTTCTACCTCGACCAGCGCGACAATCGCCGCGCGATCCGCGCGCTCGCGGCCGGCCGCGAAATGCTCAACGTGTTCTGCTACAGCGGCGGCTTCACGCTGGCAGCGCTGGCCGGCGGCGCGACCCGGGTGACCGCGCTCGACAGCTCCGCCGCCGCGCTCGCCGAGGCGCATGCGAACCTCGCCTTGAATCCGGAGCTCGCCGGCGAGCGTGCGGAGTGGCTGGAAGCCGACGCCTTCGCCACGCTGCGAAAGTTCCGCGATGCCGCGCGGTCGTT
The DNA here is from genome assembly GCA_963810845.1 of uncultured beta proteobacterium. Taxonomy (GTDB): domain Bacteria; phylum Pseudomonadota; class Gammaproteobacteria; order Burkholderiales; family Casimicrobiaceae; genus CAIWHR01. Next base: position 24,625 of record CAWEOX010000026.1, on the reverse strand, counting down.
CGATCTCATCGTCCTCGATCCGCCGAAGTTCGCGCCGACCGCCGCGCACGCCGAGCGCGCGTCGCGCGCCTACAAGGACGTCAACCTCTGGGCGCTGAAGCTCCTGCGTCCCGGCGGGCTGCTGGCGACCTTTTCCTGCTCGCACGGCATCGACGCCGAGCTCTTCCGCAAGATCGTGGCCGGCGCCGCGCTCGACGCGGGCGCCGATGCCACGGTCGTCGGCCGCTTCGGGCCGAGCGCCGACCACCCGGTCGCGCTGGCGTTTCCCGAAGGCGATTACCTCAAGGGCCTGCTGATCCGCAAGGCCGCGTAACCGTCGTCGGTCGATCGGTGTCACCGTATCCGCCGTCGAGCGCCGGACAAAACAAGGCCGCAGCCGGTTGCCCGGTGCGGCCTTGTCAGCCTCGGTCGGGTGGACAGGAGGTCACCCGACCGTGTTTCGCAATCGCATCCGCTACTTTGGCGCCTCGGTCGCATCCTTCACGCACTTCTTGACGAAGCTCGACTTCGCCGCACCGGCAAGCTTCTTGTCCGCCGCTTGCGCCGTGCAGGCCTTGTTCGCTGCGTCGGCCGCGTCTTTCATGCATTTCTTGGTAAAACTCGTCTTGGCCGCTCCTGCCAGCTTCTTTTCCGCAGCCTGGGCTTCGCAGGTCGGGTCCGCGGCGAACGCGGGCATCGCGACGGCGGCGAAAGCGCCCGCCATGGCAAGGGAAATCCATTTATTCATCGATGTTCTCCGAAGGCGATTGGGTTCGAAAACGCTCTGGTAGTCTGACCGGGTGCCCACCGCGCACGGCGCACCGCGAGTACCTTGAGTTGCAGTCTACGACACCCGTAACGGCTACGGCAACGATTTCGCGGACGTCCGAGACATGGCTGTCGCAATTTGGGATCATGCACTGCAACATGACGGTGGGCAAAACGCTGGCCGTGCCGTGGCTTAATCTGTAATATATTGTTTTTTCGACAGAAAACTTCCCGGACCCCTGCCGTGCCTCACTCTACCGCCAAACGCAATCGGGCCGCCGCTGCCGCATCGCACCCGGTGGCCAGCCTGCCGATCGACGACACCCGGATCCAGGAGATCATGGAGCTCGCGCCGCCCGCGCACCTCCTGCGCGAGTTTCCGGTTTCGGTGCCGGCCGCCACCACCACGTACAACGCACGGCAGGCGATCCATCGGGTGCTGCACGGCGCGGACGACCGCCTGCTGGTGGTCGTCGGCCCGTGCTCGATCCATGATTACGACGCCGCGATCGACTATGCGAACCGGCTGGCCGCGGTGCGGCGCGAGCTCGACGGCGATCTGATCGTGGTCATGCGCGTCTACTTCGAAAAGCCGCGCACGACCGTCGGCTGGAAGGGCCTCATCAACGATCCCTGGCTCGACGACAGCTTCCGCATCAACGAAGGCCTGCGCCTCGCGCGGCGCATCCTGCTCGAGATCAACGACCTCGAGTTGCCCGCCGGAACGGAGTACCTCGACATGATCACGCCGCAGTACATCGCCGACCTGATCGCGTGGGGCGCCATCGGCGCCCGCACCACGGAAAGCCAGGTGCACCGGGAGCTCGCGTCGGGGCTTTCCTGCCCGGTCGGCTTCAAGAACGGCACTGACGGCGACGTCCGCATCGCGGTCGACGCCATCCATGCGGCGTCGGCGCCGCACCATTTCCTGTCGGTGACGAAGGGCGGGCACTCGGCCATCGTGCACACCGCCGGCAACGAGGATTGCCACATCATCCTGCGCGGCGGCAAGACCACCAACTACGACGCCGCCAGCGTCGAAGCGACCTGCAAGGAGCTCGCCAGCGCCGGGCTTGCCGCCCGCCTGATGATCGACTGCTCGCACGCCAACAGCCAGAAGCGCCACGAGCGCCAGCTCGACGTCGCGCGCGACGTCGCCGCGCAGGTCGCCGGCGGCGATGCGCGGATCTTCGGCGTGATGATCGAAAGCCACATCAACCCCGGTCGCCAGGACCTCGTTCCGGGACAGGCGCTCCAGTACGGCGTATCGATCACCGATGCGTGCATCGGCTGGGAGGCGACCGCCGAAATCCTGCGCGAGCTCGCGGTGGCGGCGCGCGCGCGCCGCGTGCGGCGTTGCGACGTCGACGCCGCGTTAAGATCCCCATCGCCCAGCCCGGGCCGCTCCGGGACGAGAGGCCACCTGCCGTGACCGCCGAGATCGAAATCAAGCTGGCGATCGATCCCGGCGGCGCCGCCACGGCAGCGGCGACACTTTTTCGTCACCCCGCGGTGGCCGCGATCCGGCGCGGGCGGATCCGCACGGCGCGCGTCGTCAGCACCTATTTCGACACCCCGGATTGGCGCCTTGCCGCTGCCGGCATCGCGTTGCGCCTGCGCCGTGACGGCACGCGCTGGCTGCAGACGGTGAAGGGCCCGCCGCTCGCGCAAGCAGGCGGCGCGTTGCATGCGCGCGGCGAGTACGAATGGCCGCTCGGCGGGCCGCGCCTCGATCCCGTTCGGCTCGCCACGACCCCGTGGCGGCGGCACCTCGGCGACGCGCTCGCGAGCGGGCGCCTCGCATCGCGATTCACGACCGATTTCGAGCGCAAGACGCTGCGCGTCGCGTTTCCTGACGGGACCCGCGCGAAACTGTGCCTGGACCGGGGCGTGATCCGCGCCGCCGGCACGTCGTCGCACGGTCGGCGCCAGCCCCTGCGCGCACCCATCGCCGAAATCGAGATCGAGCTCGAGTCAGGAAGCACCGCACGGCTGTTCGAGCTCGCCGCCGCGCTGACGGCCGCCCTGCCCCTTACCGTGGCCACGACCAACAAGGCGGCGCGCGGGCAGGCGCTCGTGCTGGGGCACCCGGACGGCTGGTACCGACCGGTGCGAGCCAAGGCCGTTGCCCTGCCGGTGGACGTCGCGGCACCGGAGGCGCTGCGCGCCATCGCCGTCGAATGCCTGAACCACGTCGCGGCGAACGCCACCGGACTCGTCCGTGACGACGACCCGGAATGGATCCACCAGATGCGCGTGGGCACCCGTCGGCTGCGCTCATGCCTCGGATTGGTGGGGCGCTTCGTCGCCGATGATCGCCTCGCGCCGCTGCTGGCCGAAATCAGGTGGCTCGCCGGGATTCTCGGGCACGCCCGCGACTGGGACGTGTTCGCCACCGAGACCGTGCCGGCGGCTGCGCTGAGCCTGGCGGCGGAGGGCGCCGCCCGGGCGAGCTTCCATCCGCTCTCGGTCCGCGTCGGCCGGCGGCGAAAGGCGGCGCGCGCCGCCGCCCGCGACGCGATCCGGTCGTCGCGTTTCCAGCAGCTTCTGCTCACCGTGGGAGCGCTGTGCGCGTTGCCGGACTTCGGCACCGCGGCCTGCGGCGATCCTGCCACGACGGCGCCCATCCGCGCGTCAAGATTCGCGCGCCAGCTGCTGCGCCGCCGCCATCGCCGGCTGGTCCGCCGCGCCGCGGCCGGTATCGCCGGAGAGCCCGCCGAGCGGCATGCGCTGCGGATCGCGGCGAAGAAGCTCCGCTATGCCGCGGAATTCTTCGCCCCGCTTCTCGACGGCGACCGCGCGCGCGACTATGTCCACGCGCTCGCCGCGCTGCAGGACGTCCTGGGGCGTGGCAACGACGCCGTGACCGCGGCGCGGCTCGCGCACGAGCTCGCGGCCGGCGGCGATGACCGCGCGGTGGCGGTGCTCGACCAATGGCTCGCGGCGACGGCCGCCGCGCCGCGAGCCGGAAATCGCGCGCGCGTGGAAAGGGTTCGCCAGAACGAAACGCTTCTGGAAACGATCATAGAATCCGGACGGGGAGGACAGGGCAATGCTCGAATCGGCTGAGATCGGCCACAAGATCGACAAGAAGGTCTATGCGCGGGAAGAGGTGCGGCTGCGCGAGGCACTGCTCAATGCGCAATTCGAGCTCGCCGAAAAGGCGCGCGGCCCGGTGCTCGTGCTCATCAGCGGCGTCGAAAGCGGCGGCCGCGGCGAGACCGCCAACCTGCTCACCGCGTGGATGGATCCGCGGCATATCCGCGTGTTTGCCTTCGGGCCGCCGCACGCCGGAGGAACTGGCGCGGCCCGTCGCCTGGCGTTACTGGCGCGCGCTGCCGCCGACCGGCAAGATCGGCATCTTCATGAATGCCTGGTACCGCGAGGCGCTCTTCGACCGCGTCGCCGGCCGCATCGGCAACGCCGAGCTCGATGTCTATCTGCAGGAAGTGCGGCGCGAGGAGCGGATGCTCGCCGACGAAGGCATCGTGCTGCTCAAGTTCTGGATCCACCTCTCGCGCGATGCGCAGAAGAAGCGCATCGCCAAGCTCGAAGCGGACCCGCAGACGCGCTGGCGGATCACGTCGGCGGACAAGCGCGCGCTCAAGCTCTACAGCAAGTCGCACGATATCTGGGAGCACGTGCTGCGCGAAACGTCGACCGGCATGGCGCCGTGGTACGTGGTCGAAGGCGCCGACGAGCGCTACCGCAGCCTGACCGTCGGCAAGATCCTGCTCGACACGCTGCAGCGCACGCTGGCCGCGCCGTCGGCACGGCGTCCTGCGGTCAAGGCCATGCCGCCGGCGCCCTCGGTCGTCGACAACGTCAAGCTGATCCGCGAGCTCGACCTCGACAAGACGGTGACCGACAAGGAATACGCCGCGGGAATCGGCGAAATACCAGCGCCGGCTCGCCAAGCTGTCGCACGACAAGCGCTTCGGCGAGCACGCGGTGGTGCTCGTGTTCGAGGGCGCCGATGCCGCCGGCAAGGGCGGCGCGATCCGGCGGGTGTCGGGTGCGCTCGACGCGCGCCAGTACACGATCGTCCCGGTGGCGGCGCCCACCGACGAGGAGCGCGTTCATCCCTACCTCTGGCGCTTCTGGCGCAATCTTCCGGCGCGCGGCGGCATCACGATCTTCGACCGCAGCTGGTACGGCCGGGTGCTGGTGGAGCGCGTGCAGGGGTTCTGTTCGATCGAGGACTGGACGCGCGCTTACGACGAGATCAATCAATTCGAAGAGCAGCTGGTGAAGGCGGGTATCATCGTCGTCAAGTTCTGGCTGCAGATCAGCAAGGAAGAGCAGTTGAAGCGCTTTCGCGCCCGCGAGCACACCGCCTTCAAGCGGTTCAAGATTACGCCGGAGGATTGGCGCAACCGGCGCAAGTGGGCCGATTACGAGCGCGCGGTGTGCGACATGGTCGACCGCACCAGCACCGAGCTCGCGCCGTGGACCCTCGTCGAGGCGAACGACAAGCGCCACGCGCGGGTCAAGATACTGAAGACCATCGTCAACCGAATCGAGGATGCGCTCGACTGATTCCGCGGGGCGCGCCCCGCTTCCGCCGCCGGTGCCGGCGAATCCGCGCGCCGGGCCGGTCGACGCCTACCGCGCGCCGGAGTGGCTGGTTGGCGCTCACGCGCAGACGATCTACCCGTTCTTTCTCCCGCGGCCGCAGGTGTGCTACCGGCGTGAGCGTGTCGATACGCCCGATGGCGACTTCTGGGACCTCGACTGGGTCGATCCGCCGCCCATGACGGGCCCGGACGGTGCGGCGCCGGTGCCGACCGTGGTCCTGTTTCACGGCCTCGAAGGCGGCTCCGGATCGCACTATGCGCGGGCGCTGATGGCGCATCTCGCCGCCGTCGGCTGGCGTGGCGTCATCCCGCACTTTCGCGGCTGCGGCGGCGAGCTCAACCGGCATCCCCGCGCCTACCACTCGGGCGATCACGAGGAGATCGGCGCAATGCTCCTCGCGGTTCGCGCGCGGGTCGGCGGTCGCGACATCGGCGGTCCGCTGTACGCGGTGGGGGTGTCGGTCGGCGGCAGCGCGCTCATCAATTGGCTCGGCCGCGCAGGGCGCGACGCGATCTCGATGGTGGACGCCGCCGCCGCAGTCTCGACGCCGCTCGATCTCACGCGCTGCGGCAGCGCGATCGGCGAAGGTTTCAATCGCGTCTACGCGTACCATTTCCTGTGGACGCTGCTGCCGAAGGGCCTCGCGATGGCGCAGCGCTTCCCGGAACACCTCGATGCCCACCGCATCCGCCGCGTGCGCTCGATGCACGATTTCGACAACGCCGTGACCGCGCCGCTGCACGGCTTCGAGGACACTGCCGACTACTACCACCGCGCGTCGTCGAAGCCGTGGCTGCGGCACGTCGCCGTGCCCACCCTCGTGCTCAACGCGCGCAACGATCCGTTCGTGCCGGCGGTCTCGTTGCCGGGCCCTGCCGACGTCAGTGCCGACGTGGTCCTCGAACAGCCTGCCGGGGGCGGGCATGTCGGGTTCCTGCTGGACCCGTTCCCCGGGAGTCTCGGCTGGCTGCCGCGGCGGTTGGTACAATTCTTCGCGACGCGCGCCTGAAGGGTCGCGCCGCTGCCGTTCTCCGCCCCCGGCAATCGCCGGGCCGGCCAATCCCCGCTCCCACGCCAATGGCCACGCCGTCGCTTCCTCCCGAAATCTTCAAGGCGTACGACATTCGCGGCATCGTCGGCCGAACGCTGACGCCGCCGATCGTGCGGGCGATCGGTCAGGCACTGGGGTCGCTCGCGCGGGAACGCGGCCGCGATGAAATCGTGATCGGCCGTGACGGCCGCCTGTCGGGGCCCGAGCTCGGCGCGGCACTCGCGGCGGGCATTCGCGCCGCGGGGGCGAACGTGATCGACGTCGGCATGGTCGCGACCCCGATGACCTACTTCGCCGCGCACGAGCTCGGCACGCAGTGCAGCGTGATGGTCACCGGCAGCCACAACCCGCCCGACTACAACGGGCTCAAGATGGTGATTGCCGGCGATACGCTGTCGGGGGCGGAAATCAGCGCGCTCAAGGCGCGCATCGAGGCGGGCGCGCTCGCCACCGGTGCGGGCGGGTACCGCAGCGCCGACATCGCCCCCGCCTACCTCGACCGGATCGCCCGGGATGTGCGGCTCGCGCGGCCGTTGACCATCGCGATCGACTGCGGCAATGGCGTCGCCGGTGCGTTCGCGCCCGCGCTGTTCCGGCGGCTCGGCTGCACGGTGACCGAGCTCTTCTGTGACGTCGACGGCACCTTTCCCAACCACCATCCCGATCCGTCGCAGCCGAAGAACCTCGCCGACCTGATCGCGGTGCTCGCGCGCGGCGGCCACGATCTCGGCCTCGCCTTCGATGGCGACGGCGACCGGCTCGGCGTCGTGACGCCCGCCGGGCACGTGATCTACCCGGACCGCCAGCTGATGCTGTTCGCCGCCGACGTGCTCGCGCGCGAGCCCGGCGCCACCGTCATCTACGATGTCAAGTCGACGCGCAACCTCGGGCCCTGGATCACGCGCCACGGCGGCAAGCCGCTCCTGTGGAAGACCGGCCATTCGCTGATCAAGGGCAAGATGAAGGAGACGGGCGCCGCGCTGGCCGGCGAAATGAGCGGCCACACGTTCTTCCGCGAACGCTGGTACGGCTTCGACGACGGACTCTACGCCGGCGCGCGGCTGCTCGAGATCCTCTCGCGCCATCCCGATCCGGCGCGCGTGCTCGACGCGCTTCCCGACGCGCTTTCCACGCCGGAGCTCAACGTCGCGTGCGCCGAAGGCGAGCACCACGCGCTGATCGCGAAGCTCTCCGCATCCGCGCGGTTCCCGGGCGCCGTCGACGTGATCCGCATCGACGGCCTGCGCGTCGAGTATGCGGACGGCTTCGGCCTCGCCCGCGGCTCGAACACCACACCGGTCATCGTGCTGCGCTTCGAGGCCGACAACGCCGCCGCGCTCGCCCGGATCCAGGACGAATTCCGGCGCGTGCTGTCCGCCGCCAAGCCCGGCATCGCGCTGCCGTTCTGACGATGCGGGAATCGCCTCCGTGCTGACCCTCGCCGACATCGAGGCGGCGCGCGCGCGGATCGCCGGCGGCGTGTACCTGTCGCCGTGCGTCGAATCGATCCCGCTGTCGGAGCTCACCGGCGCGCACATTTTCTGCAAGCTCGATTACCTGCAGCGCACCGGCAGCTTCAAGGAGCGCGGCGCGCGCAATGCGCTGCTGCGGCTGTCGCCGGAGGCGCGCCGTCGCGGCGTCATCGCCGCCTCGGCGGGCAACCACGCGCAGGGCGTCGCCTATCACGGCGCGCTGCTGGGGATCCCGGTGACCGTGGTGATGCCGCAGTTCGCGGCGCTGGTCAAGGTGACCAATTGCCGCAAGCTCGGCGCCACGGTGGTGCTGGAAGGGGCCGATCTCGGCGAAGCGCGCGCCTGCGCGGAGGAAATCGCGCGCCGCGACGAGCTCACGTTCCTGCACCCGTTCGACAACGCCGACGTCATCGCCGGCCAGGGCACGATGGCGCTCGAAATCCTCGAGCAGACGCCGGACCTCGACGCGATCGTCGTCCCCGTCGGCGGCGGCGGGCTGCTCGCCGGCGTCGGCACCGCGGTCAAGGCCCTGCGGCCGCAGATGCGCGTCGTCGGCGTGGAGCCCGACCATGCGGCGTGCCTGAGCGCGGCGCTGGCCGCCGGGCGAGCCGGTGGCGGTGCCGCTGTTGCCGACATTGGCCGACGGGCTCGCCGTGCCGATGCTGGGCGCGTTGCCGTTCGCAGCGCTGCGGCGCGTCGTCGACGAGGTCGTGACCGTCGACGAGGCGAGCATCGCGCTTGCCATCCTGCGCCTCGTCGAGCTCGAGAAAAGCGTGGTCGAAGGGGCCGGCGCGGCGCCGCTCGCGGCGTTTCTCAGCGGCAAGCTCCGTCACCTCGAGGGCAAGCGCGTCGTGCTCACGCTTTGCGGCGGCAACATCGATCTCACGATGCTCGATCGCGTCATCGAAACGGGGCTCGTTGCCGACGGGCGCCTCGCGCGCTTTTCGGTATCCATCGCCGACCGTCCGGGCGGGCTCGCGCGGCTCGCGGAAATCATCGCGGCCAGCGGCGCGAGCATCAAGGAAATCGTCCACGATCGGGCGTTCTCGGGGCCCGACCTGTACGCGGTGCGCGTGGTCTGCGTCGTCGAGACGACCGGCCATCCGCACGTGCAGGCATTGCATCGAGGCATTGCGGCAGGCGGGCGTGAAGGTCGAAGGCTGAAGCGGACCCTTCGCAATCCCGAGAACTTGACGTTCTTTGCCGATGTGCGGGATCCCTTGGACCGGGGCCAATGCGGCGCGGCGTGGGCCGCCGGGCGCGGGCTTCGGGTGCCGCCAGGCGTGTCGGGCGGGCGCGTGGTACGGCGGGCGACGGGTGGTCAACACACGACCACCCGTCGCCCGCCGCACGCGCAGCGCCCACGGCGGCACAGGCGCCCGCACCCGGCGGCCCACGCCGCGCCGAGACTGTGCCGATGCACGAGAATAACAGCGGGCAATTTCAGCGCGTCAGCCATTGGCTCGGGCCGTTTGCTCGCATCGGCACCATACAGGCAGCGGTCAGGTCGCATACGGGCGCCCGTGGGTCGCGCCGTCCGTCATGGGTGGCGCGGACGCGGTCGGCGTGTGTTGCCGGCCGCGTCCGCGCCGGGGACCCATAGGAGCGCGTTTGCGACCCTCGGGCACCCGTATGCGACCTGATCGCTGCCGGGCACCGTCCCACGCACCGACGCAACGCCAATCGACGATGAACCGAAACTAGGCCATTGCCTTCGGCCGCCGCAGATACTGGCTCAAGCCGACCACGGCAATCCCGGCGAGACCGATGAAGTCCGCCGCGGACGCCGGATAGATCAGCAGCAATCCGCTCACGATCAACGCCCAGCGCTCGACCTGGTTGCACGCGCGGAAGAGCCACTTTTGCGTCCCGGCGGCCAGCGCGGCGATTCCGATGCACGCCGTGATCGCGATCCAGGCCACGTGCCCCCACGAGGTCGCGGGTGGCGCCTTGAGCAGCAGGGCGACCCCGGCGGGATCGAGCACGAACACGAACGGCACGACGAAGGCCGGCAGCGTGTACTTCCACGACTGCAGCGTCGTCTTGTACGGGTCCCCGCCGGTGATCGCCGCGGCGGCGAACGGCGACAGTGCGGTTGGCGGCGACACCTCCGACAGCACGGCGTAGTAGAAGATGAACATGTGCGCGGCGAAATCCGGCACGCCGAGCTTCGTCAACGCCGGCGCCGCGATCACCGCGCAGATGATGTAGCTCGCCGTCACCGGCACGGCCAGGCCGATGACCCACACGATCAGTGCCGTGTACAGCGTGGTCAGGAGCAGGCTGCCGCCGGCGTAGGCGATGACGATGGCGCTGAACTTGAGGCCGAGGCCCGTCTTGGCCACCACGCCGACGATGATCCCGGCGGCGGCGCAGGTCGCGGCGACGTTCAACATCTGCCCGGAGCCGTCGCGCAGGGCGGCGACGACCTTGCGCCAGCCCATCGCCGTTTCGCGGCGCAGGAACGAGACCAGGAAGGTGACGACGGTCGCCCAGAAAACCGCCATCATCGGCGAGAAGCCCCAGACCATGAACGCGACGATCGCGATCAGCGACACGAAGTGATACCAATATCGCTTCGTCAGCAGCGCAAGCTGCCCCTCGACGGCGGCGGCCACGCTCGGCAGCCCGAACTTGCGGGTGTCGAGCTCGACCATCATGAACAGCGACAGGTAGTAGAGGATCGTCGGCACCGTCGCCATCAGCAGCACGTCGAGATAGCTGATCTTCAGGAACTCGGCGATGAGAAACGCGGCCGCGCCGAGCACGGGGGGCGAGATGATCGCGCCCAAGCCTCCGGCCGCGAGCAGGCCGCCCGCCGCCTCCTTGCCGTAGCCCGCGCGCTTCAACATCGGATACGCGACCGAGCCGATGGTCACCGTGGTGGCGACACCGGATCCGGACGGCCCGCCGAGCAGAAAGGACGCGAGCACGACCGTGCGTCCCGCGCCGCTGTGCTTGCTGCCCATCGCGGCGAAGCTCCAGTCGAGATAGAACTTGCCGGCGCCGGAATGCTGGAGGAACGCGCCGTAGATCGTGAACAGGATGATGAGCGACGATGACACGTCGACCGCGGTGCCGAAGATGCCCTCGAGCGTCTGGTACATGAAGCCCGACAGGCTGGCGACGTCGTAGCCGCGGTGCGCCCACTGTCCGGGCAGCCACGGGCCGAGGAAGCCGTACGCGAGGAACAGTCCGATCACGAACAGCATGATCCAGCCCGACGTGCGCCGGACCGCCTCCAGCACCAGCAGCACGAAGGTCACGCCGAAGAAGATGTCGGCGCGATCCGGCAGCGTGTTGCGGTCCCAGAAATCGTCCCCGCTCGCGAGCAGGTAGGCGATCGTCGCTACGCCCAGCACCGCCAGGATGACGTCCCACCACATCAGTCGATTGCGGTAGCGTACGGCGACCGGGAACAGCAGAAAGACGAGCAGCAGCGTCCACCCGACGTGGACCGGACGCAGGATCTGCGCCGGCACGATGTCGACCACCGCGTAGAGGTGGAAGACGGACATGCCGACGAGCAGAGCCGTCGCGAGACCCGCGAGCCCGCCGCGATAGCGGTTGGTCGCGCCTTCCTCTTCCTCGATGTAGGTCGCGGCCTGCTGCAGGCGTTCGGCGGCAACGCGCTCGACGGCACCGACGCCCGGCTCGACACCTGCCTCGCGCTGTACCGGGTCCGCCATCCTGTGCTCCGGGAACATGGCGCGCGGGTCGGCGGCGCGCCGGCCGCGGTCAGTTGACCTTGACGCCCTGCTCCGCGAAGTACTTGCGCGCGCCCGGATGGAACGGGATCGGCGAACCGATCGGCTGGTTCTTGAGGTCGATGTTCTTCGCTTCCTGGTGCACGGCGACGAGTTCAGCCTTCTTGTCGAACAGCGTCTTGACGATCGAGTAGGCCATGTCGTCGCTCATCTTGTCGCTGACGACGAGGATGTTCCACACGTCGACTTCCGTGTTCGGCTTGTCCTGTCCCGGATAGGAGCCCGCCGGGATCACGCTCGCGACGTACAGCGGCCCGTATTTCTTGTTCATCGCCTCGACCGCTTCGGCATGGTCGACCAGCTTCATCTTGACGCCCGGCGTGGCCGCGAGATCCGTGACCGCGGCCGTCGGCACGCCGCCGACCCAGAAGAAGGCGTCGATCTTCCGGTCCTTGATCGCGTTGACGGATTCGGCCGCGCCGAGCCGCTCCTGCTTGATGTCCTTCTTGTCGATCCCGACGGCTTCGAGCACGCGCAGCGCCATGATCTCGGTGCCGCTGCCGGGCGAGCCGGTCGAAACGCGCTTCCCCTTGAGGTCGGACAGCTTGGCGATGCCGGTGCCGTCGATCGTCACGACGTGCATCTTGTTGGGATAGAGCACCATCAGCGTGCGCGCGTTGACCTTGCCGTCCTTGAACTTGTCGAGCCCCTGATACGCCTCCCATCCGGCGTCGACCATCGAGAAAGCGACCTCGGACTTGCCCGCGTTGATGAGCTTCAGATTGTCGACCGAGCCGCCGGTCACCTCCGCGGTGGCCTGCAGGCCCGGTACATACTTCGACAGCACGTTGGCCATGCCGCCACCCATCGGGTAGTAGACGCCGCCCGTGCCGCCCGTGGTGATCGAAATGCGGGTGCCCTGTTGGGCCGAAGCCGGACCGGCCGCCAAGGCGAGTGCGCCCAAGGCTGCCATCACCACGCGGCGGATGCGAATGCTGACCATCGATTCCTCCAGAAGATGCGGGCAGAGGTCGGCCGCGGCCCTGACGCCCGTGCGAATGCCATCGTCGGCCGGCGATCTTGCCGCCCGCGGCGTGGCGTTTGAAGCGATATCAGTTTACCGGAAATTCGTCGGGCCAATGCCGAAGCGCTCCGGCCGGACACGCCGCGGCAACCGTCATCCGGTCAAGACACCGCGTCAGGCCGCGCCGCTTTGATCCGGCGGCGGAGGCCGGCGCACCAGCGTGCTGACGCGGGTCGGGAACGTGCCGTCCTTGCGATCGAGGAAATAGTTGCGCAGCGTGCGCGTGATCGTGCGAAACGCGAGCTCTTCCCACGGGATCTCGCCCTCGTCGAACAGCCGCACCTCGATGCTCTCGGGACCGGGCCCGAAGTCGAGGTCGGTGAGACGCGCCCGGAACATCATGTAGATCTGGTTGATCGACGGCAGGCTGATGACCGTATAGAGCGCGCCGATTTCCACGCGCGCGTTGGCTTCCTCGAGCGTTTCGCGTTCCGCGCCGGCGGCGATCGTCTCGGCGTTCTCGAGGAAGCCCGCCGGCAGCGTCCACAATCCGTGCCGCGGCTCGATCGCACGCCGGCACAGCAACACCTGCCCGTTCCACTCAGGCAAACAGCCGACGACGACTTTCGGGTTCTCGTAATAGATCGATCCGCAGCCGGCGCAGACGAAGCGCGGCCGGTTGTCGCCGGCGGGGATGCGCGACGCGATGTCGGACGAGCCACAGTGACTGCAGAATCGCATCGCTTCAGGTACGGATGAAGTGCTCGCGGTAATACTTGAGCTCGCCGATCGATTCGTAGACGTCGGCCAGCGCCTCGTGCTTCCCTTCCTTCGGCACGCCTTTCATCAGTTCCGGCTTCCAGCGCCGGGCAAGCTCCTTCAGCGACGAAACATCCATGTTGCGATAAAGGAAATACGCTTCGAGCTCGGGCATCCAGCGCGCCAGGAAGCGCCGGTCCTGGCAGATCGAATTGCCGCACATCGGCGAGACCTTCGGCGGGACGTACTCGCGCAGGAACGCGAGCGCCTGCGCCTCCACCATGGCATCGTCCAGCACCGAAGCCTTCACCTTGTCGATCAATCCCGAGCGGCCATGGGTGCCCTTGTTCCAGGCGTCCATGCCGTCGAGCATCGCGTCGGCCTGGTGCACGACCCAGACCGGGGCCTCGGCCACGGTGACGAGGTCGTTGTCGGTGATCACCAACGCCATCTCGATGATGCGGTCGGCATCCGGCTTGAGGCCGGTCATCTCGAGGTCGATCCAGATCAGGCGGTTCGCGTCTTGCGGCATGTTGAATTCGCGTAAAATCAGTCGCATATTCTCGCACATCGGTCATTGCGTCCGCCCGGAGCCGCATGCGATCGTGGTCAATCGTGTCCCGGCGGCCCCAAAGCCGGCGCGATTCCTCCGGGCAACCTTACCGCAACGGATTCGCTTGACTGCCGCCACGTTCACCGTCGTCTTTCTCGCCGCGCTCGCGCTCTCGCTCGCGTTGCAGCTGTGGCTCGCGCAGCGCCATGCGCGGCATGTCCTCGCCCATCGCGGCGCCGTGCCGCCCGCTTTTGCCGACCGCGTCGCGCTGCCGGCGCACCAGAAGGCCGCCGACTATACGATTGCGCGTACACGCTTCGGCATGATCGAAACCGTGTTCGACACCGGCGTCCTGCTGGCACTCACGCTGGGCGGCGTGCTGGGCGCGCTGGTGACCTGGACCGGTTCGCTCGCCGTCGCGCCGCTGTGGCAGGACCTCGCGCTGATCGCCATGGTCGCCGTGATCGGCAGCGTGATCGCCCTCCCCTTCGGCTACTGGCACACCTTCGTCATCGAAGCGAAATTCGGCTTCAACCGCATGACGGTGAAGCTCTGGCTCGCCGACCTCGCCAAGGGCGTGGCGCTCGCCGCCGTGATCGGCCTCCCGCTCGCCGCGCTCGCGCTGTGGCTGATGCGCGCGACGGGGCCGCTGTGGTGGCTCTGGGTTTGGGGCGTGTGGATCGCGTTCCAGTTCCTGGTGCTCGCCCTTTACCCGACACTGATCGCCCCGCTGTTCAACAAGTTCTCGCCGCTGCCCGAAGGCGCGACGCGCGAACGGATCGAAGCGTTGCTCGCGCGCTGCGGCTTCGCGAGCCGCGGCCTGTTCGTGATGGACGGTTCGCGCCGCTCGAGCCACGGCAATGCGTTCTTCACCGGCTTCGGCCGCGGCCGCCGGATCGTCTTCTTCGACACGCTGCTCGCGCGCCTCGCGCCCGACGAAGTCGAAGCGGTGCTCGCGCACGAGTTGGGGCATTTCAAGCTGAAGCACGTCCTGAAGCGGATGTTGTGGATGGCGGCGCTCTCGCTCGCGTTTCTCGCGCTGCTCGCGTGGCTGCTCGATTCGCCGTGGTTCTATGCAGGCCTCGGCGTGCCGCCGGCGACGGGCCGCCCCGGCGTCGCGCTGATCCTGTTCTCGCTGGTGCTGCCGGTGTTCACCTTCCTCCTCGGACCGCTGTCCTCGCTCTACTCGCGCAAGCACGAATTCGAGGCCGACGCCTTCGCGGCGCGGAATGCGTCGGCGACGGCGCTGGCGCAGGCGCTCGTCAAGCTGTATGAAGACAACGCGTCGACCCTGACGCCCGATCCGCTGCATTCGGCCTATTACGATTCGCATCCGACCGCCGCCGCCCGCGTTGCGCGGCTATCCTCGACGGGGACCGCACCGGCCCCCGCGTGACCCAAGGGAGGTTCCGATGACCCGACCTGCGATGCATGTTGCCGCCTTCACCGCGGCGCTGTGTGCGATCGTCTCGTTCCCGCCGGACGTCGCCGCCGAGACGCAACCCACGCCGTTTGCCGCGGGCGACGCCGCCGCCGGCAAGGCCCTCGCCGACAGCGACTGCGTCGGCTGCCATGCGCAGCGCTTCTCCGGCAAGCCCGAGGAGATGTACCTGCGTCCGGATCACAAGGTGCGCACGCCCGAACAGTTGCTGGCGCAGGTCCGCAGGTGCAACGTTCAGCTCGGCAAGGGGTACTTCCCCGAGGAAGAGGAGCACCTCGCTGCGTATCTCAACCTGCAGTACTACAAGTTCAAGCCTTGAGCATGCGCAAACTTGCCCGCTCCGCGGGCGCGCAGATTCACTCAAAGGCGACGGCGCGTAGCGCCAAGGGGGTGGTCATGAGCGCAGCGACCCCGATCAGCACCGACACCCGCCTGCTGGCGCTGGCGGCGATGCGCTGCCGACCGGGCGCGCCGCGGCTGACCGTCGACGAGCTCCGCGCCCACCTGTCCACCCTCGCGGGCTGGTCACACGCCGACAACCGGATCGAGAGGACGTTCACGTTCGCCAACTATTACGAAACCATGGCGTTCGTGAACGCCGTCGCGTACGTCGCGCACCAGCAGGACCACCATCCCGACCTTGCCGTCGGCTACAACCGTTGCGGCGTCGTGTTCTCGACCCACGACGCCGGCGGCGTGACCCTCAACGATTGCATCTGCGCCGCGAAGGTGGAACGGTTGGCAGCGTGAGCCGGGCGGCCGAGGTCGATGGGGCGAACGTTACGCCTCTCCACGGCCTGGTCGTCGCCAGCTTTCGCCGCCATTTCGCCGTCCGGACCGACGACGGCGAAACGATCGCCTGCGTCCTCAAAGGCCGCCGCCTCGCGCTGGCGTGCGGCGATCGGGTGCGCGTCACGCGCACGGACGGCGGCGGCGCCATCGAGGCCGTCCTGCCGCGCACGTCGCTGTTCTACCGCTCCGATGCGTTCAAGGAGAAGCTGATCGCCGCCAACGTCACGCAAGTGATCGGCGTCGTCGCGCCCGATCTCGGCGTGGACGAGGAGCTCATCAACCGCTGGATCGTTGCGGCGGAAGCCGAGCGCTGCCGGCTCGTGCTCGTCGCCAACAAGGCGGACAAGCCGGGATTCGACGCATTGCGGGAGCGTCTTGCGCCGTTCGCGGCGCTCGGCTATCCCGTGGTCGCGCTGTCCGCGAAGCTGGACGCGAGTCCCCTGGTGCCGTGGCTCGGCGGCCAGACCACCGTGCTGATCGGGCAATCGGGCATGGGCAAGTCCACGATCCTCAATGCGATCCTGCCGGGCACGGCGGCCCGAACGGCGGAGATTTCCGAAGCGCTGGCGACCGGCCGGCACACGACCACGCACTCGACGCTCTACCCGCTTCCCGAGTCGATGGGCGGCGGCTGGATCGTCGACTCGCCGGGGGCGAAGGTGTTCGGGCTCGCGCACCTCGCGCCCGAGACGATCGTCGACGCCTTCGTCGAGCTGCGGCCGCTCATCGGCCACTGCCGCTTCCGCGATTGCCGGCATGATCGCGAGCCCGGCTGCGCGGTCCGCGAGGCGGTCGAACGCGGCGCGTCGCCCCGCACCGCGTCGCGCTGATGCATCGCCCTCATCGCCGACAGCGAAGCCGCGCGCGCCCCGGGGCGTTGACGGTCCGGGGCACGGCCCCGCCGGGTTTGCCAGCGCGTCCATCCGCTTGATCGCCGCAACGCCAGTCCGGCCTCGACCGGCGATCGGCGGTGACCCACGCCAGCCTGCGAAGACCAGGCGAACCCGGCCGAGCAGATCGCGCGCCGTTCTTTGCACGGCCTTTACACCCGGCCGCCACAATTGAACACCATCTTTACCCGCCGCCTCCCAGACTGCAACGTGGCAGTCATGAAAGGAGAAGGCAATGGATCTCGTCTACATTGGCCTCATCGTCGGCTTTTTCGCCTTGTCGGCAGGATTGATCCGATTCTGCGCAAGCCTGATGGGCAAGGGAGGCCGCTCATGAACTGGGTCTATTGGCTCAGCGGCGCGGCCGCGCTCGGCATCTTCATCTATCTGATCGTCGCGCTGTTCAAACCGGAGTTCTTCGAATGAACACCTCGGGTTGGCTGCAACTCGGGCTTTACGTCGTCGTCCTGCTGCTCCTGGCCAAGCCGCTGGGCGCCTACATGGCCGCGGTCTACGAAGGCCGCGCAACGCTGGGCACAGCGCATCGGCGGACCGCTGGAGCGATTGATCTATCGCGGCGCGGGCGTCGACCCGGAGCGCGAAATGGGCTGGATCGAGTACGCGCTCGCCATGCTCTGGTTCAGCCTGTTGGGTGGCCTGTTCGTCTACGCCCTGCAGCGGGTCCAGCAATGGCTGCCGCTCAACCCGCAGACCATGGCCGCCGTCTCGCCGGACTCGGCGTTCAACACCGCGACGAGCTTCATCACCAACACCAACTGGCAAGGCTATGCCGGCGAGAGCACGATGAGCTACCTGACCCAGATGCTGGGGCTCGCGGTGCAGAACTTCGTTTCGGCCGCGAGCGGGATGGCGGTGCTGGTCGCGCTGATTCGCGGCTTCGCCCGCAAGGAAGCGAGCGGCATCGGCAACTTCTGGACGGACCTCGTCCGTTCCACGGTTTACATCCTGCTGCCGTTGTCGATCGTGTTTGCGGTCGTGCTGGTGAGCCAGGGCGTCGTGCAGACCTTCGACAAGGCCGCCACGGTCACGCTGGTGCAGCCCGTCACCTACGACAATCCGAAGAACGGCCCGGACGGGCAACCGCTCAAGGACGAAAAGGGCAATCCGGTCACCGAAAAGGCGACCGCCACCGAGCAGACGATCCCGCTCGGGCCGGCCGCGTCGCAGATCGCGATCAAGCAGCTCGGCACCAACGGCGGCGGCTTCTACAACGTCAATTCCGCGCACCCGCTGGAAAACCCGACGCCGCTGTCCAATTTCCTCGAGATGCTCGCGATCCTGCTGATCCCGGCGGCGCTGTGCTACACGTTCGGCAAGATGATCCGCGACACCCGCCAGGGCTGGGCCCTGCTCGCGGCGATGACGCTGGTCTTCGTCGTGCTGCTGGCGGCCGACTATGCGCTCGAAGCGCCCGGCAACCCGGTGCTGACCAAGCTCGGTGTCGACCAGGTCGCGACCGCCACCAATCCCGGCGGCAACATGGAAGGCAAGGAACTGCGCTTCGGCGTCGCCAACTCCGACGCTGTGGGCGGTCGCCACCACCTCCGCGTCGAACGGCTCGGTCAACTCGATGCACGACTCGTTCATGCCGCTCGCGGGAATGATCCCGATGTGGCTGATCCAGTTGGGCGAAGTGATCTTCGGCGGCGTCGGCTCGGGCCTGTACGGAATGATCATGTTCGCGATCGTCGCCGTCTTCATCGCCGGCCTGATGATCGGCCGCACGCCCGAGTACCTCGGCAAGAAGATCGGCGCCTTCGAGATCAAGATGGCGTCGGTCGCGATCCTGATGCCGCCGCTGCTGGTGCTCTGCGGAACCGCGCTGGCCGTGATGCTCGACGCCGGCAAGGCGGGCGTCGCCAATCCGGCCGAGCACGGCTTCTCGGAAATCCTGTACGCGTTCTCGTCGGCCGGCAACAACAACGGCAGCGCGTTCGCCGGCCTCTCCGCCAACACGCCGTTCTACAACACCTCGCTCGGCATCGTCATGCTGTTCGCCCGCTACTGGCTGATGATCCTGGTGCTGGCGCTGGCCGGCGCGTTCGCCGCCGCGAAGACGGTGCCGCCTTCCGCCGGCACGCTGCCGACGCACACGCCGCTCTTCGTCGTCGTGCTGATCAGCATCGTGATCACGGTCGGCGCGCTGACCTTCGTCCCGGCGCTGGCGCTCGGCCCGGTCGTCGAGCACCTGCTGCTCTTCGCCGCCAACTGAACTCGCGCATATTCCATGAGGACTCGACATGGCAACTCTAGCCGTCAAACAAACGACGCTGTCCTGGTTCGTCGGGAAGGACCTGATGAAGAAGGCCCTGATCGACAGCTTCCTCAGGCTCACGCCGCGGTATCAGTGGCGCAATCCGGTGATGTTCGTCGTCTACATCGGCAGCATCCTGACGACGATCCTCTGGCTCCAGGCGCTGGCCGGCAAAGGCGAGGCCCCCGCCGGCTTCATCCTCGCGGTCACGCTGTGGCTGTGGGTGACGCTGCTGTTCGCCAATTTCGCCGAGGCGATCGCCGAAGGCCGCAGCAAGGCGCAGGCGGCCTCGCTCAAGACCGCGCGCAAGGATACCGTCGCCAAGAAGCTGCGTCGCGCCCGAGCGCGGCGCCCCGTCGACGCTGACGCCGTCGAGCGCGCTGCGCAAAGGCGACATCGTCTATGTCGAGCAGGGCGATCTCGTTCCCGGTGACGGCGAGGTGATCGAAGGCGTCGCCTCGATCAACGAAAGCGCGATCACCGGCGAGAGCGCGCCGGTGATCCGCGCCGCCGGCAGCGACTTCAACTCCGTGACCGGCGGCACCCTGGTCCTCTCCGACTGGATCATCGTCCGCATCAACGTCAACCCGGGCGAGGCGTTCCTCGACCGGATGATCGGCATGGTCGAGGGCGCCAAGCGGCAGAAGACGCCGAACGAGATCGCGCTCACGATCCTGCTGGTCGTGATGACGCTCGTGTTCCTGCTGGCGACGGTGACGCTGCTGCCCTACTCGCTCTACAGCGTCGAGGTGGCCAAGGCCGGCACGCCGGTGACGATCACGGTGCTGGTCGCGCTGCTGGTCTGCCTCATTCCGACGACCATCGGCGGCCTGCTATCGGCGATCGGCGTCGCCGGCATGGGCCGGATGATGCACGCCAACGTGATTGCCACATCCGGCCGCGCGGTGGAGGCCGCCGGCGACTGCGACGTGCTGCTGCTCGACAAGACCGGCACCATCACGCACGGCAATCGGCAGGCGTCCTCGCTGCACCCGATGGCGACCGTCACGCAAGCAGCAACTGGCAGAGGCGACGATGCTGTCCTCGCTCGGCGACGAAACGCCCGAGGGCAAGAGCATCGTCGCGCTGGTCAAGCGCGCATTCGGGCTGGCGCCGCCACCGCTGGAGCCGGGCAAGTTCACGATCATCCCGTTCTCGGCGCAGACACGGATGAGCGGCGTCACGTATCGCGGCCGCGAAATCCGCAAGGGCGCGCTCGATGCGATCCGGAACTGGACCGTGGCTCAAGGCGGAACACTCGATGCCGAGGTTCACGGCGCGCGTCGAGGACGTCGCGCGGCGCGGCGCCACGCCGCTCGTCGTCGCCGAAGGCAAGCATGTGCTCGGTGTCATCGAGTTGAAGGACATCGTCAAGACGAACATCAAGGAGCGGTTCGCGGAACTGCGCCGGATGGGCATCAAGACCATCATGATCACCGGCGACAACAAGCTGACCGCGGCGTCGATCGCCGCCGAAGCCGGCGTCGACGACTTCCTGGCCGAAGTGACGCCCGAGGCCAAACTCAAGCTGATCCGCGAGAATCCAGGCCGAAGGCAAGCTGGTGGCGATGACCGGCGACGGCACCAACGATGCACCGGCGCTGGCGCAGGCCGACGTCGCCGTGGTGATGAACAGCGGCACGCAGGCGGCGAAGGAAGCCGGCAACATGGTCGACCTCGATTCCAACCCGACCAAGCTGATCGAGATCGTCGAGATCGGCAAGCAGCTGCTGATGACGCGCGGCGCGCTGACCACCTTCTCGATCGCCAACGACGTCGCCAAGTACTTCGCGATCATCCCGGCGGCGTTCGCCAGCACCTACCCGGCGCTCGACGCGCTCAACGTGATGGGGCTCGCCACGCCGAACAGCGCGATCCTGTCCGCGGTGATCTTCAACGCGCTGATCATCCTGGCGCTGATCCCGCTGGCGCTTGAAGGGCATCAAGTACCGGCCGGTCGGCGCGGCGTCGATCCTGCGGCGAACATGCTGGTCTACGGCGTCGGCGGCTCCTGCTGCCGTTCATCGGCATCAAGGCGATCGACTGCTGCTCGTCGCCCTGAATCTCGCCTGATCACTCGGAGAACGACCATGTTCCAACCATTCCTCCCGGCGTTGCGGATGCTCGTCGTGCTGTCGGTGCTGACCGGCGTCGCGTATCCGCTACCTGGTCACCGGAATCGCCCAGCTCGCGTTTCCGCGCGCCGGCCAACGGCAGCCTGATCGAGAGCGGCGGCAAGCCGGTCGGCTCGACGCTCATCGGCCAGCCATTCGACGACCCGAAGTACTTCTGGAGCCGGCCCTCGGCAACGTCGCCGCAGCCCTACAACGCGTGGCGTCGTCCGGGCTCGAACCAGGGCCCGCGCAATCCGGCGCTGGCCGACGCGGTCAAGGATCGCGTCAAGGCGCTGCGCGACGCCGATCCGGGCAATACGGCGCCGGTGCCCGTCGACCTCGTGACGGCCTCCGGGAGCGGGCTCGATCCGGACATCAGCGTCGCGGCCGCGCAGTACCAGCTGCACGCGCGTGGCGAAGGCGCGCGGCATGCCCGAGGACCGGATCCGCGCAACTCATCGCCGACAACACATCCGGCCGCACGTTCGGCGTCCTCGGCGAGCCGCGGGTCAACGTGCTCGCGCTCAATCTGGCGCTCGACAGCGCCTTCCCCGCGGCGGCCCTAGCCGCGGCCGGCGTGGCGGAGCGCTCCTTGGGTCCCGCGAGGCACCCCCTTCTTCCATCTCCTGGTTCGTCGGGAAGGACCTGATGAAGAAGGCCCTGATCGACAGCTTCCTCAGGCTCACGCCGCGGTATCAGTGGCGCAATCCGGTCATGTTCGTCGTCTACATCGGCAGCATCCTGACGACGATCCTTGGTTCCAGGCGCTGACGGGCAAAGGCGAGGCCCCCGCCGGCTTCATCCTCGCGGTCACGCTGTGGCTGTGGGTGACGCTGCTGTTCGCCAACTTCGCGGAGGCGATCGCCGAAGGGCGCAGCAAGGCGCAGGCGGCCTCGCTCAAGACCGCGCGCAAGGACACGTCGCCAAGAAGCTCTCCCGCCGAGCGCGGCGCCCCGTGACGCTGACGCCGTCGAGCGCCTTGCGCAAGGGCGACATCGTCTATGTCGAGCAGGGCGATCTCATCCCCGGCGACGGCGAGGTGATCGAGGGCGTCGCCTCGATCAACGAAAGCGCGATCACCGGCGAGAGCGCGCCGGTGATCCGCGCGGCCGGCAGCGACTTCAACTCCGTGACCGGCGGCACTCTGATCCTCTCCGACTGGATCATCGTCCGCATCAACGTCAACCCGGGCGAGGCGTTCCTCGACCGGATGATCGGCATGGTCGAGGGCGCCAAGAGGCAGAGGACCCCCAACGAGATCGCCCTCACCATCCTGCTGGTCGTGATGACGCTCGTGTTCCTGCTGGCGACCGTGACGCTGCTGCCCTACTCGCTCTACAGCGTCGAGGTCGCCAAGTCCGGCACGCCGGTGACGATCACGGTGCTGGTCGCGCTGCTCGTCTGCCTCATTCCAACGACCATCGGCGGGCTCCTCTCCGCGATCGGCGTCGCCGGCATGGGCCGGATGATGCACGCCAACGTGATTGCCACGTCCGGCCGCGCGGTGGAGGCCGCCGGCGACTGCGACGTGCTGCTGCTCGACAAGACCGGCACCATCACGCATGGCAATCGTCAGGCTTCTGCGCTTCACCCGATGGCGACGGTCACGCAGCAGCAACTGGCGGAGGCGGCGATGCTGTCCTCGCTCGGCGACGAGACGCCCGAGGGCAAGAGCATCGTCGCGCTGGTCAAGCGCGCATTCGGGCTGGCGCCGCCGCCGCTGGAGCCGGGCAAGTTCACGATCATTCCGTTCTCGGCACAGACACGGATGAGCGGCGTCACGTATCGCGGTCGCGAGATCCGCAAGGGCGCGCTCGACGCGATCGGCGCGTGGGTCGTCCGCAAGGCGGCGTGGTGGTGGCGGAAGTCCACGCCCGCGTGGACGACGTCGCACGCCGCGGCGCGACGCCGCTGGTCGTCGCCGAAGGCAAGCATGTGCTTGGCGTCATCGAGCTGAAGGATATCGTCAAGACCAACATCAAGGAGCGGTTCGCCGAACTGCGCCGGATGGGCATCAAGACGATCATGATCACCGGCGACAACAAGCTGACCGCCGCGTCGATCGCCGCCGAGGCCGGTGTCGATGACTTCCTGGCCGAAGTCACGCCCGAGGCCAAGCTTAGGCTGATCCGCGACATTCAGGCCGAGGGCAAGCTGGTGGCGATGACCGGTGACGGGACCAACGATGCACCGGCGCTCGCGCAGGCCGACGTGGCCGTGGTGATGAACAGCGGCACCCAGGCGGCCAAGGAAGCCGGCAACATGGTCGACCTCGACTCCAACCCGACCAAGCTGATCGAGATCGTCGAAATCGGCAAGCAGCTGCTGATGACGCGCGGCGCGCTGACCACGTTCTCGATCGCCAACGACGTCGCCAAGTACTTCGCGATCATCCCGGCAGCGTTCGCCAGCACGTACCCGGTGCTCGATGCGCTCAACGTGATGGGGCTCGCCACGCCCAACAGCGCGATCCTGTCCGCGGTGATCTTCAACGCGCTGATCATCCCGGCGCTGATCCCGCTGGCGCTGCGGGGGCATCAAGTATCGGCCGGTCGGCGCGGCGTCGATCCTGCGTCGCAACATGCTGGTCTACGGCGTCGGCGGCATCGTGCTGCCGTTCATCGGCATCAAGGCGATCGACATGCTGCTCTTCGGCCTGAACCTCGCCTGATCACTCGGAGAATGACCATGTTCCAACAATTCCTCCCGGCGTTGCGGATGCTCGTCGTGCTGTCGGTGTTGACCGGCGTCGCGTATCCGTACCTGGTCACCGGAATCGCCCAGCTGGCGTTTCCGCGTGCCGCCAACGGCAGCCTGATCGAAAGCGGCGGCAAGCAGGTGGGGTCGACCCTCATCGGCCAGCCGTTCGACGACCCGAAGTACTTCTGGAGCCGGCCCTCGGCGACGTCGCCGCAGCCCTACAACGCGATGGCGTCCTCCGGTTCGAATCAGGGTCCGCGCAATCCGGCGCTGGCCGACGCGGTGAAGGATCGCATCAAGGCGCTGCGCGACGCCGATCCGGGCAATACGGCGCCGGTACCTGCCGATCTCGTGACGGCATCCGGGAGCGGGCTCGATCCGGAGATCAGCGTCGCGGCCGCGCAGTACCAGCTTTCGCGCGTGGCGAAGGCGCGCGGCATGCCCGAGGACCGGGTCCGGCAACTCGTCGTCGAAAATACATCCGGCCGCACGTTCGGCATCCTCGGCGAGCCGCGGGTCAAC
>CAWEOX010000025.1:0-101416 GCA_963810845.1 uncultured beta proteobacterium | reverse complement strand
CATGCAGGAATACGAAGGGCGGCCACGCGGCCGCCCTGTGCCTGCTGCCCGCGCGTGACCCGCCTATTTCTTGGCGGCAGGTCGCGGCGCGGCCGGAGGGGGAGCGGCCGTCGCCATGCCCTGCGCCGGGGGCATGGTCGCCTCGCCAGTCTTGAGCGCCTGCCAGCGCTCCTTGTCGGCGTCGTATCGGGCCGCGACTTCCACCAGCTGCTTGTTCTTCTGGGCAATGATGTCGCTTTGGCGCGCGAGCTCGGCGTCGATCGTCGCCATCTCGCGCTCGATGTCCGCCGGCACCGGCTTGCCGGCGTACGTCGCCTTCCGTTCGGCGAGCCCCGCCTTGCGCTTGGTCAATAGCGTGCTGTAGCCCTGGGCCGACTCCAGCGCCGCCTGCAGCGTCTTGACCGCCCGCGATTTCGCGAGGTCGATGTCGCCCTCGTTCGTGTACGAATCGAGCAGCGCGCGGTCGCGCCGCGCCGTTTCCACCTGCTGCTTGACGGCCTCCTGCTGGCGTTCCTGCTCCGCCTCGCGCGACTTGCGCTGCTCGGGCGGGACCGCCGGATCGACCTTCTTGATGTGGATGCCCTGCGGACTCAACTGGACGTTGCCCTTGTTGACGGCGTCCGGCGGCACCTGATCCGTGTAATGGACCACGCCCTTGTCGTCGACCCATTTGTACAGCGCGGCGCGCGTGGCGCCCGCCGGGAACAAGGCGATCGCCAGCACGATCGCGGCCGCGACCGGCCACCGTCCCGAATGCCGCGCCATGCCGGCGCGCGTCCCTGCCTTGATAGGTTTCAACTTGGTCAACCCTTTCTCGGTTCTGTCCATGGTATTCGAGTCCTCGACTCGATACCGGTTCCTTTCGCCCTCGCGGCGCCGACGCCGGTTTCGCCGTCGTTCGCCACCGCGCGCCGCCGAGCAACGCTCAGCGGGCGCCGTACTGGTCGCGATAGGCGCTCACCGCGGGCTGCCACGCCTCGAGGTCCGGCCGGCCGGCGATGAACCGCAGCAGGTCGTCCAGCGTCGCGATCGCCACCACCGGAATGCCGTAGGCGTCGCGCACCTCCTGCACCGCCGACGCCTCCCCCTTGCCCCGCTCCATCCGGTCGAGCGCGATCAGAACCCCGGCCGGCTCCGCCCCCTGCGCGCGAATGAGGTCGACCGATTCGCGCACCGACGTCCCGGCGGTGATCACGTCGTCGACGATCAGCACGCGCCCGGCGAGCGCCGCGCCGACGATGACGCCGCCTTCGCCGTGATCCTTTGCCTCCTTGCGATTGAAGCTGTACGGCAGATTGCGCCCCAATTCGGCCAGCGCGATCGCCGTCGTCGCCGCCAGCGTGATGCCCTTGTAGGCCGGGCCGAAGAGCTGGTCGGCGGCAATGCCCGAGGCGAGCCACGCCTCGGCGTAGAACCGTCCCAGCGCCCGCAGGCTCGCACCATCGTTGAACAGCCCGGCGTTGAAGAAATACGGCGTCCGGCGTCCCGCCTTGGTGACGAACTCCCCAAACCGCAGCACGTCGCGTGCCAGCGCAAAGGCGAGGAACTCCTGCCGGAAATCGGTCATGCGCGATCGGGGTGGCCTGGGCGCGAGTATACCGCGCGTGAGGCGCCGGGCCCCTCGCGCCGAGGGTCGGGCCACCGTTCTCCGGCGCCACGCGGGGGGTCGTGTAAACTCGCCGCCTTTCCCCCGTCACGGTCGGCCTGGCCTGGGCCGCGAGTCCGCTTGCGCATCATCACGCTCAACGTCAATGGCATCCGCTCCGCCGAGCGCCGCGGGCTGGCGCGCTGGCTCGTCCGCGCCGAGCCCTGGGATGTGCTGTGCCTCCAGGAGATCAAGGCCGGCCACGACGACATTCCGCGCGCGTTGAAAGCGCCCCGGAAGGCGTATGCGGCCTTCCTGCCGGCCGCCAGGAAAGGGTATGCCGGCGTCGCGCTCTATGCGAAACACCCGCTGCAGATCTCCGCCGGCTTCGGCCACCCCGAATTCGACACCGAGGGCCGCTACCTCGAAGCCGCGTTTCGCGATCTGACGGTGATCAGCCTCTACCTGCCGTCGGGCTCCGCCGGAGCGCATCGCCAGGCGTCGAAGTTCCGGTTTCTCGAGGCGTTCCTACCGCACCTGCGCCAGTTGCGCAAGGCGAAGCGCGAGGTGATCCTGTGTGGCGACTGGAACATCGCCCACCAGCCGATCGACTTGAAGAACTGGCGCAGCAACCAGAAGAACTCGGGTTTCCTCCCCGAGGAGCGCGCGTGGCTCACGCAGGTGTTCGACGAACTGGGCTTCGTCGACGTCTTCCGGCGCGTGGATCCACGGCCGGAACAGTACACGTGGTGGTCGAATCGCGGGCAAGCCTGGGCCAAGAACGTCGGCTGGCGAATCGATTACCAGATCGCCACCCCGGGCATCGCGGCGAAGGCGACGGCGGTGAAGATCTACCTCAACCGGCGCTTCAGCGATCATGCGCCGCTCGTCATCGATTACGATTTCGAATTGAAACCGTAGCGCGCACCTCCCATGCTCCGCCTGACCAACCTCACCCTCGCCCGCGGCGCGAAACGGCTGCTGGACGGTGCGTCGCTCACCGTGCATCCGGGGCACAAGGTCGGTCTCATCGGGCCGAACGGCTGCGGCAAGTCGAGCCTGTTCGCGCTGATTCGCGGCGAGCTCTTGCCCGACGCCGGCAACGTCACGCTGCCCGCCGCCTGGACCATCGCCCACGTCGCGCAGGAAACGCCCTCGGTCGACCTGCCGGCGATCGACTTCGTGCAGAACGGCGACCGCGAACTGCGCGACGTGGAGCAGGCGATCGCCATCGCCGAAGCCGCCCATGACGCCGACCCGCACGAGAGCGGCGAAGCGCTGGCCGAGCTGCATCACCGCTTCGAAGCGATCGGGGGCTACGCGGCCCGCGCGCGCGCGGCGACGCTGCTGGCCGGCCTCGGGTTTCCGGACGCGCGCCAGACCGATCCGGTCGCGAGCTTTTCCGGCGGGTGGCGGATGCGGCTCAATCTCGCGCAGGCGCTGATGTGCCGCTCCGACCTCCTGCTGCTCGACGAGCCGACGAACCATCTCGATCTCGACGCCGTGCTGTGGCTCGAGGACTGGCTCTCGCGCTATCCCGGCACGCTGCTGCTCATCACCCACGACCGCGACTTTCTCGATGCCGTGGTCGGGACGATCGTCCACGTCGACGCGCAGAAGCTCAAATCCTACGGCGGCAATTACTCGCAGTTCGAGCGCGAGCGGGCGCTCCAGCTGTCGCTGCAGCAGGCGAGCTACGTGAAGCAGCAGCGGCAGATCGCGCACCTCACGGCGTTCGTCGAACGCTTTCGCGCGAAGGCGACCAAGGCGAAGCAGGCGCAAAGCCGCGTCAAGGCGCTGGAACGGATGGAGCGCATCGCCGCGGCGCACGTGGACAGCCCGTTCGATTTCAGTTTTCCGTCGACGCCGATCGCGGCCCGGCAGCTCGTGCGCCTCGAAGACGTCACGCTGGGCTACGGCGATCCGCGAAGCGAGCCCGCGGTGCTCGCCGGCGTCTCGTGGTCGATTCTCGCCGGCGAGCGCATCGGCCTGCTCGGGCCCAATGGCGCGGGCAAGTCGACGCTGCTGAAGGCAGTGGCCGGAACGCTCGCGCCGCGCGCGGGCGAGCGGCTGACCGCGCAGGCGCTGAAGATCGGCTATTTCGCCCAGCATCAGGTCGAGCAGTTGCGCGTCGAAGAGTCGCCGCTGTGGCACCTCGGGCAGATCGAGTCGGCCGCGCGCGAGCAGGAATTGCGCGACTTCCTCGGCGGATTCGATTTTCGCGGCGACATGGCGAGCGCGCCGGTCGGACGCTTTTCCGGCGGCGAAAAGGCGCGCCTCACGCTCGCGCTGCTCGTGCGGCAGAAGCCGAACCTCATGATCCTCGACGAGCCGACCAATCATCTCGACATCGAGATGCGCGAAGCGCTGGCCGAAGCGCTGCAGGACTACGACGGCGCGCTCATCGTCGTCGCCCACGACCGTCACCTCCTGCGCGCGACCGCCGATGAGTTGTGGCTGGTCGCGGACGGCAAGGTGGCCCCGTTCGAAGGCGACCTCGACGACTACCGCGACTGGGTGCTCGGCCTGCGGCGCCGCGGGGTCGGGAGCGACGTCGCCACAGGGGCGGACGAAACCGAAAGCGTCCCCGACCGCAAGGCGCAGAAGCGCGCCGAGGCCGAGTCGCGCCAACGCGCGTATGCCCAGCGCAAGCCGTTCGCGGCCCGTCTCACGAAGCTCGAGCGCGAGCTCCAGGCGCTGGGCGCCGAGAAGGCGGCGCTGGAGGCGTGGCTCGCGTCGTCCGACGCCTACACCGAAGCCAACAAGGACGAGCTCAAGTCGCGGCTCGCGCGCCAGGGCGACCTCGCGTGGCGGCAGGCGCGGCTCGAAGGCGAGTGGCTGGAGCTCACCGACGCGCTGGAAAAGCTTGGAGCGTGACGGCGTCTTTGCCGCGTAATGGCGATTGCCGCGTAATCGGGTGTGCCGGCCGATCGCGTGTGCCGCCTAATCGCGTGTGCCGCCCGGTCCGGCGTCGAGCGCGCGCACCTGCTCGCGTTGCCACCACAGCAATCCCAGCCCGGGCAGCGCGATCACGAACGTGGCGACAAAAAATGCCGGCCAGCCGAACGACTCCACCATCACGCCAGACAGCGGCCCCGCGAGATACGTGCGCCCGACGGCTGCCAGCGCGGAGAGGAGCGCGTATTGCGTCGCCGAGTAGCGCACCCGGCAGAGCGCCATCAGGAAGGCCACGAACGCCGCCGTACCCATGCCGCCGCACAGATTCTCGAGGCCCACCACCACCGCCATCGACGCGTACGCTTTCGGTGTCACCGCGAGAAACCAGAAGCCGAGGTTGGTGACCGCCTGCAGGATGCCGAACAGCATCAGCGCGCCGTAGAGCGAAAGCCGGGCCATCAGCGCGCCGCCCGCCAACGCGCCGAGCATCGTGGCGACGAGCCCGAGAGCCTTGTTGATCGCGCCGACCTCGGTCACCGTAAAGCCGGCGCCGCGAATCAGAAACGCGGTCGTGAGGGCGCCCGCGAACGCGTCCCCCAGCTTGTAGAGGACGATCAGCAGCAGCGCCAGCAGCGCGCCCTCGCGCGCGAAAAAATCCTTCAGCGGGCCGGTCACCGCCTCGCCGAGGGTTCGCGGCGGCCGCACGTCGACTTCCGGCTCGGCGGCGAACCAGGTCGCGATCACGCCGACCAGC
Organism: uncultured beta proteobacterium; assembly: GCA_963810845.1. GTDB lineage: Bacteria > Pseudomonadota > Gammaproteobacteria > Burkholderiales > Casimicrobiaceae > CAIWHR01. The sequence goes on along the minus strand of CAWEOX010000025.1, from coordinate 96,179 downwards.
ATCAGGCCGGCCATCAGCCAGTAGGTGGCGCGCCAGCCGAGAAAGCTGTCGGCCAGGACCAGCGCGAGGCCGCCCGACACCAGCATGGCGAGCCGATAGCCGAGGACCGAAACGGCGGCACCGGCGCCGCGCTCCTCCTTGCGCAGCACATCGGTGCGGTAGGCGTCGAAGGCGATGTCCTGCGAGGCCGAGCAGAACGCCACGATGACCGCCGCCAGCGCCAACGCCACGATCGCGCTGCCGGGCGAGAACATCGCCATCGTGGCGATCGAGACGATCAACAGCGCCTGCGTCAGGAGCATCCAGCCGCGGCGGCGGCCGAGCAGCGGCGGCACGTAGCGGTCCATCAGCGGCGCCCACAGGAACTTGAGCGTGTAGGCGCTGCCGACCAGCGTCAGAAAGCCGATCGTCCGGATGTCGAGGCCTTCCGCCGTGGCCCAGGCCTGCAGCGTCCCGGTGGTCAGCGCGAGCGGCAATCCCGAGGAAAAACCGAGCAGCAGCATGACGGCGACGCGCGGGTTGGTGAAGATCGTCGTGTATTGGGCGAGTGACATGGCGGTGGATTATCGCCGGGAATGCCCCCGGACTTGCGGTCGCGTCGGCGATAAAGACATTGCGTAACCGGCGTTGCGTAGCCCGGTGTTGAGCGCAGCGAAACCCGGGGCGATCGCCGAATGGGGCGCGTCCATCTCGGCAACCACCCGGATTTCACATACGTTCAGCCCAGGTTACGCGCGTCGAAAGCGATAGATCGCGAGCTCGCCCCGCAGATTCGGCAGCACGCTCACCGAGCGCCCACCGGCGAGGACGACGCGATCCTCGACTTCGAGGTGCCGCTCGCCCAAGAACGCGTCGAAATCGGCGACGGTGCAAAGATGGATGTTGGGCGTGTCGTACCACTGGTAGGGCAGTGACGACGACACCGGCATCCGGCCGCGCAGGATCTGCAGCCGGTGCGTCCAGTGGCCGAAGTTCGGAAAGGTGACGATCGCCTCGCGCCCGACGCGCAGCATCTCGTTGACGATCGCCTCGGTATGGCGCATCGCCTGCAGCGTCTGCGACAGGAGCACACAGTCGAACGAGGCGTCGTCGAAGCCGGCAAGGCCGGACTCGAGATCGCTTTGCAGCACGTTGACGCCGTTGCCGATGCAGGCGAGCACCCCCGCATCGTCGATCTCGATCCCGTAGCCCGTCGCGCCGCGCTCGCGCTTGAGATAGGCGAGGAGGCTGCCGTCGCCGCAGCCGAGATCGAGCACCCGGGCGTTGTGCGTGATCCACGCGGCGATCGTCGCGAAGTCGGCCCGGCCGGCCGCCGCGGCCGCCGAGGGAAGATAAGGCGTCATGCTCCGCCCGCCGCGGGTCCGCCGATTTCGCCGGCGATGCGGTCGTAATAGGCGCCCACGACGGCGAGGTACTGCGGATCGTCGAGCAGGAAGCCGTCGTGGCCATGCGGGACGACGATTTCGGCATAGGACACGTCGCGGTTGTTGTCGACGAGCGCCTTGACGATTTCGCGCGAGCGCGCCGGCGCGAAGCGCCAGTCGGTCGTGAACGCGACCACGAGAAAACCGCAGGTGGCGGGGGTCAGGGCGCGGGCCAGGTTGCCGCCGGTCGCGCCCGCGGGGTCGAAGTAGTCGAGCGCCTTGGTGATACGCAGGTAGGTGTTGGCATCGTAGTACTCGGCGAACTTCTCGCCCTGGTGGCGCAGGTACGACTCGATCTGGAACTCGGGCGCGAACGAGAACCGCAAGCCGTCGCGCAGCGCGCGGCCGAATTTCTCCTCCATCTGCTGGTCCGACAGATAGGTGATGTGCCCGATCATCCGCGCGATGCGCAGGCCGTGGCGCGGCTTCACGCCGCGGGTGTCGAAGCGGCCGTCGTGAAAATCGGGATCCGTCAGGATCGCCTGGCGCGCAACCTCGTTGAAGGCGATGTTCTGCGCCGTGAGATTGGGCGCGGCGGCGATCACCAGCGCGTGGCGGATGCGCTCGGGATAGCGGATCGCCCAGGCGAGCGCCTGCATGCCGCCCAGGCTCCCGCCCATCACCGCGGCGAACTGTCGGATTCCCAGGGAATCGGCGAGGCGCGCCTGCGCGTCGACCCAGTCCTCCACCGTCACCAGCGGAAAATCGGCGCCCCACGGCGCGCCGGTCGCGGGGTTCTCCGACAGCGGGCCGCTCGACCCGAAGCAGCTGCCGAGATTGTTGACGCCGATGACAAAAAAACGGTCGGTGTCGAGCGGCTTCCCCGGTCCGATCATGTTGTCCCACCAGCCGACGTTGTCGGGCTCGTCGGCGTAATACCCGGCGACATGGTGCGACGCGTTGAGCGCGTGGCAGATCAGCACCGCGTTCGACCGCGCGGCGTTGAGCGTGCCGTAGGTTTCGTACGCGAGCTCGAACGCCGGCAGCGCCTTGCCGCAGGCGAGCGGCAGCGGCTCGGTGAACCGGGCGAGGCGCGGGACGACGGCGCCGATCGACCGCCCCACGCGCGCCGCGGCGGGCGTGGCGTCGGAACCGCCGGTCGTCGCGGCAAACGAGGTCATGGGAATCGGGCGCGCGGCGGGGAAGATCGACCCGGCGCTAGGCGTTGAGCTTGTCGAGCAGTGCCGACAGCTTGACCGGATCGTCGGTGCGGCGCATCCGCAGCGCCGTCGCGTTGATCGCGCGCACTTCGGTGGTGAGCACCCGCTGCTTCACGGCGAGGATGTGCGCCGGATGCATCGAAAAGCTGCGCAAGCCAAGGCCGAGCAGGAGCCGCGTGAGCCGCACTTCGCCCGCCATCTCGCCGCACACGGCAATGGGCACCTTCGCCCGGTTCGCCGCGGAGATCGCCATCGAGATCAGCTTCAGCACTGCCGGATGCAGCGGGTCGTAGAGGTGCGACACGGCGTCGTCGGATCGGTCGATCGCCAGCGTGTACTGGATCAGATCGTTGGTGCCGATCGACAGGAAGTCGAGCCGGGCGAGGAACGCGGAGATCGCGAGGACCGCGGCGGGGACTTCGATCATGCCGCCGACGGCGATGTGCGCATCGAACGGGATGCCCCGGTCGCGCAGCGACTCCTTGGCCTGCGCGATCATCACCAGCGTCTGGTCGATCTCGGCGACCGCGGCCAGCATCGGGATCAGGATCCGCACGTTGCCGTAATGGGACGCGCGGAGGATCGCGCGAAGCTGGGTGAGAAACAACCGCGGTTCCGCGAGGCAGAAGCGCACGGCGCGCAGGCCGAGCGCCGGATTCGGCGCCACGCGCGACAGCCCGTCGAGCCCGGCCTTCTGCTTGTCGGCGCCGAGGTCGAACGTGCGAATCGTCACCGGCCTGCCGCCCATGCCCTCTACGACCCTGCGATAGGCCTCGAACTGCTCGTCTTCGGTCGGCAGCCCCTCGCGGTTGAGGAACAGGAACTCCGAGCGGAAGAGACCGATGCCGTGGGCGCCGCTCTCGAGCGTCTGGGCGACGTCCTCGGGGAGCTCGATGTTGGCGGAGAGCTCCACCTCCTGCCCGTCGATCGTCATCGCCGGCTTGCTCTTGAGCCGCTTCAGCTTGGCGCGCTCGAGCCCGATTTCCCCCTGCTTCAACCGGTACTCGGCCAGCACCGACTTGTCGGGATTGACGATGACGACGCTGTTGGTGCCGTCGACGATCAGGAGCTCGTTCTCGCGGATCAGCTGGCGGCCGTTGTGCGTGGCGACGACCGCCGGGACGTTGAGGCTCCGCGCGACGATCGCCGTGTGCGAGGTCACGCCGCCGAGATCGGTGATGAACGCGCCGAAGCGATGCTGCTTGAACTGGATCACGTCGGCCGGCGAGAGATCGTGGGCGACGAGGATCGTCTGCGCTTCCGCGCCCGGCGTGCCGACCGGCCCGGGCTTGCCCATCAGGCGCTTCAACACGCGCTCGACCACCTGCACCACGTCCGCCTTGCGCTCGCGCAGGTACGGGTCGTCGATCTGGTCGAACTGCTCGACCAGCACGCCCATCTGCTGCGTCAGCGCCCATTCCGCGTTGCACTGCTGTTCGGCGATGATCCGCCGCGGTGTTTCCGCGCAGCGTCGGATCGTTGAGGATCATCCAGTGCACGTCGAGGAACGCGCCGAATTCGGCCGGGGCGTCGCCCGCCTTCATCGCGGCACGGAGGCTCGCGAGCTCCTGCTGCGTCTCGGAGATCGCGGTGTCGAACCGGGCGATCTCGGTCTCGATGCCGGAAGGCGGAATCGTGTAGTGCGCGACTTCGAGCGTCGCGTGCGAGACGAGCTGCGCGCGGCCGATCGCGATGCCGCCGGACACGCCGATGCCGTGCAGCGCGAAACTCGACATCGCGTGCGGCGCGGGCGTCATTGGTGCGTGCCCCCTTGGCGCTGCGCGCGCGTCCCCAAGGGGGAGCAATTCGCGCTTGGGACGGCCCAACGCGCTCATTGGCCTTCGCCGAAGCAATCGCCGATCAGTGCCACCAGTGCGGCCAGCGCGTCGTTCTCGTCCGGGCCGTCGGTCTCGAGGGTCACCTTCGCGCCCTTGCCCGCGGCCAGCATCATCACGCCCATGATGCTCTTGGCGTTGACCCGGCGGCCGTTGCGCACCATCGCGACCTCGCATTGATACTTGGCGGCGAGCTGCGTGAGCTTGGCCGATGCCCGCGCATGCAGGCCCAGCTTGTTGACGATCTCAACTTCGCGCTGCTGCATACACGGGATCCCAGTCGATGTGCAGGACGCCGTCGCAGCCGCCCGATACCGCCTTCTTCAGCACCGTTTCCATGCCGCGCGTGCGATAGGTGAACGCGCGCACCAGCATCGGCAGATTGACGCCGGCGAGTCCTTCGACACGGCCCGGGGTGATCAGCTTGCACGCGAGATTGCAGGGCGTGGCGCCGTAGATGTCGGAAACGATCAGCACGCCGTCGCCATCGTCGAGGCGGGCGACCGCCTCGCGCGCCTTCGGCAGCAGGACGAGCGGATCGTCGCCGGCGGCGACCCCGAACGCCTCGAATCGCGGCGGCCGCGTGCCGAGCACGTGCGTGACCGCCCGCACAAGGCTGTCGCCGAGGTTATCGTGGGCGATGATCAGAACACCGATCAAGGGTTTCCCCGCTAGGTTCAGCCGCCGCGCGGCGGCGGGTGGTGGTTTGCGATGTTAGCACGCGGCGCGGCGCGTTCTCGCGGGCCACGGACCGTCAGGTCCACCGCCGTAACCCCGGTTGAGCGGCCGCGAAACCGGGGCAACCGTGGCCATTGCCACAACCCCCCGGATTGCGCTGGCGCTCAACCCGGGCTACAGATGCGTTCCAGCGCGTCGGCGAACATTCCCGCCACGTCGAACCCGGTCTGCTCGGCGATTTCGACGAAGCAGGTGGGGCTCGTCACGTTGACCTCGGTCAGGCAGTCGCCGATGACATCGAGGCCGACGACGAACAGCCCTTCGGCCCACAGGCCGGGCCCGAGCGCCGCGGCGATCTCGCGTTCCCGCGGGGTGAGGGGCCGTGCTTCGCCGCGCCCGCCGGCGGCGAGGTTGCCGCGGGTCTCGCCGGCTTTGGGAATGCGCGCGAGCGAATACGGAACGGGCTCGCCGGCGATCAGCAGCACGCGCTTGTCGCCGTCGACGATCGCGGGCAGGTAGCGCTGCGCCATCACCGTGCGCGCGCCGTCCTGGCTCACCGTTTCGACGATCACGTTGCGGTTGGGATCGTCGCCGCGGATCCGGAACACCGACGCGCCGCCCATGCCGTCGAGCGGCTTCAATACGGTGTCCTGGTGCCGGTCGATGAATTCGTGCACGCGGGCGGCATCGCGCGTGACGAGCGTCGGCGCGATGAAATCCGTGTACCGCGTGATCGCCATCTTCTCGTTGTGATCGCGGATCGCGCGCGGCTGGTTGAACACGCGCGCCCCCTCGCGCTCGGCCGTTTCGAGCAGGTACGTCGCGTAGATGTACTCCATGTCGAACGGCGGGTCCTTGCGCATCAGCACCGCGGCGAAATCCTTGAGCGCCCGCTCGTCCGCGTCGCCTTCGCGATACCAGTCGTTGTTGTCGCCGGAGAGCGTGAGCGCGACGGCGCGCGCCCGCGTGCCGTCCGCGCTCCAGAACATCTCCTCGGCCTGCAGCGCGTAGATGCGATGCCCCCGCGCGGCGAGCGCGCGCATCATCGCGATGCTCGTGTCCTTGTAGGCCTTGAGCGAAAGCAGCGGGTCGAGAACGAAGGCGAAATCCATGGCGTTGTCGATCGGGCGCGGAAGTCCGCGCCGGGACGTCATGCTACCGCATCCGCCACCGCCGGCGCCGCGACCCCGCGCGCCGGACGCGCGGTGAACGTGACGAACCGCGCGCCCGGCGCGGCCCCGTCGTGCCGGTAGTCCCAGGCAGTGTCGTCGATCGCGAAGCCCGCCGCACAGAGCCGCTCGCGCAGCGCGTCCGGCGCAAAGGGCCGGATCTCCTCCGCGATCTCGATTTCATCTTGCAGCTCGCCGTCGGCACCCAGCACCCGGTAGCGGCGTTCGATCCGGTTGCGGTGCGGCGACAGCGGCACGATGCGTTTCCAGCGCGCGAGGACCCCGGACCCGAACGGCCGCCGGTAATCGAGCGTAAAGCCAGGGTCGGCCGTCGCCGGGCCCGGCACGAACGCATCGACGACGAAGACCCCGCCCGGCGCGAGGAGCTCGCGGCACGCCGCCATCAGCCGGTCGATGTCGTCGTCCTCGGTGACATAGGTGATGAGCGAATACGGGCAGAGGATCGTCGCGAAACCGGGTCGCACCGCCAGCGCGCGAATGTCCATCCGGCATACGGGCGCCGGCAGACCACGCGCCGCGGCCTTGCGGGCGAGTTCTTTGATCATCGCCGCCGACGAGTCCACGCCGATTGCGTCGACGCCGCGGGCAAGGAGGTCGAGCAGGATCCGGCCGTTGCCGCAGCCGAGCTCGAGCGCGCGCCCGCCCTGGCGGACACAGATCCCGGCGTAGTAGCCGACGTCGTCGAACGGCATGTTGCGCGCCATGTCGACGTCGTAGAAGCGCGCGATGCGATCGTAGCTGCCGGACACGGGACGGCCTTACGCCTGCGGCAAGGCCACGAGCTCGGCGCAGAGGTCCCGGTGCGCCTGCAGGCAATGCCCCCATTGGTGGCGGGCAAGCAGGTCCGGCTGCGGCCGCTCGAGGCGATGCCGCGTTTCATCGAACGTGAGAAGCTCGATGATCGGCGCGGCCATGGCAGCGACGTCGGGGACGCTGACGAGCCCGGCAAAGCCGGCATCGGCGAACCCGCGCGCCGACTCGTGGGTGCCGACGCACACGCGCCCCGCCGTCAGCGACTCGACCAGCTTCAGCGCCGAGCCGCGAATGCCGGTAAGCGGGTTGACGGTCAACGTGCACTGCCGCAGCGCGGCCGCGACGTCGTCGCGATGGCCGGCGACGTCGATCCCCGATTGCCCGAGGACGGGATGCCGGCGGGCAATGTCGGGCGCGCCGTCGCCGCCCAGCACCAGCAGCCGCACTGCCGGATGCGCGGCCCTGATCGCCGGGAAGGCGTCGCGCGCGAAATCGAGTATGCCCTGCAGATTGCGCGGGTAGCGAAACGGGCCGATGAACAGGAGCTGCGCGCCCATCGACGGGTGATAGCCACCTACCGGGACCGCGCTGCCATTGCGGATCGACACCGTGCGCGAATGGCGGATCAGCGCACGGTCCTCGTCGGAGCACACGGTCACCGCGTCGAACGCGGCCAGGACCTCGCCTTCGAAGCGCTCGGCCGCGTCCGCGTCGGCGAAGTCGGCGGGACCGTACGCGTCGTGGAGGTCCAGGATCCAGCGCTCTCCGTCCCGCTTGCAGCGGATGAGGTCCGCGAGCTCGACATGCTCGACCTGGACCAAGTCGGGCCGGTACTCCGCGAGGGCGCGCTCGACGGCGGCGACCAGCGCGGGATGGCAATGGGACCGGATGCGCTCGGCCAACGAATCGCCGTCCTTGGTGTCGAGATCCTGGTCGCGCTGCACCAGATGGACCGCATAGAGACCGTCGAGATGCGCGAAGCTGCGTGCGTCGTACAGCCGTGCCTCGTCGGTGACCAGCACGACGTCGTATTCGTCGCCGAGGGCGCGCACGAGCTCGGCTACGCGTCGCGCGCCGCCATGCCGCGGCGGAAAGACGGCGAACGGCGTGATCAGCAGCAGACGACGGCGCGGCGGCCCCTCCGCAATCCCGGCACGCAGACCGAAGCTGTACGAAGGCCGCCGCAGAACGGCCGCTTCGCCGCGCGCGGCGAGCAATTTCGGCGGTCGCAGCGGCTGCGGGTGCCGCCGGGCGGACAGGCGCGCGCGGAAGACCCCGGCGGCAAGCGGAAAGCCGGCGAATTCGCGCTGCGTCTCGTACGGAAGATCGCAGATCCGATTCATCAGCCAGGCGAGGCCATGGTCGGTCACCCCGTGCCGCGCGTCGAACAGCCACCGGTTGCGCTGCACGATTCGGCCGAGCTCGGGCTCGGCAAAGAACCGGGCCGTGGACGCCCGATGCCGGTGCGACACGCGCGAGCGCGGCGCGAACAGCACCCGCAAACCGTCGCGCCATGCGCGCACGCCCCATTCGACGTCTTCCCAGTAGAACGGGTGGTAACCGCGGCTCGCCGGGAGGTACCGGCGCAGCGCCGCGGTGCGGAACAGCGCCGCGCCGCCGCTGGCGCAAAGGTGCGGGACGACGCGCCCCTCGTCGCGCACCGGCGCGTGGTAGAGCTGCAGTCCCGTGTGATCGATGTACCAGTCGGTGAACCCGGTCTCCTCGCGCCGCCCGTCGGCGTTCTGCTGATAGATCTGCGACGCGACGGCGAAGACGTCGGCGTCGCGTGCCGGCAGCAGCACGGCCAACGCGTCGGCGTCGAGCGTCATGTCGTTGTTCATCAGGTACGTCCAGTCGTAGCGGGCACGCGCGACCCCGCGTTCGATCGCGCCGACGAAGCCGAGCGGCTCGTCCGTATGTGCGAACTCGACCTCCGGAAATTGTGCTTTGAGGTCGCCGTACGCCGCTGTCGGCGTGCCGTTGGCGACGACGATCACCTGGTGCGGCTCGTCGACGCGATCGAGCGCATGGCGGACCGTGGCCAGCGCCTCGGCGAGCATCGCGGGCGCGGCGCGCTCGGGAATGACGATCGACACACCCTTGCGCCAGGACGGCAGCCGCCGCGGGGGCCGCGCGGGCACGGCGGCCGCGAGCCGATCCGCGGCGGCCAAGGCGAAGTAGAGCGGGGCGAGGCGCAGCCGCTGGCGCCAGCTCGTCCCCCACGTCACGACCGGCGGACGCGACGTGGCCGAGGCGCGCGCCGTCGACCCCGCGGAGTCGGTCATATCAGCAGATGAGCGCGGTCGGCGCGGGAATGCCCGGCACGGCCCGGCTCGGTGAGCCGCAGCGCCTGCTCGGCGAACATCGTCGCCCAGACGTTGTCGAGTGCGGACTCCGCGCCGGTCGAAAAGGCAATGGCGCCATTCGGCTTGATCCGGTCGACGAGGGCGTGCCGCAGCCGCGCAAGGCCGACGTGGTCAGGCGGGTCGTGCGGCCGAAGTCGCGCGAGCCAATGGCCTGCGCGCAGCGTCTGCGCCAGCACGTCGAACCGCGCGCGCCCCCCGCCATCGCGGTCGCGCGCAAGCGATTCCGGCACCCCGCCGTGTACGCGCGCCGCGGCGAGCAGCGCGTCGAGCTGGGTCGCGAGCTGCGGCAGCATCGCCATGAAGCGCGGATGCTCCGGCAGGCCGAGGATGCCTTCGAACGTGTAGAGGAGCGGATGCACGTCGTCGTGCGGCGTGTCCACCGCCGCGTCGAGGCTCTGCGCGAACGTGGCCTCGGCGGCGGCGACGACGTCCGGCGGGATGCCGCGCAAGCTTTGGGCGGCAACGATCACCCCGCCAGCCGCCTTGGCGAGGAACCCGCCGCGGCGCGTGGACCAGCGCGCCGGCAGGACCGCACCGCGGTTGCGCGGCGTGTACGCCTCGAAGGCGCCGTCGGTGCCCACCAGCGTGCGCAGCTGCGCGACCAGTCCCGCGATCACCGTCGGATCGGGCGCGAGCAGGCGCTCGCTCGCCGCCGCCGCGAGTCCGCGCAGCACCATCGCGACGTCGAAACAGAAGACGGCCTCGTTGCGCCAATCGGCGTCGCTAGAGGTAAGGTGGATACGGGTTGGCGCCGGCGTGCTGGTGCTCTGCCACCGCGCGAGCCAGCGCTGCGCCGCGGCGGCCCGCAGGCGCAGGCCGTCGACGGCGGCCGCATCCGGCCGTGCCGCCGCGCGCCACGCGAGCCAGTGCAGAAAATAGCCGGTGATTTCCGGATACACGTAGCGCGCGCGGCCGTCGGACTCGACGCAGCCGGCGACGGCGCCCGCGTGCGGCCCGGCGGGGATCTGCGCCGGACCCGTGAGGAGCCACCGCGCGAGACCCTCGGCGGGGGCGATGGCCAACGCCGCCGACGCCGGTTGCGCCAGCAGCAGCGACCCGCGCACGCTCACGCCTCGGCCCCGCTGTACCGGACGCGCAGGTCGAAGGCGGGCAGGTCCGGCGGCTGCGAGGTCTCCCGCCAGTCGCGCTCGAGAACGTCGGCGATCCGCACGGCGGCGTCGCCGGCGCCGAACGGTGCCTCCGCGTTGAAGGGCAGCGGCGTCCGCCGCGGTGCCGCGAGCATGGCGAGCGCCGCGGCGACGATCCGTTGCCGGTCGATCGCCACCAGGCGCACGAAGCCGGTCGCGAGGCATTCGCCGCGCTCGGTGTTGACGCGCGGGACGAGCAGGGGCACGCCGAGGTGCGGCGCTTCTTCCTGGATGCCGCCCGAATCGCTGATGATGAGCGCCGCGGCCGCCGCGTGGCGTACGAACTCCGGATAGGGCAACGGCGGGACGAGCTGGAAGGCCGCGTGGCCGCCCAGCCGGCGCCGCAGCCGAAGGGCGATGCGCGGATTGGGATGAACCGGAAACAGCACCCGCAGCGCCGGCTTGCGCGCCACCAGATCGAGCAACGCATCGCAGACGATGTCGGCGTTGTCGCCCCAGTTTTCGCGCCGGTGCAGCGTGACCAACACGCGATCGGATTGCGTCGCGGATTGCACCGGCAGGTTACCCATCTCCTCCAGCAATGCGCGCAGGCTGTCGATACCGGTGTTGCCGACCCGATGAATCGTCCCGGGATCGGTGCCCTCCCGCACGAGGTTCGCCACCGCCGACCGGCTCGGCGCGAAATGCAGGTCGGCGTTGCGCGCGATCCGGCGCCGGAACCACTCCTCGGGAAACGGATCGGCGAGCGTATCGGTACGCAGGCCGGCCTCGACGTGCGCCACCCGGCAGCCCGCGTCGCGGCCCGCGCGCGCACCGGCGTACGCGGTCAGCGTGTCGCCCTGCACCAGCGTGAACGCCGGACGCATCCGGCCGATGACGTCAGCCAGACGGCCGCGCAAGCGCTCGCAGGCGGCGAGCAGATTCGGCAGCGCCGGGAGCGCCGGCACGTCGATGTCGCAGCGGATACCAAATCGGGCGAACGTTTGCCGCACCGCGTCCGGATGCTGGCCGCTGTTGACGACGACGACCGACAACGCGTCGCGTCCGGCCAGCGCGACGATGACGGGGGCGAGCTTGATGCATTCCGGGCGCGTGCCGGCGATCACCAGCGCGACCCCTGCGGCGGCGTCGCCATGCCCGGCGCGGGCACGCGCAGGCCGAATCGGCGTCGGCAGCGACGCCAGGGGACGAATCAGAACGGTTTCCTCCAGTCGAGAAGTACACCTGCACCACGGCGGCCCATTCGGGCTCGTTCCGAGTCGGGGGCACAACTGACGCCGTCAAAGCCGTAAGTTTGCAACGAAAATGTAACAGAATGTATCAAATCGGACAAATGGCAATTCGTTGACTTAACGCAATGTTTCGATTCGAAAAAAACGACGATGCGCCGAGACCTCCCGACCGGCGCGGCCGCGGCGGCCGGCCCGTACCCGGGCGCGCGTCAGCCTGTACCATGGATGCGGCAACGCGTCACCGGATGGCGATCCGGCGGACCGGCGGGCCGACAGGAGCGATCCCGATGAGCGCAACCGCCAACCGGTCGTATCACGGCGTTTTCCCTGTCGCGCCGACCCCGTTCACCGCGTCGGGCGAGCTCGATCTCGACGGTCAACGCCGCGTGCTCGATTGCATGATCGACCAGGGTGTCGACGGCCTCTGCATCCTGGCCAATTATTCCGAACAGTTCCTGCTCGCCGACGACGAGAGGAGCGTGCTCCTCGAACTGTGTCTGTCCCACGTCGGCGGGCGGGTTCCGGTGATCGTCACCTGCAGTCATTTCAGCACCCGGATCGCCTGCGACCGGGCACGGGCCGCCGCCGCGGCCGGGGCGGCGATGGTGATGCTGATGCCGCCCTACCACGGGGCCACGCTGCGCGCGGACGAAAAAGGCATCCTCGAACATTTCGCGCGCGTCGCCGACGCCACCACGCTCCCGATCATGGTGCAGGACGCGCCGTTGAGCGGCGTCGCGCTGCCGGTCCCGTTCCTCGTGCGTCTCGCGCGGGAGGTGGGAAGCGTTCGCTACTTCAAGGTCGAGGTGCCCGGCGCGGCGGCCAAATTGCGCGGCCTCGTCGAAGCGGGCGGCGCCGCAATCGAAGGGCCGTTCGACGGCGAGGAGTCGATCACGCTGATGGCCGACCTCGACGCCGGTGCCACCGGAACCATGTCGAGCGCGCTCCTCCCCGATCTCATCCGGCCGGTGGTCCTCCATCATCGCGCCGGACGGCGCCATGATGCCGCCGCGGCGTACGCCCGAATCCTGCCCCTCATCAATTACGAGAACCGGCAATGCGGGCTGCGGGCGACCAAGGTCGTCATGGCCGAGGGCGGCGTCATCCGCAGCGACGCGGTCCGCCATCCGCTCGAACCGCTGCACCCGGCCACGCGCGCGGGATTGCTGGAGCTCGCGCGCGAGCAGGACCCGCTCGCGCTGCGCTGGGGCAAGTAGCCCGGGTTGCGCGAATGCGAAACCCGGGCGGGCGGCGCAATGGGCGAGACCACCACCGCGCGCAAGGCGCCGCGTAGTATGCTCGATCACGATGGACGAGCAGGCCGCCCTCGACGTCATCGCGGTGCGCGCGGTCGAGATCCGCGACGGCGCGCGCACGCTCTGGACCGATGCCGACCGCGCATGGGCGAGCCGCGCCGCCGCCGAGGTCGTGGGCGAACGCGCCGATGCCGCGACGTTCATTGCCCGGCGAGCACGGCTCTCGCTGGAGCGCCTCGGCGAGCGCGCGCAGGCGCTGCCGCGCGCCGTGCGGGCGCTGCGCTGGCGCCCCTGGGTCGGATGGACGATCATCGCCGCGGCGTTCGTCGTGGGTGCCGCCGCGGATCGCATCGGCGGCGCACAGCGGATCAACCTGCTCGCGCCGCCGGTCTTCGCGTTGCTCGTCTGGAATCTCGCCGTGTATGCGGTGCTGGCTGGCGGGTTCCTCGCCCGCTACGGCGATGCCGGCCCGCCCGGGCCGCTGCGCCGGCTGGTGATGCGCGTTGCGGCCGGCGCCGGACGCCGGCTCGCCAAGGGCCGCGGCGATGACGACGTGCAAGGCGGGAGCATCGGCGCGCTGACCGCTGATTGGGCGCGCCTCGTCGCGCCGCTGTACGCGGCACGCGCAGCGCGCATCCTGCACCTTGCGGCCGCCGCGCTGGCGTTGGGCATGATTGCAGGACTGTACGTCCGCGGGCTCGCGTTCGAATATCGGGCCACGTGGGAAAGCACGTTCCTCTCTCCCACTACGGTGCGTGCGCTGCTTGCCGCGGCGCTCGCGCCCGGGGCATTCCTCACCGGCATTCCCGTGCCGGGCGACGGGCAGGTGGCGGCGATCCGCGCGCCGGCGAGCGAGAACGCCGCCACGTGGCTGCACCTCATCGCGGCGAGCGTGTTCATGGTCGTGGTGCTCCCGCGGCTCGTGCTGGCGGCGTACGCCGGACTCATCGAGCGGTATCGCGCGACCCGTCTCCCGCTCGCACTGGACGAACCCTACTGCCAGCGCCTGCTGCGCGGATTCCAGGGCGGGGCAGTGCGCGTCCGCGCCATTCCGTACAGCTATGCGGTGCCGCCGGCGGCGGTCGCGGGGCTCGCGGCGATCGTCGACCGCGTCTTCGGCGGCGGGGCCGTGCTGCGGGTGGAGGCGCCAGTGGCCTACGGCGACGAGGATCCCGCGGCTCGGGCCGCGGCCGACGGCCAGGGTCCGGTCATTGCGCTCTTCAATCTCACGGCGACGCCGGAGCGCGCCGTGCACGGCGCCTTCGTCACCGCGGCCAGCACAGCGCCGGGTCATGCGCAGCCCCTGCTTGCCATCGTCGACGAATCCGCGTTTCGCACGCGCTGGCCCGACGACGAACGGCGCCTCGTCGCGCGCCGCGAACTCTGGCGCGAGCTGTTCGCCGGCGAGCGCATCGTGCCGATATTCGTGAACCTTGCCGCCCCCGACCTTGCCTCCGCGGAAACGGCGATCGACGCCGCCCTCGCCGCTCACGGGACCGGCGAGCGCGACCCGCATTCCGCGCCGTGACCGACGGCCATTCGATCGCCCTGTCGCTCATCTCGCACACGAACGCGGGCAAGACGACGCTCGCGCGCACGCTGCTCGGTCGCGACGTCGGCGAAGTCCGCGACGCGCCGCACGTGACGTCCGAGGCCACGGCGTTTCCGCTGATGACACCGCCGGCGGCGATCGCCTGATCCTCTGGGACACGCCGGGCTTCGGCGACAGCGCGCGCCTCGCGAAGCGCCTGCGGCAGCAAGGCAATCCGATCGGGTGGTTCCTGTCGCAGGTGTGGGACCGCTTTCGCGACCGCCCCTTCTGGCTCGCGCAACAGGCGGTGCGCAACGTCCGCGACCAGGCCGACGTCGTGCTCTATCTCGTCAACGCGTCGGAAGCGCCGGGCGACGCCGGCTACCTCGCGCCGGAGCTCGCGGTGCTCGAATGGATCGGCCAGCCGGTGATCGTGCTGCTCAATCAGGCCGGGCCGCCGCGGCCTCCCGCCGAGGAGCGCGCCGACGAAACCCGCTGGCGCGATGCGCTCGCCGCGCGCGGCCGCGTGCGCGAGGTGCTCACGCTCGACGCCTTTGCCCGCTGCTGGGTGCAGGAGTTCACGCTGTTCGCCGCAATCGCGGGCGTGCTGCCGGCGGCGAAGTGCCCCGCCTTCGACCGCCTGACCGGTGCGTGGAAGGCGCGCCGGATGGCGCAATTCGACGCGGCGATGGTGGCGCTCGCGCGCCCGCTCGCGCGCGCCGCGTGCGACCTCGTCACGCTTCCCGCCGACCGTTTGCTGGCGCGGCTCGGCAAGTCGCTGGGACTCGCGCGGCCGGAGGCCGAGACCGCGGAAGCGCGCGCCGTCGAGGAAATGGCGGCAAGGCTCGACGTCGACCTGCGCGCCAGCATGGACCGGCTGATCGAGATCCACGGGCTGGAAGGGCGCGCCGCCAGTGAGCTCCTCTCGCGCCTCGCGACCGACGTGCGCACCGAGACGCCGCTGGACGAGGGCAAGGCGGCGGCGCTGGGCGGGGTCGTGACCGGTGCGTTGACCGGCCTCGGCGCCGACCTCGCGACGGGCGGGCTGACGTTCGGCGCGGGCATGCTCGCCGGCGCGCTGCTGGGCGCGCTGGGCGGCGCCGGCGTCGCGCGCGGCGTGAATGTCGCGCGCGGCCGGACCGAGGCCACGATCCGCTGGGACGAGCGCTTTCTCGACGGCCTCGTCACGGCGGCGCTGCTTCGCTATCTCGCCGTCGCGCATTACGGCCGCGGCCGCGGTGAATGGCGGGCAAGCGAATACCCGCCGTTCTGGCGCGAGCTCGTGGCCGGGGCCGTCGCCGCGCGGGCGCACGCGCTCGCCGCGGTCTGGGCGCTGCGCACGAGCGGTGGCGAGGCTGCCGCGATCGAGGAGCGGGTGCGCTCGACGCTGCGCGAGATCGCGGCGGCGGTGCTGGAGCAGCTCTACCCGGGAGCGCTGCGCACGGACGTTACCGCGGCGCCGGGCTTCACAACGCCGTCTTGACGTGCGTCAGCAGCAAGCCCTTGCGCGGTCCCGGCCCTCTACCCGGCCGCGGCGGGCCCGCAGGCCAGCAACGCTTCCCCTGATCCACGCTAGACTGCGCCGATGCGCCGGAGCGCCGCCGCCCCCGTAAGCGATCGGCGCGCTCACGACCAACCCCACACTCCGGAAACCGCCAAGGAGATCCGCCATGCAGGGCAAGGCCTTTGTTGCAGGCGTCGGGATGATCCCGTTCGGCAAACCGGGCGCCACCGACAGTTACGATGTCATGGGGGCGACCGCCGCGCGACTCGCGCTGGCCGATGCGGGCCTCGCCTACCCCGACGTGGAGCAGGCGATGGTCGGCTACGTCTACGGCGACTCGACCTCGGGCCAGCACGCGCTCTACCACGTCGGCATGACCGGCATCCCGGTCATCAACGTCAACAACAACTGCTCGACCGGCTCGACCGCGCTGTTCCTCGCGCGCCAGGCCGTCGAGTCCGGCGCGGCGGACTGCGTGCTGGCGCTCGGGTTCGAGCAGATGCAGCCCGGCGCGCTGACCGCGCACTGGACCGACCGCCCGTCGCCGTTCGTCGATTTCGACCGGCTGTGCGACGAGATCAATCCCTATCCGGTGCCGCTGGCGCTGCGCTACTTCGGCGGGGCCGGCGCCGAGTACATGGCCAAGTACGACGCGACCCCGGCGCTGTTCGCCAAGGTCCGGGCCAAGGCCAGCCGCCATGCCGCGAACAATCCGCTGGCGCTGTTCCGCAAGGTGGTGACCGAAGAGGAGGTCCTGGCCTCGCCGATGCTGTTCCCGGAAGCGGGGCTTACACGGCTGATGGCCTGCCCGCCGACCTGCGGGGCGGCCGCGGCGATCCTCGTCTCCGAGGCGTTTGCCCGGCAGCACCAGCTCGATCGCCGCGTGTTCATCGACGCGCAGGCGATGACGACCGACCGTCCCGACACCTTCGCCAAGCGCAGCATGATGGCGCTCGTCGGCGCCGACATGGCGCGCGAGGCGGCCGACCGCGTGTACCAGCAGGCGGGCATCGGTCCCGACGATGTCGATGTCGTCGAGCTGCACGATTGCTTCGCCCAGAACGAGGTGCTGTCGTACGAGGCGCTGGGACTGTGCGGCGAGGGGCAGGCGGCGGACTTCGTCGCCCGCGGCGACAACACTTACGGCGGCAAGTACGTCGTCAATCCGTCCGGCGGCCTCTTGTCCAAGGGCCATCCACTCGGCGCGACGGGCCTCGCCCAGTGCACCGAGCTCGTCCTGCAGCTCCGCGGTGACGCCGGGCCGCGGCAGGTGCCCGGGGCGCGCGTGGGCCTGCAGCACAACCTCGGTCTCGGCGGCGCGTGCGTGGTGACGCTGTACCGGCAGGCGGGCTAGCCGCCGGCGGGACGCGCGCCATGATGGCGAAGGTGCGCGCGGTGATCGATTTCGGCGCAACCGGCGTTGCCGGCATCCGCGGCGGCGAGGCGAGCACCCGGCCTACAACGACCGCGCGATCAGTTCCTTCATGATCTCGTTGGTGCCGCCGTAGATCTTCTGCACGCGGGCGTCGGCATAGAGCTTCGCGATCGGGTACTCCATCATGTAGCCATAGCCGCCGAAGAGCTGCAGGCATTCGTCGATGACGTGGCATTGCTGCTCGGTCGTCCACCACTTGGCCATCGACGCGGTCGTTGCGTCCATCGTGCCGTCGATCATCCGCCGGATGCAGTCGTCGAGGAACACCCGCGCGATGTGCGCGGTGGTCTTGCACTCGGCCAGCTTGAAGCGCGTGTTCTGCATCTCGATCAGCGTCTTGCCGAACGCCTTGCGCTCCTTCACGTAGGCCGTCGTGATCTCCACCGCGAGCTCGATCGCCGCCACCGCCGCCACCGCGAGGATCGTGCGCTCGTACGGGAGCTGCGCCATCAACTGGTAGAAGCCGCGGCCTTCCTCGGCGCCGAGCAGGTTCGCCGCGGGGACGCGCACGTCGTCGAAAAAAAGCTCCGCGGTGTCCTGCGCCTTCTGCCCGATTTTCTCGAGGATCCGCCCGCGGCGAAACCCGGGCAGGTCCGCGGTCTCGACCATCACCAGCGAAACGCCCTTCGCGCCCGTGCCGGGCTCGGTCTTCGCGACCACGCAGATGAGATCCGCCATGTAGCCATTGGTGATGAACGTCTTGGCGCCGTTGATGACGTACGCGTCGCCCTCGCGGATCGCGCGCGTGGTCACGCCCTGCAGATCGGACCCCGCGCCCGGTTCCGTCATCGCGATCGCCGCGATCAGCTCGCCCGTCGCCATCTTCGGCAGCCAGGCGCGCTTCTGCTCCTCGCTCCCATAGGTCAGCAGGTAGTGCGCGACGATGCTGTGCACGGCCTTGCCGAAGCTCGTGATGTTGGCGCGCTGGACCTCCTCGTACACGGCGGCCTCGTGCGCGAACGAGGCGCCGGCGCCGCCGTATCCTTCCGGGATGTCGCACAGCAGGATGCCCATGGCGCCGGCCTTGTGCCAGACATCGCGGTCGACGTGTCCCTGCTTCGCCCACCGCTCGTCGTGCGGCACGAGCTCGGCTGCGACGAACTTGCGCACCGCATCGCGAAACATCACGAGCTCGTCCGACATCCACGGCAAATGGCAATTGCCCATGCGTATCTCCTGATTGGCGGGCCCGGGCGCCGTCCGGCACAAGTGAGATGAGCAATCCGCCGCCGCACACGCGCTCTGGCGCTAATGTAATCGGATTTCCGCGGGCGCGGCAGATCGACGCATCCCCGAGGGCCGCGCCGCCGCATGCGGGCCCGCGGCTGGCGCGAACGGCGCGCCGCGCCGCTCGATCCGGCGACCCGCGAGGCCAGCACCACGTTCGTTGCGCCACGCTTCGACGGTTGACCGCCGCGAGCGAACTCGCAATACTTTGGTCCGCGTGATTGAACGATGCTTCCGCGCACGGAGCCCCTCGCCGGACGGCGACGCCGCAAGAGGAAACGATGTCCACCCGAGTCTCCGACGTCCTCGATGCCACCGCCGCCGCGCACGCCGACCGGCCGGCGATGCGGGCCAAGCGTGATGGCGTATGGCACGCGACCACTTGGCGCGAGTACCGGGAGCAGGCGCGGCGCGTCGCCCGCGGCTTCATCAAGCTCGGCCTGCAGCCGGGAGACGGCGTCTCCATCATCGGCTTCAACCGGCCGGAGTGGGTCCTCGCGGACATCGGCGCGATCCTCGCCGGCGGCGTTCCCGCGGGCATCTACACCACCAGCACCGCCGAGCAATGCCACTACGTCGCCGAGCACGCCGACTGCTCGATCGCGGTGGCGGAGAACGCGCTGCACCTCGCCAAGCTCGAGGCGGTCCGGCCCCGATTGCCCAAGCTGAAGGCGCTGGTGCTGATGACCGGCAGCGATTCCAGCGCGGGCGTGGTCACCTGGGAAAAGCTGCTGGCGCTCGGCGAGGAGCAACCCGAGGCCGAGCTCGACGCGCGCATCGCCGCGCAGAAGCCGAGCGACGTCTGCACGCTCATCTACACCTCGGGCACCACCGGCACGCCCAAGGCGGTGATGATCACCCACGACAACATCGCTTTCGTCGCGCAGAGTTTTTGCACGCTCTACCGTCCCGGCCCCGACGACGCGGTCTTGAGCTACCTGCCGCTGTCGCATATCGCCGAGCAGGTGTTTGCGATCCACGACCCCCTCGCCAGCGGTGTCTGCACCTCGTTCGCGGAAAGCATGGAGCAGCTCGGCGACAACCTGCGCGAAGTGCGCCCGACCCTCTTCGTCGGCGTGCCCCGGGTCTGGGAGAAGATCCAGGAGAGGATGGTCGCCGCCGGCGCCGGCGCCCCGCCGCTGCGCCGGAAGATTGTCGCCTGGGCCAAACGACTGGGACTGGCGGCCGGCTACGCCGACCAGCAGGGCCGCCCCCGGCCCTTCCTGTACCCGCTCGCGAACAAGCTCGTGTACGCCAAAGTCCGCGAGCGCCTCGGCCTCGACCGCTGCCGCGCGGCGTTCACGTCCGCGGCGCCGATTGCCAGGTCGACGCTGGAGTATTTCCTGAGCCTTGGCATCCCGATCTACGACATCTACGGAATGAGCGAGTGCACCGGACCCGCCACGGTTTCGCTGCCGGACCGCTACCGTACCACCAAGGCCGGGTTCTGCCTTCCGGGCGCCGAGCTGAAGATCGCGGCCGACGGGGAAATCTGCATCCGCGGCCGTCACGTCTTCAAGGGGTACTACAAGGGCGCCGCGGCCACTGCCGAAGCGATCGACGCCGAAGGCTGGCTGCAGTCGGGCGACATCGGGACCCTCGACGCCGAAGGGTTCCTGCAGGTCACCGACCGCAAGAAGAACGTGCTCATCACCTCCGGCGGCGAGAACATCGCGCCGCAGGTGATCGAAGGACAACTCATGGCCATCCCGGTGGTGAGCCAGGCGGTGGTGATCGGCGATCGGCGCAAGTACCTGGTGGCGCTGCTCACGCTCGATCCGGCGAAGGTCGCGGCCACGGCCGCCGAGGCCGGCAGCGCCGCCAAAGACCTGGCGACCGCGGCGGGGTGCGCCAAGTACCGCGCGTGGCTGCAGCGCCAGGTCGACGAGGTGAACCGGAGTCTCGCCCGGGTCCAGACGATCAAGCACTTCGCGATCGTCCCCGGCGAGTTCACCATCGAAGGTGGAGAGCTGACCCCGACGATGAAGATCAAGCGCAAGGTGATCACGGCCCGATACGAGGCCCTCATCGAGCAGATGTACGCCGATTAGCCGGCAGTCCTGGCGTCGATCTTCGGAGCCCTTGTGCTCACCTGGTTCGAACGACTGGTCGATCCGTATCCCGAAGCGCCCCCGCCGCTTCCACCGCGGGGATTCTTCGCGTTCGTCTGGTCCTGCTCGCGCGGACTGCGCAAGTATCTGCTGGCGATGACGCTGCTCACCGCCGCGATCGGCGCGTTCGAGGCGCTGCTGTTCAGCATGATGGGGCACATCGTCGACTGGCTCGCCGCGGTCGAGCCGGCGCGGCTGTGGGTCGAGCAGCGCACCACGCTGCTGCTGCTCGGCGGCGTGCTGATCGCCAGCATCGGCGTCGTCGCGCTGCAATCGGCGATCAAGCAGCAGACGCTCGCCGGCAATTTCCCGATGCTGCTGCGGTGGAACTTCCATCGGCTGATGCTCGGGCAGAGCATGGGGTTCTATCAGGACGAGTTCGCCGGGCGCATCGCCGCCAAAGTCATGCAGACGGCGCTCGCGGTCCGCGACGTGTGGATCGTGGTGGCCGAGCTCCTGGTGTTCGTGATCATCTATTTCGCGACGATGCTCGCCGTGCTGGGCGGCTTCAATGCGTGGCTCCTCGCGTCGTTCGTCGGCTGGGTCGTGCTGTACGTCGCGGCGCTCGCCTATTTCGTGCCGCGCCTCGGCCGGGTCGCCCGCGCGCAGGCCGATGCGCGCTCGATGATGACCGGCCGCATCACCGACGCGTACGCCAACATCGCCACCGTCAAGCTGTTCTCGCACGCGCGCCGCGAAGCCGGCTTCGCCCGCGCCGCGATGCAGGAATTCCTGCTGACCGTGTATGCGCAGATGCGGCTCGTCACCGGCTTCGAGATCGTCAATCACACGCTGTCGGTCGCGCTCGTCGCGAGCACGGCCGGGGTTGTGCTGTGGCTGTGGACGCAAGGTCAGGTCGGCGTCGGCGCGGTCGCCGCCGCGACCGCCATGGCGCTGCGGTTGAACGGCATCTCGCACTGGGTGATGTGGGAGATGGCGACGCTGTTCGAGCACATCGGCACGGTGCAGGACGGCATCAACACGCTCGCGCGAGCGCACGCGGTCGTCGACCGGCCGGAGGCGCAGCCGATCAAGGTGACCCGCGGCGACATCCGCTTCGAGCACGTGCGCTTCGCCTATGGCGGCAAGCATCCGGTCATCGACGACCTGTCGCTCGCCATTCGCCCGGGTGAAAAGATCGGCCTCGTCGGCCGTTCCGGCGCGGGCAAGTCGACGATCGTCAACCTGCTCCTGCGCTTCTACGACACCGAAGGCGGGCGCATCCTGATCGACGGCCAGGACATCGCGCAGGGCACCCAGGAGAGCCTGCGCGCGCAGATCGGCATGGTGACGCAGGACACGTCGCTCCTGCACCGCTCGGTGCGCGACAACCTGCTCTACGGCCGCCCCGACGCGACCGACATCGACATGGTGGCCGCCGCGCAGCGCGCCGAGGCGCACGACTTCATCGCCGTCCTCGCCGACCAGAAGGGACGCCGCGGCTACGACGCGCACGTCGGCGAGCGCGGCGTCAAGCTGTCGGGCGGCCAGCGCCAGCGCGTCGCCATCGCGCGCGTGATGCTGAAGGACGCGCCGATCCTGCTGCTCGACGAGGCCACCAGTGCGCTCGACTCCGAGGTCGAGGCGGTGATCCAGCAAAGCCTCTATCGGCTGATGGAGGGCAAGACGGTGGTGGCGATCGCGCACCGGCTGTCGACCATTGCCGCGATGGACCGGCTGATCGTGCTCGATCGCGGCCGCATCGTCGAAGAAGGCGACCACCGCAGCCTGCTCGCGCGGGGCGGACTCTACGCCCGGCTATGGGCGCATCAGAGCGGCGGTTTCCTGGGCGAGGAGGCGGAGGCGGGCGTTGGCGACAGCCGTGTCGCCGGCGCCGGCGGAGGAAGTCGATCGGCGAGACCGAGCCCGCGCCGCCCCGCCTCGAGCCCACGCACAGCGGCCACGACCGGCTGACGGGTTCAGAACCAGCGGCGTGAATCGCTTCGGCAACGCTCAGCAACTGCCGCGGGCCCAGACCGTCGACAGCTCATCGATCGCGACCACGCTGTTGCCGTCGAAATGAAACGCGTAGTGCGTCGACTGTCGGCAAGGACGCAGCAACGCGCGGGCGGAAGACGGCCGCGCACAGCCCGCCCTCGTGACGGACGCTGCGGTAGAGGACCCCGTCCTTGCCGGCGTCGCGCAACGTGCGCCCGAGGCGCTGCCCGGGCAGGTAATCGTCCGGGTCGTGGTACGCGGCAAACCTGCGCACGTCGGCCAGCCGCGCGTCGAGATCGCTCAGGTACAGGCGCAGTTCCAGACGCAGCGGACCTTCGCCGGTGCGGCGCAGGAAGCGCTCCTGGTGGTAGCGGACTTCGGCCAACGCGGTGGCGAGCGTTTGCGCGCAGTAGTAGACGCCGTAGGCGCCATCCGAGAACCGGCTGCCTTCGGGATTGAGATGCGTGAACGCCGCCATGATCGGCGCGGTTCCGGGGCCGGCGATGCGATCCGCGGCCGGGACCAGTGCCAGATCTCCTGCCTCGTCGCGCAGCCGGTCGTTGGTCAGGCTTTCGAGCGCGTAGACGGCGTCCAGGTCCTTGGGGTCGGCCACGCGGTCGAACAGCCCGACCGGAGGAAAGCGGCTGGGGACGAGGCGATGGCTGGGCCGCCACTGCGTTCGCCGCGTACGCGGGCCGTCAGCTCCAGCCGCCGCGGTGGGCATCGAGATATTGCCTTACGACGTAGAGGTCGGCGACGTTGCCCGACAGCATGCGCTCGAGCGCCGACCGGCCCCCGAACGGCGGCGCCGCGTTGGGTTTGCGCACCCAGGCGTCGGCGGCTTCCGGCTGCGGCAACAGGATCTGCAGCGCCTTGTAGATTCCGAGGACGTAGGACACGCGCTCCAGCGTGTCGCGCGACAGCTGACCTTCGCCGGCGCGCTTCCACAGAAAGAACGTGGAGCGCGGCGGATCGCCGAGCAAGCGCCGCGACTCGTCGGCCGTCAACCGCCACGCGGCGGCAATCCGGAAGAAGGTCCGCAACGCCGGGCCCGCGAGTTCCCCCGCCGACCAGTCGCGAGCGGGCGGCGTCTTCCTGGCGGGTGCGGCGGCCGGGACCAGCGTCGTTTTCATCGAGTGCAGTACTGGATTTGTGTGTTATATTAATCCGAAACTGGATTACTGTCAACGCGGCGCCGATGCCGCGCTTGCCGGGCCGACCGGTTATGGGGTGAAATGCCAGGCGATGCGCCTCGTCCGCGGGGCACCATGGAGCGTCCTCGATGCTGGCCTTGTTCCACGCGCTGAAGGAAACGCCGCGCCTTAGCACGCTCCGGCAGCTGCCGCTGTTCGCGCCGCTGTCGCGTCTCGAGCTGCGCGTCGTCGACGGCCTGCTGCTCGAACGGCGCTACCTCAAAGGCGAAATCATCTTCGACGAGGGCGAGGAGGGCCAGACCCTCTACGTCATCATCTCCGGCCGGGTGCTGATCTGCCGCCAGGGCGAGCCCGAGACCGGGCGGATCGCCGAAATCGACGCCGGCGTCGTCTTCGGCGAGCTTGCGCTGCTCGACAATGCGCCGCGCTCGGCGCAGGCGCGGGCCGACGACGACTGCGTGCTGGCGTCGCTGTCGCGCGGCGACTTCGAAAGCCTGCTCGACACCCACGCGGTGATCGCGTCGAAAATCTCGCTGGAGCTCGCGCGTCAGCTCGGCCGGCAGCTGCGCGATCGTGCCTCGGCCACCGACCGACGGCCCTTGTGATGCCGACGGAATCCGCGGCCGAGAGCAGCAGCCGGTACCTGTCGACCGGACCTCTGGTGTGGGTCGCGACGATCTCCTGCACGACGTTGCTGCTGGCGCTGTTGAAGCAGGCGCTGTGGCTCGTTGTGCCGTTCCTGCTGGCGATCATCCTGTACTACGCGCTGTTCCCCGCGGTCCGGCGCCTGACGCTCGCGGGGGTCGCCCGGGAAACCGCCGCGGCGCTCGTCGCGGGCAGCTTCTTTGTTGCCGCCACGGCCGTGATGGTGCCGACGGTTTCGTGGCTCGCGGGCACGCCGTCAGCGGCGAAGAGGCGTTCTTTCGCTACGTCGAAGCCGGCCGCGGTCTCATCGGCCGGACCCTCTCCGCACTGGAGTCGCAGTTCGGGTTCCTCGAGCGGATGGGACTCCAGGCCACGATGGGCAAGAAACTGACGGAGTTCAGCGGGACCTTTCTGCAGGAGCACCTGACCAACGCGCTGCTCGGCGCGGCGGCGTGGCTGCCGTCGCTGTTGCTCGCGCCGTTTCTCGCCTTCTTCTTCCTGCGTGACGGTCGGCGATTTCTCAAGTTCGTGGGCGGCGCGGTACCGAACGCGTATTTCGAGCGCACGCTGTACATGGTCGAGCGCGTGGACAACACCGCCCGCGCCTACTTTCAGGGACTGCTGAAGCTCACGCTCATCGACACCGTGTTTCTCGCCCTGGGCCTGGCGGTGCTCGGCGTGCCCGGCGCGCTGGCGCTGGGGCTGATGGCCGCGGTCCTCGCCTGGGTGCCGTTGGTCGGGGCGATCATCGGCTGTGCCATCGTCGTGCTGATCACGGCCACCGATTTTCCGGCCGAGCCGAGCATGGTCTATGCCGCCATCGCGCTGTTCGTGTGCGTTCGGCTGCTCGACGATTTCGTGTTCATGCCGCTGACCGTCGGCCGCAGCCTGCGCATGCATCCGCTGCCGACGGTGCTCCTGATCTTCGTCGGCGGGGCCGTGGCGGGCATCCCGGGCCTCATCGTGGCGCTGCCGCTGGCCGGCGTGGTCATGGTGATCGCCGGCACGATCGGAGGCATCATCGTCGATCCGCGCCTGCGTGCCCGGCACGCGTTCGCCCGGGCCGTGCGGGCGCGCCGGATCACCGCGGACCTGCAACCCTGACCCATTCCCAGGCGCGCGTGATTGGACTATGGTTCGCTGATTCGGGCGTGGCGCACGCGCACGAGTGACAGCCGGTAGCACTGAACGGCGGTGGCGCCGAACCGCGGCGTTCGGCCACCGCGCACCACGGGACGACACGGCGGGCGGATGAGAACACTGGTTTCCGCGGTGCCAGCGGCATCGCGACGACAACGTGCCTTGGCCCAGGCGGGAGCGTACTGGGACCTGACCAAGCCGCGGGTCGTGACGCTGATCGTCTTTACGGCGGTAGTCGGCATGTTTCTCGCCACGCCGGGTTACGTGCCGATCAACATCCTGCTGCTGGCGCCACTGGGGATCGCCCTGGCCGCGGGTTCGGCGGCGGCCTTCAACCATGTGCTGGATCGGCGCGCGGACGCGATCATGCCGCGCACGCGCGCTCGGCCCCTGCCGACCGGGCAGTTGCAGCCGCGCCAGGCGGTCACCTTCGCCGCCGTGCTCGCGTTGCTTTCGATGGCCATTCTGGGGTTCGGGGTCAATACGCTGACCGCCGCGCTGACGTTCCTGTCGCTCATCGGCTACGCCGTGGTCTACACGTACTTCCTGAAGCGATACACGTCCCAGAACATCGTCATCGGCGGCGCCGCCGGCGCCGCGCCGCCGATCCTGGGATGGACCGCGGTGACGGGAAGCGTTTCGACGGACGCAGTGGTGCTGTTTCTCATCATCTTCGTCTGGACGCCGCCGCATTTCTGGTCGCTGGCGCTGTACCGCGCGCGCGAATATGCGCAAGTCGGCATCCCGATGCTGCCGGTCACGCGCGGCAGCAAGTTCACGCGGCAATCGATCCTGGCCTATACGATTGTCCTGGCGGCGGTCACCGTGCTGCCGTTCGCGACGGCGATGAGCGGCTTCTTCTACCTGGTCGGCGCGCTGGCGTTGAATGCGCGGTTCATCGCCTATGCCTGGAAGCTCAACCGCGACTACAGCGATGCGCTCGCCCGAAGGACGTTTCGCTATTCGATCCAGTACCTGGCGACCCTTTTCGCGCTGCTGCTCGTCGATCACTACCGCGTCGCGATCAGCGCCGCGCTGCAAACCGTCTTCGCCTGAAGGAAGCCTAGAGGTGCTTCGCCGGCACCTTCGGCTCCGCCGGCGCCGCGTGTGCCGCAGGTGCCGCAGGTGCCGGCCCGAAGAAAATGCCCCGGGTGAGGAAGGTGTAGTCCGCCTCGAGCGCCCCGATGCCGAGGAGCACGAGGAGCAGCAGCGGCGGGACCAGGATCGCATACATCAGGGCGAGGCGCTCCCAGAGCATGTGCATGAACACCGCCACGATCAGGCCGGCCTTCAGCAACATGAACGTGATGATCAGGAACCATCTGAGATAGCCCTGGAAGTGGAAATAGTCGACGAGATAGGAGGCCGTGCTGAGCACGAACAGCAGCCCCCAGATCTTGAGATAGACGCCGATCGGATGTTGTTGTCCCTGCGCCGGATGCGCCTGCCCCGCGGCGGGATTCTTGTGTTCCAGTGTGTGGTCCATGGTTTCGGTCACCAAAGATAGAACACGGCGAAGATGAATACCCAGACCAGATCGACGAAATGCCAGTACAGGCCCATGGTTTCGACGATCTCGTAGTTCCCTTTTCGGCCGGTCAGGAAGCCCGGCCGCTGGCGATCGAGATCACCGCGCAGGACCTTGATCGCCACGATGATGAGGAAGATCACGCCGATCGACACGTGCGTGCCGTGGAAGCCGGTGATCATGAAGAAGCTCGAGCCGAACTGGGCCGCGCCCATCGGGTTGCCCCACGGACGGACCCCCTCCTCGACGATCAGCTTGGTCCACTCGAAGGCCTGCATGCCGACGAAGGTGGCGCCCAGGGCGGCGGTGACCAGCAACAGGACGAACGTCTTCACCCGGTCCTTGCGATAGCCGAAGTTGACGGCCATCGCCATCGTCCCGCTGCTGCTGATGAGGACGAAGGTCATGATGGCGATCAGGAGCAGCGGAACGTCCTTGCCCCCGATCCGCAGACCGAAAACCTCGCTGGGGTTGGGCCACGGGACCGTGGTCGATATCCGCACCGTCATGTACGAGATCAGAAACGAGCTGAAGATGAAGGTGTCGCTGAGCAGGAAGATCCACATCATCGCCTTGCCCCACGGGACGTTCTTGAACGCCCGCTGGTCCGACGACCAATCGGCGACGATGCCTTGCAAGCCTTGCGCCAGCGGGAGGCTTTCCCCCGTACTCGTCAGCACCGGTTGCGTCATGACGATCGCTCCCCCTATCGGTGTGCGTGCACCAGCACGGCCAGCAGGACCACCCAAACCACCAGCAGAAAGTGCCAGTACACCGTGCACAGCTCCACGCTCAAGCGCACCGCGCGCGCCTCGGCGCCGCGCCGCACCTTGGCGGCGGTCTTTCCCCAGACCCAGAGGCCGCCCAGCAGATGCAGGCCGTGCACCGCCGTGAGCAGGTAGAAGAAGGCGAACGCCGGATTCGCCGCGGCAAAATAGCCGGCCGCATGCATTTGCTGCCAGGCCCAGAGCTGTCCGGCCAGAAAGGAAAAGCTGAAGACCCCGGCGGCGATGAGGCCGGACCTCACGCCGTCGATGTCGCCCCGTTGCGCGGCACCCCGCGTCACGTGCATCGCCACGCTGGCGAGGATCAGCACCCCGGTGTTCGGCCACAGCACCCACGGGACCGGCAGGCTGATCCAGTCGTCCTCGTTCATGCGCATGTGATAGGCGCTGATCAGCAGCGCGAACAGCGACGTGGCGACCGCGAGAAACACCCCGAGCCCGACTTTCACCGACGGCAGCGACAACGCGCCGTCGCCGCGAACGTCATCGTACGGGCGCCGTTCCGCCCACGGCGTGACGCCCAGCGTTTGCCGTATCAGCCACCCGACCGCGATGGCCATGATGCCGACCAGGAACAGTAACGCAGTGGTCACGGCTACCCGCCGAGCGGCTTCGCGCTGCCCTGGGCGCCGCCCGGTCGTGACTCGAGCACCTCGACGTCAGGAACGCCCTCGAGGCCCGGGGCCTTGCGCGCGGGGGGCTGGTTCTGCGGGATGAAATCCTCCGCCGCCCCCGGCACGCTGTAGTCGTACGCCCAGCGATAGACGACCGGCAACGTCGGCCCGAAGTTGCCGTGCTTCGGCGGCGTGTGCGGGGTCTGCCACTCGAGCGTGGTGGCGCGCCACGGGTTGCCTCCCGCCGGCTTGCCTTTGAAATAACTCCAGACCAGGTTGTAGAGGAACACCACCTGGATCGCGCCCACGATCAGCGCGGCGATGGTGATGGCGACGTTCAACTGCTGCGCCGAAGCAGGGATGAAGTCCGTGGTGCCAAGGGCGTAGTACCGGCGCGGCACGCCCAGAATGCCGAGGTAGTGCATCGGGTAGTAGATCGCGTAGGTCCCGAGAAAGGTGACCCAGAAGTGGAACTTGCCCAGCGTGTCGTTCAGCATCCGCCCGGTGACCTTGGGATACCAATGGTAGATCGCACCGAACACCACCAGGATCGGCGACACGGCCATCACCATGTGGAAGTGGGCGACGACGAACATGGTGTCGGACAGCGGCAGGTCCACCGGCACGTTGCCGAGGAACAACCCGGTCAGCCCGCCGTTGATGAAGGTGAAGACGAAGCCGATCGCAAACAGCATCGGGACGGTGAAGTGGATGTCGCCGCGCCACAGCGTCAGCACCCAGTTGTAGACCTTGAGCGCCGTGGGGATGGCGATGATCAGCGTGGTGGTGGCGAAAAAGAAGCCGAAGTACGGGTTCATCCCGCTCACGTACATGTGGTGCGCCCAGACGATGAAGCTCAAGCCGCCGATGGCGAGGATCGCCCAGACCATCATCCGGTAACCGAAGATGTTCTTGCGGGCGTTGACGCTGATGAGGTCGGAGACGATGCCGAAGGCCGGCAGGGCGACGATGTAGACCTCGGGGTGGCCGAAAAACCAGAACAGGTGCTGGAACAACACCGGGCTCCCGCCGTTGTAGTCGAGGTGTTTTCCCTGGGACACGATCGCCGGCATGAAGAAGCTGGTGCCGAGCGTCTGGTCGAGCGTCATCATGACGGCGCTGACGAACAGCGCGGGAAACGCCAGCAGCGCCAGAATGGTGGCCATGAAAATGCCCCACACCGTCAACGGCAGCCGCATCAACGTCATGCCGCGCGTACGCGCCTGGAGCACGGTCACCACGTAATTCAAGCCGCCCATGGTGAAACCGATGATGAAAAAGATGAGTGAAACGAGCATCAGGATGATGCCCCAGTTCGCCCCTGGCGTGCCCGACAGGATCGACTGCGGCGGATAGAGCGTCCAGCCGGCGCCGGTGGCGCCGCCGGGCACGAAAAAGCCCGCCAGCAGCAGCAGCACGGCGAACAGGTAGACCCAGTAGCTCAGCATGTTGACGTAGGGGAAGACCATGTCGCGGGCGCCGACCATCAACGGGATCAGGTAATTGCCGAACCCGCCGAGGAACAGCGCGGTGAGCAGGTAGATGACCATGATCATCCCGTGCATGGTCACGAACTGCAGGTACGAGCTGGGGGTGATGAAGGCGAACGTGTGCGGGAATCCGAGTTGCAGCCGCATGATTCCCGACAGCACCAGGGCCACCAGTCCCACGCCGATCGCGGTGATCGAGTACTGGACCGCGATGACCTTGGCGTCCTGGCTCCAGACGTATTTCCCGATCCACGTTTTCGGGTGGTAGAGCTCCGGCTCTTCCACCTCGACCGGCGGGATGAAATCCGTTTCGTCGTGCGCGACGTAAGTCATCGATATTTCCTCTTCGCTAGTGCTCAGGCTCGCCCGCTTCGCCGCTCAGAACGTCTTGATGTAGGCGACGAGGTCGTTGACGGCCCGGTCATCGATGAGGCTCGCGGCCATGGCGGCCATCTGCGGCCCGTACATGTCCTGCGCATGGGCGCCGCGTATGCCTTGTCGGAAATTCTTGAGCTGGGTGACCATGTACCAATCGCTCATGCCCTTGAGCCGCGGCGCGTTGGTTGCCTGGATGCCCTGCCCCGCGGGCCCGTGGCAGGCGCCGCACGTCAGATAGAGGTCCCGGCCGTGCGCGGTGTCGTACTTCACCGTCGGCGGCGCCGGCGTA
Organism: uncultured beta proteobacterium; assembly: GCA_963810845.1. Lineage (GTDB taxonomy): Bacteria > Pseudomonadota > Gammaproteobacteria > Burkholderiales > Casimicrobiaceae > CAIWHR01. The sequence continues at coordinate 65,407 of CAWEOX010000025.1, read as the reverse complement.
TCGGGCAGCGTCCTGATATAGGCGACGACGTTGTCGATGGCGGCGTCATCGGCGAGCGTCGCCGCCATCGGCGCCATCGTCTTGCCGAAGACGTCCTTTTCGTTAGTACCTCGAGCGCCGCTCTTGAACAGATGCAACTGCCGCCGCAGATACCAGTCGGCCTGCCCGCTCAACTTCGGCGCGTTCATCGCCGGATTGCCCTCCGCTTGCGCGCCATGGCAGGCGGCGCACACGGCGAAGAGCGGCTGCCCCGCGGCAGCATCGCCGGGAGGCTGCGCCATGGTTTGGGCGAACGTCGGATAGCTCTTCAACCACGCCTCGAACGCCGGCTCTTCGTCGACCACGACATGGCCGCGCATCGCGAAATGCGCAACGCCGCACAGCTCTTCGCAGAGAAGATCGAATTTCCCGGTCCGGGTAGGCGTGAACCACACAAACGTGACGAGACCCGGCACGAGGTCCATCTTGACCCGGAACTGCGGCACGGTGAAGTCGTGGAGCACGTCCAGCGAACGCAGCAGCGCCTTCGTCGGCTTGTTGACGGGGAGATGCGCCTCGGGACTTGCGACCAGGATGTCGTCCTGGCCGTTGGGATCATCCGGATTCAAACCGAACGGATTCTTGTCGCTGACGTACCGGGCATCGACGGTGCCGAGCTTGCCGTCGGCCCCGGGGAATCGGAACCCCCAGTGCCACTGCCGGCCCACGACCTCGAACACCGCGGCGTCTTTCGGTGGCTCGACGAATTTTGCCCAGACCACGAGCCCCGGGGCCAGCATGGAGGCGACACCCACTGCGGTCACGCCGATGAGCCACCCCTCGAGCTTCTTGTCTTCGGGCTCGTAATGCGCCTGGACTCCCTTGCGGTGCCGATAGCGCATCACGCAATACGCCATGAACAAATTGATGACGACGAAGACGAATCCCGTGACCCAGAACGTGATCGACACGGTGTTGTCGATCATGCCCCAATTGGAGGCGATCGGCGTGAAGTACCACGGGCTCAGGAAGTGAAACGCGACGGAGCCGACGATCAACAAGACCAGAACGATTGCCAAGACCATGGTGGGCGGCCCCAGTTAATCGAACAGAATGTCGCAGATGGCCCGATGGCCCCGGTTACGGAAACGCGGGGATATTGGGCTCCATGCCTTCGTCGGCAGCCTCCGGATGGACTCGGCTCAGCAATGCGTGAATTTCGTCGACCTGGTGCTCCGGGACGTCGACCATCAGCAGGATCTTGCCTTCCTCGATCGCCTGGGCGAAGCGCTTGAGCCGCGAGTTCGGGACGGCGGCCGCGGCCATGCTCGAGGTCCACGCCCCGAAAACGGCGCCCGCGGCCGTCGCCACCACCACCGCGATCACCTGCGGGATTCCGTCGGTAGGGGGAAACCAGATCAACAGCGCGCCGGCGATACAGCCCAGCGCGGCGCCCACGACCATGCCAAGTTTCGCCCCGTGCACGATGTCGGTCTTTTGCAGCACGTTGGCCTCGTGCAAGCCGTCCATCGACGTGCCGCGCTTGGCGAGAAAGTGAATGTGGCGGAACTCGATGTGCGCCAGCAGCAGGTCGTCCATCATCCTGCGCGCACTCGCGTGGTCCGGCATGACATAGTAGAGTCTGCGCCGCATGAGGGCCTCCTCGTATGCCTGCGAGCCCAAACCGCGCTCGCACCATCGCGCATCGGAACGGCAGCGGACGGAACACTGTCAGGCAACGCCGATGAGGCGCGACTGGGGTCAGTCGCCGTTGCGTCCCCATCGCCCGTTGCAACGCACCGGGCCGAGCGGCACCTCACTATAGACCCGGCCCAGACACGCCGCAAGCGCGACTGCATCTCATTCACGGCGGCCGGGAACGGACAGTTTGCGGTCCTTCCCTACCCCTGCGTGGCCCCGGCGCAGCCGACTGCCCGGCGAAGTTTGCTTGTCGCAACAATGGAGTAGACTTTTGTCCGTTCACGGCCGTGACCACAGGAGGACACCATGTCATCTTCCCCACGCCCCTACGAACCGGGTTCGCCCGCGGGTCTGGATCGCCACTTCAGCCTGCCGACGATTCGCCAGGTGCCCGCGAGCCAGCCGCTCGAATGGCTGCGCCTGGGCTGGCGGGACCTCCGCCGCAACGCCTCGCTGAGCGGCGCGTTCGGGCTCGTCTTCACCCTTGCCGGGTACGAGCTGCTGCTCCTCGCCGAGCCGCGACCTTATCTGTTCACCGTCACCGTCTCCGGCTTCATGCTGATCGCGCCGATGCTGGCGGCGGGCCTGTATGAAATCAGCCGGCGGCAGGACGAGGGGTTGACGAGCCGCTTCCGGGATTCGATCCAGGGCTGGACGCGCAACGGCGACTCCATGGCCATCTTCGGGCTTCTGCTCGCCCTGATCGCGATTGCCTGGGAGCGCCTCTCGGCCATCCTCTTCGCGCTTTTCTATGGCGGCGACCTGCCCAGCGTGCAATCGTTCGTCGGCACGGTGTTCGCGTCCGGCAATTACCTGGGCTTCGTCATCGCCTATCTCGCCATCGGCGCGTTGCTGGCCGCGCTCGTGTTCACCATGAGTGCGGTCTCCGTTCCGATGCTGGTGGATCGCAAGACCGATGTCGCGACTGCCATCGCGACGAGCTTCAGGGCGGTCCGGCAAAACCTCGCCGCGATGACGCTGTGGGCGGCATTGCTGGTCGCGTTGATGGTGATCGGCTTTGGCACGCTGCTGCTGGGCATGATCGTCGTGCTGCCGTTGGCGGCGCACGCGAGCTGGCACGCTTATCGGGACCTCGTGCAGCCGTAGCATCACGACTCCGCGCCCGGGCGAGAGCGTCTAGGCTAAAATACGCCGCCACGGAGAGGTGGATGAGCGGTTTAAGTCGCACGCCTGGAAAGCGTGTTTAGGTTAATAGCCTAACGCGGGTTCGAATCCCGCCCTCTCCGCCAGATCACCCGGCCAGGAGTGCGAAACCCGATCGAGCGTAAGAAAAGCAGAGTCAAAACGTGAATGAGATGCATCTGATCAATAAGTACCTCAATCTCCTGGAAGCATCTCTGGTCGGAGTGCTTTACAAAGATCCTCCATCCGATCCCTGGGCGGGCCCAACCTACAATGCGGCGGTGCGGTCGCTTGGCCGCGATTGGCCGGCCTTGGCACAAACGATGATCGGCAGCGCGCGCATGCGCAACTTGCGCGGCGCCTGCGAGGCTTCAATTCTGGACGGCATACCTGGTGATTTCATCGAGACCGGCGTCTGGCGCGGCGGCGCCTGCATCTTTATGAAGGGAATCATCGAGGCCTATGGGGAGCGCGAGCGCCGCGTGTTTGTCGCCGACAGCTTCATGGGATTGCCGGAACCCGATACGCAGAAATACTCCGCAGATACGGGGGACATGCACCATACCTACAAGCAGCTGGCGGTATCCCGCAGAGATGTCGAAGACAACTTCAAGAGCTATCAGCTTCTCGATGACCGGGTGATCTTTCTCGAGGGCTGGTTCAAGGACACGCTGCATCGCGCGCCGATCGAGAAACTCGCGGTGCTGCGCGTCGATGGCGATATGTATGAATCGACAATTCAGGCTATGGACGCGCTGTATTCCAAGCTGTCGCCCGGCGGCTTTCTGATCGTCGACGATTATTTTTTGGCGCCATGCGCCCGGGCCATCAACGAATTCCGGGCCAAGCACGGAATCAACGAGGTGATCCTGCCGATCGACGGCATGGGCGTTTACTGGCGCCGGAACCGGTAGCCCGGTCCGGGTGACCCACGTGGCGCCTAGAAACTATTGCGCAGCAGACCGGCTCGGAAATGACAAAGCGCCTATTGGCCAGCGGGTAGGAAACGCGCGCGATCTCGAACACCTGCTCCGGATAAGCATGCAGGTTCAGCACGATCTTGGCGCGCGCGATCCACGCATCGCGATGCGCGCCATAGACGCCGTACAGGCGCTGCACGCGCAGGCCCGCCGCTTCGATCGCGTCAAGGATCGGGATGCGCCGCCGGTAGACGACGCTCGCCGAGCCGCTCGCATCGTGCCCGGAATGTCGGGGTCATAGCGGCCCTTCATTCGCACCCGGGCCCATTTCGGTGGCCGGCTTCCAGACCTGGCCGATCGAGATGCGATCGAGCTTCTCGCGGCTGCCGTAGATCAGGCTGACGATCCCGCGCGAGACGAACACCGCGGAGAACATCGACGTCATGATGCCCAGGCAGTGGACGACGGCGAAGCCGCGCACCGGCCCCGTGCCGAAGATGAGCAGTGCGATGCCCGCGATCAGCGTGGTCACATTCGAGTCGAGGATCGTGCCCCACGCGCGCTCGTAGCCCGCCTGCAGCGCCGCGTGCGGGGTGGTGCCCCAGCGCAGCTCCTCGCGAATGCGCTCATTGATCAGCACGTTCGCGTCGATCGCCATGCCGAGCGTGAGCGCGATGGCGGCGATGCCGGGCAGCGTCAGCGTGGCCTGCAGCATCGACAGTATCGCGACCAGCAGCACCAGGTTCACCGTGAGGCCGATCACCGAGATCAGGCCCATCAGCAGGTAATAGACGCACATGAAGATCGCGAGCACGGCGAAGCCGTAGGCGACCGAGTTGAAGCCCTTGTCGACGTTCTCCTTGCCGAGAGAGGGCCCGATGGCGCGTTCCTCGACGATTTCCATCGGCGCCGCGAGCGCGCCCGCACGCATCATCAGCGAGAGGTCGCTGGTCTCGCGCGTGCTCATCGTGCCGATGATCACGATGCGCCCGTTGCCGATCTCCGCGAGGATCGCGGGCGCCATGATGACTTCCGACCGCCCCCGTTCGACGAGGACAACCGCCATTCGCTTGCCGACGTTGTCGCGGGAGAGGACGCGGAATATCCGCGCGCCCGCATTGTCGAGGACGATGTTGACGACCGGCGCGCTGCTGGTCGTGCCGAACGCGGGCTGCGCGTCGACGATGTGGCTGCCGGCCAGCGCGACCGTGCGCCGGACGAGGATCGCGCCGCCGCCGCGCATCGCAAGAAGCTCGCTCCCCAGCGGAACTTGTCCCGCCAGCGCGCGGTCCTGCGCGCCCTGCTCCTCGTTGACCATCCGGATTTCCAGTGCCGCCGTGCGCCCGAGTATGTCCTTCGCGCGTGCCGTGTCCTGCACTCCCGCAAGCTGAACCGCGATCCGGTCGGCGCCCTGCTGCTGGATCACCGGCTCGGACACGCCGAGCTCGTTGACACGGTTGCGGAGGATCTGCGCGTTCTGCGCGACGGCGTTCTGCCGTATCCGCGTTTCCGCCTCGGACCGGAGCGAGGCAACGAGGCGCGACTCGCCGTCGAAACCCTCCACTTCCCGCTGCGCAAGATCGGCGAAGGCCATCGCGATCTGGTTGCGTGCCCGGGTGCGCTCAACACCGTCGCGAAGGCGAACGACGATGTTGGACCCCTCGCGCGCGACGCCCGAGTACTGCACCTTCTTCTCCCGCAGCAACACGCGGATGTCCGCCGTGTAGCGGTCGATCGTCTTGTCCAGCGCGGACTTCGAATCGACCTGCAGCAGGAAGTAGACGCCGCCGCGCAGGTCGAGGCCGAAGTACATCGGCAGCGCGCCGATCGAGGCCAGCCATTGCGGCGATGACGAGAGCACGTTCAGCGCGACGATGTAACTGTCGCCCAGCTTCGCCTCCAGCACCGCTTTCGCCTCGAGTTGGGCGTCGGCGCTCGCGAAGCGGACCTTGACGCCGGTCGCGTCGAGCGCCTCGCCGCGATAGGGGATGGCCGCTTCGTCAAGCACCGCTTCGACCCGCTGCATGAGCCCCGCGTCGATCGCGACTCCCGCCCTGCTCGACGAAACCTGAACGGCCGGCGACTGGATGTAGAAGTTCGGCAGCGTGTAGACCAGGCCGCAGATCAGTGCGAAGGCGATGACCAGGTACTGCCAGACCGGGTACCGCTTCACGGCGGGGCGCCGAAGTTGCCGTTGAGTGTCGGGATCATGCCGAGGTCGTGCCACTTCTCATTGAGCACGGCCACCGAAGCGTGGAACGCGGGCGGCAGGCCGAAATCACCGTACGTGTTGTGGAACAACGGGATGCGCGCGATCGCGCTCGGGCCGATGCCGCGCCGATGGATGGTCGAAGCGTGACATCGGTCGATGACGAGGCCCGCGTACCCCGGGCGCCCATCGGCACCGACGCCGAGGCCGGCGAATCCGATCAACGCGCGCGGCGCGCCGGCATCCGGGATCGAACCGAGCGTGGCGGCGATTGCATGGCCGACGTCGCGCGCGAAAGTGCACGTCCGGGTGGCAGTAGACGATCCATCGGTGCGAGGCGCGCGCGTTCGGCAGCCAACGCCTCGGCGGCATCGGCGGCTCCCTCGACCGGGACGATTTCCGCACCGATTTCCGCGAGGCCCGGCGAGCGTCGCGCATTGAGCTCGAACTTCTGTCGCCGATTCACTGACACGACGACGCTTAACGGCGTGGTCGCCGACGGATTTCGGCACCTCTGGCGCCTTGATGCAGTCGATGATCAGCTCGGCATCCTCCGATCACGCTCGCATGCGCCATGTTCGGCCACGCAGCAAACGAGGCGCGCACCGGAGCGCTGACGCCATGCGCAACCCGCAGCGACTGCCTCGAGGACCGTCAGGTGCTCCAGAACGTCGCCAAGCACCACGACATCGTAGCCGCTGCCGAGTCGTGATGGGACCGGCGCATCGAGGCCCATAGGACGCTGCTGCCTCGGCAGTTGCCGGTCGCGCAATGGCCTGCCCCTCGATCTCCAGTGCAGCCGCTCAGGAAGATCCACCTGGCGCATCGCGCGAAACAGCTCGAAGCCGCGCTTCGCGACGGCGCTGCGCGCCGCCTCGTCCGCCGCAAAGCGCCGGCACAACTCCGGCAGTTCGTCCGCCGTTCCGAACACGACCCCTTCCCGCAGCACTGCCTCGACCCGGTCGGTCCCGGGGCTCGGCTCGGAGATGACAAAGCGCCTGTTGGCCAGCAGGTAGGAAACGCGCGCGATCTCGAACACCTGCTCCGGGTAAGCGTGCAGGTTAAGCACGATCTTGGCCCGCGCGATCCACGCATCGCGATGCGCGCCATAGACGCCGTACAGACGCTGCACGCGCAGGCCCGCCGCCTCGATCGCGTCAAGGATCGGGATGCGCCGTCCGTAGATCGAGCCGAAGAACAGCACGTCGATGTCCTCTTCGACGGCGGGCGCGATGCGGGTGAGGCACGGGGCATAGCCGATCGCGCACTGGCGCACGCGCTCGATTCCCCTCGCGCGCAGCGAAGCGACGTTGGTTTCCGAATAGTCCCAGACCTCGTGCGTGCGCAAGACGCCGAGGTAGGACTCGTTGAGCCAGACTCCCGAATCCGACACCTGCTCCAGGTTGAAGACGACGGCGTCGTCTGGAATCGTGACGTCCGGCACCCTCGGCAGCAGATTGGCTCCGAGCACGAGACCGCGGCCGATAATGGCGCCGGATCGTGCACGATCGGCACGAACTCGCCCAATTCGGCGAACGCTTCCTGCAATCCGCGCGCAATCTCGGCGAAGGCCTGGCTGTGTTCGTAACCCGGGGGCGTAACGATGCAGATCGTCCAGGCGATACGTGCAGCCGGCGGTGACGCGAGCGGCGGCACGGACGCCTGACGCTTGGCGATGGCGCCCTCAAAGAAGCCGAGATTCGCTTCGACGCGCTGCCGCTCCGACGGCGGCACGTGCCCTCCGCCAGCAGTCGCTCGATGACCGCCATGCCCTCGTCGAACGCGCCGACGTAGGACGCTGCGACGCTCAACTCGTCAAGGCTGCGCCAGAGGTAGGCGGCGTCGTCGACGAACAGAAGATCGGCGGGGCGCGGGATCGCCGCAGCCTGGCGCGCGAACAGATACGCCAGAGCGAACTCTCCGCGCTCCCGATGAAACCGCGCGAGCTGGTAGAGCGGCTCGGCGCGGCGTGGCCGGAACTGGTAGGCGGCAAGGAACGCCGCCTGGATCTCGCCGATGGGCGCGCGCAGGGCCTCGCTCATCCGCCCGATCTCGTACAGCGCCATCCACGTCTCCTCGTCCCAGCCCGGCATGGCCGCGCGCCGGCGGTAGGCCGCGCGCGCCTTGAGCGGCTCTCCCGCATCGCGCCAGGTTTGCGCGAGGTAGAACGCGTAGCGCGCATTGTCGGGCTCGTCCCGCAGCGCCTTCTCCAGGACCTCGGCGTCCTTGCGGTAGGTGTCGGGATCGCGGGCGCGCGCACCGTCGTGCGAGACCACGATCCGCGGCCAGTCGAGGTGCCCCTTCTGCGCTTCGGGCGTCGAGGTCAGGTACTCGTGCAGCACGCCGACCCAGCGCCACGCGAGCCGTGTAGAGACGAGCGCGCAGCGGCTGTAGACGGTGCCCGCGTATTCGGCGTGCAGGAAATAGGCGTCGGCCGTCAGCGCGGGCCACGCGAATGCGTCCGGCCCGCGCAGCACCTCGTCGGCATCGATGAACAGCAGGTAATCGGCCGTGCCGCGCGCGAGCTCCAGCGCCTCGGTCCGGTTGTGCGCGAAGTCGCGCCATGGCCGCTCGTGCAGCTCGCCGGGAATGTCCGCGAGGTGCGCGCGGATGATGTCCTGCGTGCCGTCGGTCGAGCCGGTGTCCACGATCACCCAGCGGTCGATGTACGGCCGCACCGAGTCGAGGCAGCGCCGGATCACGGGCGCCTCGTTCTTGACGATCATGTTGAGGCAGATCTTCACGCCTGGCAGTAGCGATTCCCGGCCACGAGACCGCCGAATGGGCCGTCGGCCCCGTTACCGGCGGTTGATGTTCGTGCTGCCGACCGAAACCGAAAATTGGCCCGAGTCATAGACGTGGCTCCACCCGGTGGCACCCACGGCCCCGGACACCGCGTGCGCCGCGGCAGTCGCCGTCATGACCCATTCGGCAACGTCGTGTTCGGGAACTGCCAGTCGAAAGACGAGGTTTCCCGGCTCCGCAAGGGTAAGCCCCTCGAACCGAATCGTGCTCCGAGTCCGCAGGAACCCGGCGAAACTGGCGTTGATGACCTTGCGTTCAAGCTCCCGCCCGTTCAGGGTCAGTGTCAATTCGAAACGAAACTCCGAGGGATCGGCAAGCGAACGCTCCCAGATGCACAACAGGAAGACTCTTTGCAGCACGATCGGGAAGCTTGATGCCTGCAAGCTTTCCACCAGGCCGAACGCGGATACCTGTTTGGTTTCGAGGTCGGTGATAACCCCCTCAGCCACAAAACATGTCTTGGCGCGAATCATCGCGTGGCTCTCCGTTGCAGTATCGATTGTATGCGAATGCGGCGGCAGGGAAGCCCCGGCGCCCGATTGTGGCGGGGGTCACCTCTTCACCCAACGCGCGCACGGTCAACTGGCGCGTCAGGCCATCCACGCGAGTTACGAGGCGATTACCGGCGACCGACCGCGAGTCGTGTCGCAGGCAAGAAGAAGGGAGGACCCTTTCGGGACCTCCCTTCGGCCTTCTCAGCCCGAGGACTGGCTAGTGCCTAGCTGCCGATGCACACGTAAGTGAGGGTATCGCCTGCCCCGACGCCCGAAGTTGTGAGGGTGAAGTGGGTACCTGAGTGTTAACGACCCCAACTACTTGGTAGGTATTAGTTGTGTTGTTTCCGATGCACACGTACGACGCCGCTGACGAGTACACTGCTGAGCCGCTAAGCGTTACGGCGATGTCTTGCCGGCAGCAGCCGTACCGCTACCGAACACTATATGCGGGGTCCCAGGCACCGGAGCCCCAGTGGTATCGAGGACCGGCAGAGTGGCGGCGCCCGTGGCGCCTGTGGCACCGGTCGCGCCTGTGGCACCTGTTGCCCCTGCCACACCGACACCTGTTGCACCCGTCGCGCCCGTGGCACCTGTTGCCCCTGCGACACCGACACCTGTTGCACCCGTCGCGCCGGTGGCACCTGTTGCCCCTGCGACACCGACACCTGTTGCACCCGTCGCGCCCGTGGCACCGGTCGCACCTGTCGCACCCTGCGACACCGACACCTGTTGCACCCGTCGCGCCCGTGGCACCTGTTGCACCCTGTCGCACCCGTCGCACCTGTTGCACCCGTCGCGCCCGTCGCACCCGTGGCACCCGTCGCACCCGTCGCGCCCGTCGCACTTGCGGCACCGCTCGCGCGCCCGTCGCACCCGTGGCACCGGTCGCGCCTGAGACGCCCGCGGGACCCGTCGCGCCCGTGGCACCTGCGCCCGTCGCTCCCGTCGCCCCGGACGATGTGGTCGCGCACTGTCCGAGCAGGCCCGTGGCACTGAAGCAAAGGGCCGTCGTCTGGGTCGTGGAGGTCGGCAGCCGCGGGATCGTGACATCACCCGTCGTCCCGTTGACGAGCATCCGCAGGACCGCGCCCGTGCTGTCCTTGATCGCGACGTTCCCGCCTGGCGGCGCCCAGATCTCGACGTCCGCCGCCTGCAGCTTGACGCTGGCGGTCGTCAGGACCATCGCCGCCGCAAGCGCCAGCGGCACCGGGCGCAACGCAAACCCTCGCGATTGCATCGTCTCGGGCTGGGTGATTGCCGTCGTGTTTCGTTCCGGTCGCTTCATTTGGTCGCTCCCCTCGCTTTACCGCGACGCCGCAGCGCCCCGTGCCCGTTCATCGCGGCACCGGCGAGGCAAAGCAGCAGCCCTACCAGTGCCATCAGCATCCAGTTGCTCATCGTCGGTATCGGCACTTTCGGCAGTTCGGGCGGCGGCACGCCGCACGCCGTGTTCACCGCCAGCTTTACGCCGGGTTGGATGACCCCGCCATTGGTGAGCGTGCCGGAATAGTTGATCGTCCCGTTCCCCTGCAGAACGCCGGTGGGGCCCACGGTGATGTTGCGCACCTTGGTGTACGTTCCGGTGCCGGTGTCCAGCGTGCCGTCTCACGCTGAGATCGGTGCAGGCGAGGTCGGTCAAACCGTTGGCGAGGAGAACGGTCCCGCCCGCCGGTATCACCTCGTTCGCGACCGCCGGCACGCCGACGCCCAATGCCAACACCGCCGTCAGCGCGAAGGTGGCAACGGTGCGGCGTGCGCTTATGGCTCGTCCCCTGGCTAGAACACCCATACCCCTCCCTCGGCGGTCGGACGCAGTGTCCGCACCGTCCACCCGTCCCAAGGCTGCGATATGTTCGATCGACTTAGATTCGATCGAGCCTGGGTTCGGATCGAGCAAAGTATAAGCATACCAATCTCCCAATGGCAAGCTGTGAGCCTCTTTCAATGGGGTATGAGCCTGAGGGAGCGTCCGCGTTTCCAACGGGTATGAGCCTGAGCTGAGGTCTTTGGATGGATCATCACAGCATGGTGATCGATATGAACGATGCGAAACTCGTCACCCTTGAGCAATTGCGAGGGTTCCTGGGGGGCAGTCGACCTCGGCCCCACGCCGATGGCCGACCCGGCGGCCCGCTATGGGTTCATCAAGCAGGTCCTCAAGCGGTTCAAGTACCGTTGCAGAGCAAAGCCCACCGCGGCTTGATCCACCGCTATTTGCAGCGGGTAACCGGATACTCGTGGCCGCAGCTGACGCGGCTGATCGGGCAGTACCTGCGCAGCGGGCGCCTGGTGCGGCGTTACCGGGCGACTACGACCTCCTACGCCCGCAAGTTCACCCCGGAGGATGTCGTGCTGCTGGCCGAACTCGACAGCATCCACGGCACGCTGTCGGTTCCGGCCACCCGGGTGCTCCTGGGGCGGCCATGACGGGCGCAAGGGGCTTGCTCGGTCAAAGCCCTTCCGATCCATCCACCGTCGATCCAAGACCGCCATGCCGCCGCGTGGTTCTGCATGTCGTCGGGTCTCATTGACGTTCTTACCCTGCAAGCTGCGCGCGGCATGGCCTATTTCCTCGCCGGCGCGGTTGGACTGCTCGACGCCGATGAGTACGAGGCTCGCGCCAGCGTCCAGGGCACGCAGCGAGGCTAGAACCGGTCCGAAATCGAAGCCGTTCTTGCGCTTCTATCACGGCGACGAACTCCACACGCTCCGCGGGGTCCGCAGACTGCTCAAGAGCGGAGAGGATTCGGCAACTCATTCGTTAAGGTTCAGGGGCACTGCTGCAGTCGTTATCCCCGACGTGTCGACTTCCTCGAGCGCCGGGCAAGTGCAGCCTATCCCACTGGCCGGTCAGCCGCCGAATTGCACGCACCGCATGCTGATGGTCCCGGCCTGAAATCCTGCGAAGACCGTCTTGGCCGGCTCGGTCACCTCGCTCGCCCCGAGCGCATAGAGCAGAGGGAAATAGTGATCGGGCGTGGGTACTGACATCACCGCGCCGGCACGCACTTCGTACCCGAGCAGCGCGCGGTCGTCGCGATCGGACAAGGCGGTCCGGACGAATTCATCGAAGGCATTCGCCCAAGGCGTGGCGGCCCGCGCATCGTCCGACACGTCGCGCAGCGTCGCGCGAAGGTTGTGCACGACGTTGCCGCTGCCGAGGATCAGCACGCCCTGTCGCCGAAGCGCGCGCATTTCCTGTCCGAGTCGGTAGTGAAACGCGGCCGGCTGGCTGTAGTCGATCGACAGCTGGAATACCGGAATGTCGGCATTCGGATAGAGGTGCCGCAGCACCGTCCAGGTGCCGTGATCGAGCCCCCGCGCCGCGTCCCGCAGCGTCCGCCCGTCGCGCGCAACGGCGGCCGCGCGCTCGGCCACGTCCGGCGCGCCGGGGGCCGGGTATTCAATGCGATAGAGCTCCGGCGGAAAGCCCCCGAAGTCGTAAATCGTTTTCGGTCGGGGTGCGGTCGATACCGTGGTGACCCCAGGGGTCAACCAGTGCGCGGACACCGACAGGATGGCGACCGGACGCGGCAGCCTCGCGCCCCAGGCTTGCAGCGCACGCGTGAACGCGGTGTCTCTGACCGCGTTCATTGGACTGCCATGCCCAATGAAAAGCGTGGGCATTTCCACAGCGTCCGTCGGATGGGTGGCGCCGGCCCGCGCGTTGGCCATCGCCACGATATTCGCAGCGAGGACGGACAGGAAACGACGGCGACGCATGGTCATGGAAGCGGAAGAATACGGCAACGATCGCCACGACACCATCAACGCAAGTCCGCGGCTGAACGGGGTCGGCACGCTTGTGGCCGCCGCCTCGCGGACGTTACGCGATAAATGGAGCAAGTCCGCATGTTCGGCTGTTCGTGCGCGACGCGGCCAACGCCTGGTACAACGCGCAGATCGCGGCCGGCAAGACCGCGGCGGAGATCAACGCCTACCTGTCGCAGTTCGACGTCTGGGATCGCTACGACTCCGACGGCGACGGCAACTTCAACGAGCCGGACGGCTACATCGACCACTTCCAGATCGTCCACGCCGGCGAGGGCGAGGAGACCGGCGGCGGCGCGCAGGGCACCGACGCCATCTGGAGCCACCGCTGGTACGCGTTCTACAACAACATCGGCGCCGACCGGGCCGGCCGTGCAACAAGTTCGGCGGCGTCCGGATCGGCGACAGCGACTACTGGATCGGCGACTACACGGTCGAGCCGGAGAACGGCGGCGTCGGCGTGTTCGCGCACGAGTTCGGCCACGACCTCGGCCTGCCCGACCTGTACGACACCTGCGGCAACACCGGCGGCGCCGAGAACTCGACCGGCTTCTGGACGCTGTACTCGCAGCGGCTCGTACGGCAGCACCGGCGTCGCCGGCGGACGGCATCGGCAGCAAGCCGATCCCGATGAGCGCCTACGAGAAGATCTTCCTCGGCTGGTCGAACTACCAGGTGGTCGGCTCCGGGCAGACAGGCCTCGGTCAAGCTCGGGCCCGCCGACGCCAACACCAAGCAGGCGCAGCAGCTCGTCGTGCTGCTGCCGGACAAGAACGTCGATCACCGTCATCGGCGACCCCGTACGCCGGCAGCTACTTCTACTACTCCGGCTCGGGCAACAACCTGGACAACAGATGACCCGCCAGGTCACGCTGCCGGCGGGCGCCGTGTCGCTGTCGCGCCAAGGTGCAGCTACGACATCGAGCTGGACTGGGACTACGCCTACCTGACCGTCAACGGCACGCCGGTCGCGACCAACCTCTCGACCAACACCAACCCGAACGGCCAGAACTTCGGCAACGGCATCACCGGCTCCAGCGGCGGCAACTGGGTCGACCTGACCGCCGACCTGTCGGCCTATGCGGGCCAGACGGTGACGCTCGGCTTCCGCTACTGGACCGACGGCGCGGTCGCCGAGGCCGGCTTCAGCGTGGACGACATCGCCATCACCGGCCTAGCCGACCGACGGCGCGGAGACCGATCCGGGCTGGACCTACGCCGGCTTCATCCGCACGACCGGCACGATCGACGCCAGTCGTTCTTCAACGCCTACTTCGCCGAGTACCGCAACTACCGCGGCTACGACGACGGGCTGCGCACCGGCCCGTACAACTTCGGCTTCCTGAACAACCCGACCCTGCAGAACTGGGTCGAGCACTTCCCCTACCAGGACGGCCTGCTGGTCTGGTACTACGACACGTCGTTCCCGGACAACAACGTCGGCGACAACTGCCTGAGCGGCCGCTGCGGCGGGCTGTTCCTGCCGGTCGACGCGCACCCGGACCTGCTGCTGCGGCCCGACAACGGCAAGGTGTGGCGGCCGCGCGTCCAGTCGTACGACTCGACCTTCGGGCTGGAGCCGACCGATCGCGATCTGCCTGCACGCTGAACAGCGTCGAGCAGTGCTACGGCGGCCTGCCGGCCAACCCGCTGTTCGACGACACCCAGAGCTACTGGGTCGCCGCCGAATCCGGCGATCGGCAACTTCGGCTGGGCGAGCGTGCAGGTGCCCAAGACGGGCACGACCATCCGCGTGGTCGAGCACGTCGGCGCAGGACAACTTCATGCAGGTGCTCGTCAACAAGTAAGGGCCGCGAGCCCGGTTCGCTTCGGGCCCGCCCGGACTTCACGTCCAGGCGGGCCCAGCGCGCCTGATGGGTCATGTCGTGCGCCCGAGCCTGCCAACGACTGGCGGCACGGGAATGGTCGCCGCCCATTGCCTGCAGACCGTCTGAATCCGGTTCGCTTCGCCGGCGCGCGGCGCCGCTACGCGGACGCGTTCCGTGCATCCAGCGCCCGGCGCGATGCGTATAGGGCGATGTATCGGCCCACGATCCGCCAAGGGAGGAATCGCCATGCGACGGTAGGCGATCTCCCACGTTGGCGCGCCGACGTGCAGGAATTGTCCTACACGCAAAAGGCCGCCCCGCCGATGGCATGGGCCTCCGTTTCGCGAGGATGATCGTCGGACGGCTTCGTGGTGAAGAACGTTGCGTGTTTTTTCGTCCCGGTCCATCATGCTTTCCCGCACCCGCCGGTGGCCCCTGGCCGACGGAGGTGCGGGAAGTGTTGTGGGGAGTAGGCAGCTCCAAGTCGCCTGGACAAACGCAGCATCGATGTCTCAACAACCAAATCAGGAGAATGCAATGAACAACCTGGAACAATTTCCGTCCCGACTCCGCCTCCTGGCCGCGGCCATGTTGCTGGGCGGGCTCAGTGTCGGTGCGGCCATGGCGGCCGACATCAAGGTAACGCTGTCGGGCGCCAATGAAGTTCCACCGGTGACGACCTCCGCCGCAGGCAGCGGGACCATCATGGTCGCGGACGACGGGTCGGTCTCCGGCAGCGTCACCTCGACCGGCGTCGCCGGCACCGCCGCGCACATCCACGAAGCCGCCGCAGGCAAGAACGGCCCCGTGATCGTGCCGCTGACGAAGGAAGGCGACACGTACAAGGTGCCCGCTGGCGCCAAGCTCACCCCGGCGCAGATGGCGAGCCTCAAGTCCGGGAACCTGTACGTCAACGTGCACAGCGCCGCCAATCCCGGCGGCGAAATTCGCGGGCAGCTGAAGTAAGCCCGCTAAGCACAGCGGGAACGCTTCCCTGGGACGTTGATCGACGAGTGCGCGGAATGGTGACGCATTCCGCCGCACCGCGAGGAGGCCCGATGAAATCCATACTTGATCCTTCGTTCCGCTACACGAAAAGTATCGAAACCGATTTGCGGAAGACCTTTGCCAGAGTCCGTCGCGAGTTGCGCAAGCAAGAGCAACAGCAGGTGACGGCGGGCGTCGAAGCGAAAAGAAAGGTCTTGCCCTTTCATTCGCGGTAGGTCGTGCCGGGCGCCGCGTGCTCGGCCGTGGGTGCAGGTCGCGGAGCGGTCGGCCATCGAGAGTTCCGGGGCGCATTGTCGAGCGAACGCAACGGCCCGCGAGCCGGTCCGCGTCGGCTCGCGCGCTTGCAACGCGCCCGAACTGGGCCCGCGCTCCGCTGAGTTGGTGGGCCACTGACAGACGCGTATCATTCGTCGGCGCGGTCCCGGCGGCCGCCATCCAATAAACTCAACGGGGAGAAAGCAAATGGTTCGTTCCGGGGATAGGTCGTGGCTTGCGGCGGGAATCGTCGCGTTGGTGAGCTCGATGGCAGGTCTTGCGCATGCAGCCACACCGGCGAGTGCGGACGAGACCGCTATCCGCGCCCAAACCGCAACCTGGGAGAAAGCGTATAACGGCGGCGACGCGAAAACCGTGGCCGCACAGTACGCGGAGGACGCACTGCTGCTGCCACCGGGCGCGCCTTCGGTGAGTGGCCGGGCGGCGATTCTGGAATACTTCACCAAGGACATCGCGGGCTCGAAAGCGGCCGGAGCGGTCTTTGTTCTGAGTCCCAAAACCGATGTCGGTGTCTCGGGCAACATGGCTTGGGAATCCGGTACCTATAAGGTGACCGTGAAGGGCGCTGTCGTCGAGACCGGCAAGTTTCTCTCGGTGTCCCGCAAGAAGGATGGAAAGTGGCTCTACATCCGCGATACCTGGAATGCTGATGCGCCGTCCGCGCCTCCCGCGCCTCCTGCGACGCCGAAAGCGGCGGCTGCACCACCGGCCCCGAAATAGCGACTCATCGGTGGGTTGCTCAACCGGCAGATCATCGTCGGCTTAATCGGCGAGTCCCATCTTCTTCAGGAACATCCTGCCAGCGCGGGTCGCCGTAGAGGTTGCTTGGCAGGGGCTCCTGCTTCATCTGACTCAGGCCGCCATTACGTTGCAGGTACGCGCGTTCCAGCCATGCGAACGCCGCGTCGACTTCGCCGCGGTGCGAGTCGGCCACCGTCATCGTCCGGCTGGGTGTGCCTGTTTCCCGGGCTATCATGGACCGTGAGTTGCGTCGCGTCCCGGAGCTAAGGCACGATGTCGTGTCGACGCGGGGAGCGCCGGCCAACTCCCGAATCAGTCCAATGACCCGCCCAGCCCAACTCCGCATCGCGCTGCGCCTGTTGCCCTTTCTGCTGCTCATCGTCGCGATGGTACTGCTGGTCAACTGGGCGGGGGCGCGCAAAGCGACGACCTACGGGCCCACGCTGATGACAGAGGCAATGGATGGACGACTCTGGCTGGTCATCAACGAGGACATCTTCATCGCCGATGCCAATGGCACGGTGGTTGGCCGCGTAGATGTCGAGCGAACACGCATCGAGCGCCCGATCACGGCGCTCGCGCCGATGCCCGGCGGATGGATGCTCGTCGGCAGCCGTGCGCTACCCCGGTGGTATGAGGTCGATCCGACGGGAGCGGTCCGGTCAATGAACGATCTCGCCGCGCTGGGTGCCGGCGCGCCATATGATTCCTTCAAGCTCGCCTATTCCGCACCGCGCGATCTCGTCATCGTCACCGATACGAGCAATCATCGCCTGCTCGCGTTACGACGCGATGGCTCCGTCGTGCTCGCCGATGTCACGGCGCGGCTGGCGCCGCGGATTGTTCCGCTTCCCGAACGGTGTGCTGTTTTCCCGCGAAGGCGACATTGTGGTGGTGAACACCAATTATCACGGGCTGCTCAAACTCGGGCCGCAACTCGAGGCCAAAGGGACCATCGCGGTCTGTGATCGGTGCAGCGGCGGTCCGTATCGTTGGCCCGCCATGTTGGCCGAGGCACCCGACGGCAGTTACTACGTCACCGTCCTCGACAACGACATGAAAACAGGCGCACTCGTGCGGTTGACGAGCGCCGGCGCCTCCCTCACCGCGCCCACGCTCACCGCCGACGCGGAGCCCACTTCGTTGGTTGCGCGCCGTCGACGATCTATTGGTCGGTGACCAGGGCCGGTACCGAATCCTGCGTTTTGATCACGACGGGCGCGCTCTCGCCGATTTCGGCGACGCGCGCATCGCCGGCGCGCTCGCTGCCGCGAAGGACGCTCGGTGGCGATATGGAATGTTGACGACGGGCGCGCAGGGCGCGCTGGTCCTGGTCCTTCTCGGGCTGCTGTGGGCGTATCGCCGCGAACAGAATCGTGCTGAAAGCGCGTTGTCGCCGGACGGCACGCTGGTGCTGCCTCCGGCGCCACGCTTCACCCAGCGCCTGTCGTTCGCGATGCTGTTCGCGTTTTCATTAGCGTTTTTCATCGGCGGCCAGATGCTGGTTCTCGGCTGGGTCGTGCAGGTTGCCACCTATGGTTTCCGGCGGATGCGCAGCGGAACCACGAGCATGCTGATCGAGTTGGCGGTGTTCATGCTGATCTCGTTGTTCGCCGGCGCGAGGCTTGCGCGCTTATCGCACAGGGGAAAGTTTGCGCCGATGTGGCAATGGGTGGGCGCTCGTCTTTGGAATCGCCACGCTGGAGTCCTCCGCCCCATTCTCGCTTCCGGCGACGCCATCGAGTGGCACGGCATGGCTGCGTACGACAAACGCCTGGGGCTGGTCGCGTTGACACCCTCGCAGCTTTTCGTCATCTCGCTTTCCGGCACCACCAGACAGGTACGCCGCGTGCAGCAGGGCTCCCGGCAAGCGGTATCGGGCGTTTCCCAACTCGTCATCGAACCCCGTTGGTGGAAGCGTTTGCTCGGCGCGGTGCCCTTGTTCGCGGTGCGGTTTGGCATCGGCACCGACAATTGCGAGCTGCGATTTTTCGACGCGCAGACGGCGGAGGAATTTGCGCACACGATCGCCATGACCGCCCGCGGCGAGGGAGGAGATGCTGCTGGATGGGTAGCCTCGAGCCCGAGTGGCGGCACCACCGACCATCCGAGCCGTCCTATTCCCGCATGGCGCCAACTCGTTCTTGCGGCGTCTGTTTCCAGGGCTGGGCCAGTTGAGCCAGGGAAGACTCTGGGCAGGAATCTTCTATCTGACGGTGTTCGCCGCGACCATCATCGTCTACATGCGCCCGGTAGCCGCCTACTTCCTGCGGACCATGGACGTTTCTCCGCGCGTTTTCGTGGCCGCCGGCGTGACGATGGGATTGATCTGGCTTATCGCCTGGATCGACGCGTATGTTTACACGCGTCGATGCCCGGAATAGCCTCCGCACGTTGATCAGCAGGCGGTCGTAGTCCGCCACCGAAGCCCCCGCGAAGCCCCGCGAAGAAAGCCGCAGAATTGCTCGGCGGATCGCGATAGAGCGGCGCGACGACTCGTGCAGGGTCAACCGCTGCGCCGGGCCACCAGCCGGGCGACCCGTTCCTCCACGCCCCTGGGGATCCTGCCCGCCAGCGCCACTGCGGCGCCTGCCCCGAGCATTCGCGCAAACGCCTCGCGCACCTGGACCGGACTGACCCCCGCGATGCCGGCCATCAGTTCCTCGCGCGAGCGGACGCGACCGAAGGCGAAGAGGTCGAGCGCCGCGATCTCCAGCCGTTGCGAGGGCACCTCGTGCGCGCACAGGCTCCGTACCATGATCTGGTTGCGCGCGCGTTCCAGACCCACCGGGTCGGTGGCCTCGGCGTGTTCGCGCAGCAATCGGGTGACCTCGACAAAGTATTCGTCGAGGTGCTCGGGTGTGGTCGACGCTTCGATCACGAACTGGCCGCACAGGTCCGTCACGTCGGCCGAGCAATCCGCGTGGTAGACCAGGCCGCGCCGTTCGCGGATCTGGTCGAGCAGCGGCGAACTCATGCCTTCGCCAAACAGCGCCGCGGCGACCACGGCGCCTTGGTACTCGCCCAGCAGCCCGGGGACGGGGAAGCCGAGCACGGCGTGTGCCTGGCTGTAGCCGGCCATCCGGCGCGTGCGGATTCCGCCCACGAAGTCCGGCGCCGCGACACGGTTGTCGCTGCCGCGTGGCATGTCGCCGAACGCCGCCGACGCCTCGGCAACGAGCGGGTCGACATCGACGTTGCCGGCGATGCCGACGACGACGTTTGCGCCGGTGTATTGCTGCTGCACGTAGGTCGCCAACTGGGCGCGGGTGAAACGCCGGATGTTGGTGCGGGTGCCGATCACCGGACGGGCCACTGCGTGCTCGCCGTAGCAGGCTTTGTCGAACAGCCTGAACGCGGTCGACAGTGCATCGTCCTCGTCCTCGGAGTACTCGTGCAGGATGACCTCTCGCTCGCGCTCGAGCTCGGTTTCGGGAAAGGTGCTGTGGCGGACGATGTCGCCCAGCATGTGCACGAAGGATCCGGCATCCCGTGGCAGGCCGTGCATGTGGAATGCGGTATGGTTCTTGTCGGTGTGGGCGTTGACCTCGGCGCCCAGGCGCTCGGCATCGAGGTTGATCTGCTGGCAGTCGCGTGAACGCGTGCCCTTGAAGGCCATGTGCTCAATGAAATGGCTGATGCCGTTGGTGAGCGCGCTCTCGTGCTGGCTGCCGCTGCGCACGAAGACGCTGACCGCCGCCGTGGCTATGTGCGGCAACCGGAGAACGACCACGCGCACGCCGTTGTCGAGCGTCGTGACCGATGTGTCGGCGTCGACATGCTCCATGCAGCTCGTGGACAGTGTTTGGTCGTTGTCACCGTGCATCATCGTCAAAGCGGCCGGTTCGCTCCTAGCGCACATAGGCGAGCAGCGGTGAACCGACACGTTGCCGCACCAGCATGTCCTCGGCAATCCTGAGCGTCGCGGTGTCCAGCGACTCGAGCCACCGCGCCTCGCCGCCGACGAGCGCCCCGACGGCGACGCCGTCGCGATAAAGCACCCGATTTCCCGACAGCGCCGGGACTTTGGTGCCCGGCAGCAGCGTGCCCATGAGGTTCAATGGATCGGCACCGCTGACCACGATCAACTCGCCACGCGGCGGCTCGCGCCGCGATTCGCGCAGCGCCTTCACGGCCTCCGGCAATGCGAACTGTTCGCCGGATACACTGGCGACGAAGCGGCCGCCGCGAACGTCGCCGCGCGCTTCCAGCCGCCGCAGAACGCGCAACAGGTCGCGCCACGGCGGCAACCACGTGGCCTCGCGCTCGAGCATCCGCCAGAAGACGACTCCGTAACGGCGCAACAACGCGTAGGCAATGTGTTCGACGGCTTGCGGATCCGCCGCCTGATAGCCATGCGCGGGTGTCGCGGCCGGGGCCTCCCGCCGGCGCAATGACCAGCGGCCGGCGTCCTCGATCCCGGATACCGCGCGACGATGGCGGCGACCGCCACCGAACGGCCGGCGTTTCTCGGACGGTGTCAAGAGCGCGCGCAGGCCGGCAAAGCTGTCGGAGCTCGCGATGCCCAATGCCACGAGCTCGGCCAATGCTTCTTCGACCTGGGTGCGCAACAGGCCGGTGCCTTCGACGATTTCATCGTAGAACGATGCGCCGTACTGCCGCAAATGATCGACGACCGCCTGCGCCCGAGCGCTCACCGGCACGACGTGCGTCGTCGGAGCGGGCGCGACCCGCTGCCAGATGGCGGCCGCGCGTCGAGGCAGCAGCGCGACCGGCGTCGTGCGGATCGGTCCGGGACTCACGGACGATGCCGCCGTGCCAGGCAATGTCAGGCGCGCCCACAGCGCGCGTCCGGTGAGACACAGATCGTCGAGCCACGTGATGTCGTAGCCGTCGAGGCGCGCGGGGAGCAACTCCGATTCCCACGCCGCGATGGGCGCTTCGAAGCCTTGCAACTGACCGATGACCGCGTCAAGCGCGTCGGGCCCTTCACGGCGATCATTCGGCAGCAGATGCTGCCAGCGAAAGAGAAAGCGCATGAAGTCCTGCGTGCTGACGGGCTCGATTTCCTGTCGCAGGCGTTGCACCGTATAGCGATGGATGCGCGCGAGCAACGCGCGGTCGCACCACTCCGGCGCCGGACCCGACGGGGTAAACGATCCCGACATCGCGACGCCTTGCGTGGCGAGCGCCGCGAGCGCGGCATCGATTTCCGCACGCGGGACGCAAAGCGAGGCGGCAATGGCTTCGCTGGTCACGGGTCCCAGCCCTTCGAGCCGGGAGCGCACGATTTCGATGAGTGCGGCGTCGCGGGTGGTGACGCGGCGAGCGAATTCTTCCGGCACCTTGATCGGCGGCGTCAGCGTCACGTGCCCGAACACGGCCTCGACCTGCGGCAAGCGTTCGGCCGCCACCCACATCTCGCACCCAGTGCCGGACTGACCGCCAGGAGTCTTCGCTGCTCCGATTGCCACGAGCGAGGCACGGCCCTGGCCTGCCAAGTCGTCGAGAAAGGCAGACCACCCGGCGTTGCCCACCGCTTCCGCGGGCGTGATGAACGCCAGGCCGAGCAGCGCGTCGTGCATCTCGTCCGCGCTCGCCGCGCTCGGCCACGCTTCGGCGCGGACGCGCGCGATCGCCGCATGGTCGAGCTGGCCGAAGGTGGCCGCCACTTCTTCGCTCAACCAGCGCCGCGCCATCACCGCCTGCGTGCGCCGTTCTTCGAGCGGCGCATCGTCCAGGTATGCATACGGCCGCGCCGTCAGCACTTCCAGCGCCAGCGGCGACGGCGTCGGCAGGTCGCGTGCGACGATCTCGATCTGGCCGCCCTCGATCCGCCGCAACAGCCGCTCGAGGCCTTCGATGTCCATCGCCTCGTACAGGCAATCGTGGACGGCTTGCGCAACCAGCGGATGGTCGGGAATCTCGCGGTCGCCGACGACATTCTCGGCGCAGGCGATCTGGTCCGGGAACACCGCGGCCATCAGGTCCTCGGCGCGCATCCGCTGCAGCGGGGCCGGCACCTTTCTTCCGCCGCGGAAGCGCGGCAGCGCCAGCGCCGTTCCCGCGATCCAGCGCCAGCGTGCGGCGAACATCGGCGCGTCGAGCATCGCCTGAACCAGTATTTCGCGCACCGTAGTCGAGTGCAGATAGCGGGCCACGGCGGCGAGTTCGAAGCTGTGGGCCGTCGAGAGCGACAGCACGATCGCATCTTCGGTCGCTGCTGCCTGGAGCTCGAAGTTGAACTTCCGGCAGAAGCGCTTGCGCAGCGCGAGCCCCCAGGCGCGATTGATCCGGCTGCCGAACGGCGAATGAATGACGAGCTGCATGCCGCCCGACTCGTCGAAGAATCGTTCCAGCACGATCGTCGTCTGCGTCGGCACCGTTCCGAGCGCAGCGCGCGCGACGGCGAGATAGTCGACTAGCTGCACGGCCGCGTCCGGCGCGAAGCCGGGATCGTCGGCAAGTTGCGCGACGGCCAGCGCCCGGTCACCCGCCTTGTCGATACGTGCGATCACCTCGTCGCGCAATCGGGAAACGGCATGGGAGAGCTCGTCGGTTCGGCCGGGCGCTTCGCCCAGCCAGAACGGAATCGTCGGCGCCTGCCCGTGAGCATCCTCGACCCGCACGCGGCCCGCTTCCACGCGGCGAATCTTGTACGAGGTGTTGCCGAGCTGGAAGATGTCGCCGGCCAGGCTCTCGACGGCGAAATCCTCGTTTACCGTTCCGACGGGCTGGTTCGCGGGCTCCAGGATGACGTCGTAGTCCGCGGTATCGGGAATGGCGCCGCCCGACGTCAGCGCGGTGAGCCGCGCGCCGCGACGGCCACGCAGCATGCCGTTCACCGCGTCGCGGTGCAGATACGCGGCGCCGTGCCCGCGGCGGGTGGTGAAGCCCTCGGCGAGCATGCGCACGACGTCGAGGAACTCGTCACGCGTAAGGTCCGAATAGGGATAGGCGCCCTGCATCAGTCCGAGCAGCGCCGTTTCTGACCATTCGGCCGCCGCGACTTCGGCGACGATCTGCTGTGCCAGCACATCGAGGGGCTTCCCGGGGATCGCCACGCGGTCGAGCTCACCCCGCTTCACCGCATCGAGCAGCGCCGCACATTCGACGAGCTCGTCGCGCGACAGCGGAAACAATCGCGCCTTGGGCACACCGCCGACCTGGTGGCTCGCACGTCCGGCGCGTTGCAGAAACGTCGCGATGGAGCGCGGAGACCCCAGCTGACACACGAGCTCGACATCGCCGATGTCGATGCCGAGCTCCAGCGAAGCCGTGGCCACCAGGACCTTCAATTCGCCGTTCTTGAGCCGCTGCTCGGCCCGGAGCCGCAGCTCTTTCGCCATGCTGCCGTGGTGCGACATTACCTGGTCCGGGCCGAGGAGTTCGGATAGATGACGCGCCGCGCGCTCCGCCATGCGGCGCGTGTTCACGAAAATGAGCGTCGTCCGATGGTCGCCGCGCGAGCTCGCCGAGTTGCGCATAGACCTGTTCCCAGACTTCATGCGACATCACGGCTTCGAGCGGTGACGGGGGCACGACGAGGGCCAGGTCGCGCGTGCGGATATGACCCGTGTCGACGATCGCGCATTGCCGCGCCTTCGTCGGCTTGCTGCCTCGGGCCGAAACGCCGACGAGGAAACGGGCGATTTCGTCGATGGGCTTCTGGGTTGCCGACAGGCCGACGCGCACCGGCGGCTTTGTCGTCAACGAGGCAAGCCGCTCCAACGACAGGGCGAGGTGGCTGCCGCGCTTGCTGCCGGCGAGCGCGTGAATCTCGTCGACGATGACGGTGCGCGTCGTCGCGAGCATGCGGCGGCCCGATTCCGAGCCGAGCAGGATATAGAGCGACTCCGGCGTCGTGACGACGATGTGCGGCGGGCGCTTGCGCATGCTCACGCGCTCGGCCTGCGGCGTGTCGCCGGTGCGCACGAGCGTCCGGATATCGACGTCGGCGAGTCCCTGCGCCTCGAGCTCGCGGCGAATGCCGGCGAGTGGCGCGGCGAGGTTACGCCGGATGTCGTTCGAGAGCGCCTTCAGCGGCGAGACGTAAACGACGAGCGTTTCATCGGGCAGCGGCGCCTCGAGGCCCTCGCGAAGCAAGCCGTCAATCGCCGAGAGAAATGCCGCGAGCGTCTTGCCCGACCCCGTCGGGGCGGCGATCAGCACGTTGTTGCCGCGCTGGATCAGCGGCCACGCGCGCGCCTGCGGCGCGGTCGGGCCCGCAAAATTGGCGTCGAACCAGCGCGCGAGGGCGGGGTGAAAAAGATCGGCAGGGATCATCGATGCACCTTCACATCCAGTACCGGCGCAGCAGCGGGCTCGCCGGGCCGCTATTATCTCTCCTGCGGCGGCAGGCCGTTAACGCGAGGGTTCACCCGACCATGCTGATCGTCTTCGTTCACGGCTGGAGCGTCACCAACACCGACACCTATGGCGGCCTGCCCGCCGCGCTGCTCAAGAACGCATCGGCGCAACTCGATCTTCAGGTCACGCACCTTTACCTCGCCAAGTACGTGAGTTTCGCTGACGAGGTGACGCTCGACGACATCGGGCGCGGGATGCAGCAGGCCATCGCGTCGGAAGTGTTGCCCCAGCTTGGCAAGGGCGAGCGTTTCGCTTGCATCACGCACTCGACCGGCGGACCGGTGGTGCGCAAATGGATCGACCTCTACTACCGCGGCAAACTGGACAAGTGTCCGCTCGGGCACCTGGTCATGCTCGCGCCGGCAAACCACGGCTCGGCACTCGCGCAGCTCGGCAAGGGCCGCATCGCGCGGATGAAATTCTTCACCGAGGGCGTAGAGCCCGGCACGGGGATCCTCGACTGGCTGGAGCTCGGCAGCGACCAAAGCTGGGAGCTCAATCGCGAGTGGCTCGCGTATGAATGCGTGGCCGGCGGGTTGTATCCCTTCGTGCTCACGGGACAGAAGATCGACCGCGCCTTCTACGACAACCTCAATGCTTACACCGACGAGGCGGGCTCGGATGGCGTGGTGCGGGTCGCCGCCGCCAGCATGAACTACGGCGTGATCCGGTTGCAGCAGATCGAGGGTGGCCTCAAGCTTATCAAGGATAGCCGCAGCGAGAAAACCGCGCTCGGCGTTCTGCCAGGGCGCTCCCATTCCGGCAAGGCCCTCGGCATCCTCGGCAGCGTGAAGCCGGACGACGACGGCTCGCACCCGACGGTGCAGTGGGTCCTGCGGTGCCTGGAAGTGGGCAGCGCCGCGGCTTACAACCGGCTGCTGAAAGACCTGGCGGACCTTACCGCGAAGACACAGCAAGACGAGCACGAGGAAAAAACGAAAGCGCTCTTCCTGTTCGAGCGGAAGTTCGTGACGGATCGCTACTGCATGCTCGTCATCCAGCTCCGTGACGACCGCGGAAACAACCTTTCCGACTACGACGTGCTGTTCACCGCCGGCCCCGATTACGATCCGAACCACTTGCCGCCCGGCTTCTTCGTCGATCGCCAGCGCAACCTGCGTAACCCTGGCAAGCTAACCTACTATATCGACTACGACGTGATGAACGACTGGCTCGGCAGGCCTGAGCTCGCGGGAAAGTTCGGGGTGCGCATTACGGCGCGTCCAGGCGCCGGATATGCCTACTACACCGTGGCTGAGCACCGCGGCACGTTCGGAACACTCAAGCGCTACTTCGAGCCGAACCAGACGTTGATGGTCGAAGTCGAGCTGCGACGCCACGTCGTCGAAGGCGTCTTCCGGCTGACGCAAAGCCTCGCTCCCGAGGATTTCAGGGAGCAACCGAAAGGGATCGAAATTCCGTGATCCCGTGCGGGGCGTCGCTTCAGTGTGTGTGCTGCGAAATTGAGCAGAGTGCGTCGGCGGCGGGCTTCGGCGTCTTGAGCGCCAAGTCGCCGAGCGAAACGATCCCGACGAGCCGCTTTTCGCGATTCAGTACCGGCAGTCGGCGGACTTGCCAGTCGCTCATGTTGCGCGCCACGTCCTCCACGGTTTCGTCGTCATACACGTACTTGATTTCGGTCGACATGACCTCGCGCACCTTGTGCTCGGGGGATAGACCGCGTGCCACCGCACGGACGGCGATATCGCGGTCGCTCAGCATGCCGACCAGCCGATCGTTCTCCCCGACCGGCAGCATGCCGAAGTCGTTCTTTTCCATCAGCTGGGCAGCGCGTTGCAGATCATCGCCCGGCGACGCCACTCGGACGTTGCGCGTCATTATGTCGCGGACCATCATGATTGATTGCCTCCATCGGTCGAATGCTTCACCACGAAGCCGTCGAATGACAATGATCGCGCACGGGAGCCGACGATGCCATCGGCGAATCCCCTTTTTGCGCGTAGGACAGATGCCTGCACGCGTCCGGCGACCGAGAGCCAACTCACTCCACCGTCACCGATTTGGCCAGATTCCGCGGCTTGTCGACGTCCGTTCCCCGGATCACCGCCGCGTGATACGCGAGCAACTGCAGCGGAATCGTGTGCACGATCGGCGATAGATACCCCGCGTGCTCCGGCAGCCGGATCACGTGGATGCCCTCGCTCGATTGCAGGTGGCTGTCGAGATCGGCGACGACGTAGAGCTCGCCGCCGCGCGCGCGGACTTCCTGCAGGTTCGACTTGAGCTTTTCGAGCAGCGCGTCGTTGGGCGCGATGGCGACGACCGGCATCGATGCATCGACCAGCGCCAGCGGCCCGTGCTTCAACTCGCCCGCCGGATAGGCTTCGGCGTGGATGTACGAGATTTCCTTCAGCTTGAGCGCGCCTTCGAGCGCGATCGGGTAGTGGAGGCCGCGGCCGAGGAAGAGCGCGTGCTGCTTTTTGGCGAACTGCTCGGCCCACGCGATCACCTGCGGCTCGAGCGCGAGCGCCGCCTGCAATGCGGCCGGGAGATGCCGCAGACCGCGCAGCCAGAACGCCTCGTCGTCGGGAGACAAGCGGCCGCGCAGCTTGGCGAGCGTCAAGGTGAGCAGGAACAGCGCGACCAGTTGCGTGGTGAAGGCTTTGGTCGACGCGACGCCGATTTCGGTCCCGGCGCGGGTCAGGTAGGTAAGGGAGGTCTGCCGCACCATCGAGCTGGTGGCGACGTTGCAGATGGCGAGCGTGTGCGCGTGCCCGAGTGCACGCGCGTGCTTGAGCGCGGCGAGGGTATCCGCCGTCTCGCCCGATTGCGACACCACGAGCACCAGCGCACCGGGATTCGGCACGCTGTCGCGGTAGCGGTATTCACTGGCGATCTCGACCTGGCAGGGGATGCGCGCGACCGATTCGATCCACTGCTTCGCGACCAGGCTCGCGTAATAGCTGGTGCCGCAGGCGAGGATCAGTACGCTGTCGACGCGCCCCAGAACCTCGGCAGCATTCGCGCCGAAGAGCTCCGGTCCGATCCCGCCCACGGATTCGAGCGTGTCGGCCACCGCGCGCGGCTGCTCGAAGATCTCCTTCTGCATGAAGTGCCGGTAGGGTCCGAGCTCGACGGCGGCGCCTGAAGCTTCGATGGTGACGACCGGCCGCTCGATGCGCGCGCCGTCGGCGGCATAGATCGCATACGACTCGCGGCGGATGTCGGCCACATCGCCCTCCTCGAGATAGGCGACCCGGCGGGTGACCGACAACAGCGCCGCGGCGTCGGAGGCGACGAAGTGGTCGTCCACGCCGATGCCCACCACCATCGGGCTCCCCTTCCGCGCCCCGATGACGCGCCCCGGTTCGCGCGCCGAGATGACGGCGATCGCGTAGGCCCCGTGCAATTCGGCGACGGCCTGCTGCACCGCGCGCAGCAGGTCACCGTTCGCCGTGCCGTGCCAATGGGCGTGGACAAGGTGCGCGATGACCTCGGAGTCGGTTTGCGTGGCGAACACGTAGCCCTGCCCGACGAGCGCCGTGCGCAGCGCCTCGAAGTTCTCGATGATGCCGTTGTGGACGACGGCGACTTCGCCACTGGACAAGTGCGGGTGGGCGTTGACCGGCGTCGGCGCGCCGTGCGTCGCCCAGCGCGTATGCGAGATGCCGGTACCGCCGGTAAGGTGCGCGGCTTCCGCCTGCGCCGCGAGGTCGGCGACGCGCGCCGTGCTGACGAGCCGCGACAGGCGTGCCTCGCCGCCGCCGTTCTCAATGATGGCAAGACCCGTCGAGTCGTAGCCCCGGTACTCGAGCCGGCGCACGCCGTCAATCAGGACCGGGACGATGTTGCGCGCGGAAACCGCGCCGACGATGCCGCACATGTCAGTATCCGCCCGGCCGCCCGAAGGGCACTGACGCCCGCGCTTGGGGGGCAGCGAACGTGAAGTGAGCGTGGGGGTCGTCATCTTAAGCCTTGGGGTTTTTCACCGGCCGCTTCCAGCCGGGCACGGAGATCTGTTTGGCGCGGGTCACGGTCAGAGCTTCGGCCGGCGCATCCTTGGACACGACGCTGCCGGCGCCGATGGTCGCGCCCTTGCCGACCTTGACCGGCGCAACCAGCACGACGTTCGAACCGATGCTGACGTCGTCGCCGATCTCGGTGCGGTGCTTGTTGGCGCCATCGTAATTGGCGGTGATCGTGCCGGCGCCGACGTTGACCCCGCTGCCGACCGCCGAGTCACCGATATACGTGAGGTGATTGGCCTTTGCGCCGCGGCCTAGCGTGCTCGCCTTCACTTCGACGAAATTGCCGATGTGGACGTCGTCGGCGAGCGTCGCGCCGGGCCGCAGCCGCGCGTAGGGCCCGATCCGGCAGTCGGCGCCGATGGTGGCGCCGTCGACATGCGAGAACGGCAGGATGACGGTGCCCTCGCCCGCGGTCACGTCCTTCAGCACGCAGTGCGCGCCGACGCTCACGCGGTCGCCGAGCACGACCGCCCCCTCGAACACGCAGCCGACATCGATGCGCACGTCGCGGCCGCAGGCGAGGGTGCCGCGAAGATCGAACCGTTCGGGATCGGCGAGCGACGTGCCGGCGACCAGCAGCGCGTGCGCGTGCCGGCGCTGGACGATGCGCTCGATGCGTCGCGAGCTGCGCGCGGTCGTTGACCCCGAGCACCTCTTCTTCGGTGGCGGCGAGGTGCGCGGTGACTGGCACTCCGGCGGCGCGCGCCCGCTTGACGACATCCGTCAGGTAGAACTCGCGCTGGGCGTTGTCGTCGGTGAGCCCGGCCACCCACTCGCGCAACTGCGCGGTCGGCGCCGCCAGTACGCCGGTGTAGATCTCGTCGACAGCCCGTTCGGCCGCGCTCGCGTCGCGCTCCTCGACAATCGCGCGGACCAGCCCGGCGCCGTCGCGGACGATACGGCCGAGGCCCGCCGGGTTGGCCACGCGCGCGGTCAGCAGCGCGAGCTGACCGGAAGCCGCGATCCCGGCAATCGCGGCGAGTGTCGTGGCCGCAATCAGCGGGCAGTCGCCGTTCGCGACCACCGTGACCCCGTCGGCGGGAAGCGCGGCGAGCGCGACCCGGACGGCGTCGCCGGTTCCGCGCGGCGGATCCTGCGTGACGAACGTGAGATCCGGCGCGGCAAGCGTTTGCCGGACGGCATCGCCGCCGTGGCCTACCACCACGCACAGCGCCCGCGGCGACAGCCCGCGCGCCGTGGCCAGCACATGCGCGACGAGCGGCTGGCCGGCGAGCAGGTGCAGCGCCTTCGGCAGCGTCGAATGCATGCGCTTGCCCTGGCCGGCGGCCATCACCACGATCTGGAGGGGAGCGGAAGCCAAGTCGAGAGGAGGGAGGAGCCGGCAGTGGCGCCGGTTACTGGCGTAAAGGGTCCAATGATACGACAACCCGCGGCCCGGGCGGCGCCGTTGCCGCTGCGCCCCGCAGGTCGAAATGCTAGAGTGCGGGGGCGCAAGCAGGTTGCGCAAAGAGCCGGCGTTCGTGATAACCGGCACGACATCGCCAGGAGAATTCATGCGCGTTGCGTTCGATGGCACGGCCACGCGGCGGGCCAGTGCTCCCTTGATCGCTATCGATGACGAACCGGATCAAAGGCCTTGAGCGCGGCGCCGCACCGGACGACCCGTCGATGAATCGCGGGGGCGCGTGAACCGGCGATGTCGATCATCGCGGTCTTCAATCAGAAGGGCGGCGTCGGCAAGACGACGACGGCGCTCAACCTGCTGGCGGCGATCGCGAAGCGCGGGCAGCGCCCGCTCGGCATCGATCTCGACCCGCAGGCGCACCTGTCGCACGTGTTCGACGCGCACCCCAAGCTCGCCGACGATTCGATCTACAGCTTTTTCGTGCGCCAGCGGCCACTCGACGACATCGCCCGGATCACCCGGAGCGGCGTGGTTCTCTGTCCGGCGCACCTCGAGCTTTCCAAGCTCGATTCGATGTTGGGCAAGAGCGTCAACATCGTCACCCGCCTCCGGCATGCGCTGCGCGCGCCCGACGCGATTCCCGGACCCGTGATCATCGACACCTGTCCGCTGTTCAACGTGCTGTCGCTCAACGCCGTGTTTGCCTGCGATCTGCTGCTCATTCCCGTCTCGTGCGATTTCCTGGCGCTGCGCGGCGCGCGCGAGGTCGAGCGCGCGTTGAATGCGCTGGAGCCGGTGTTCAAGCAGCGCTTGCCACGGCGCTATCTGCTCACGCGCTACGATGCGCGACGGCGGATGAGCGCCGAGGTGGTCGACCAGATGGCGGCGGCGCTGCGTCCGGAGGAGGTCTGCGTGACACGGATCCGCGAGAGCGTGATGCTGGCGGAAAGCCCGGCCTTCGAGCTTGACGTGTTCCGGCACGCGCCGGGCAGCAACGGCGCGCTGGACTACCAGGCGCTGGTGGACGAGCTAGCGAGCGCCGGTTTTGTGACGTGATACGCCAGCGACGGTCTGTTCGCCCGCGCTGATCATTTCGATGACGGTCGCGAGGTCGAGCCCGTCGACGCGTCGGGGGGCTACGTTCTGGGTGAGGCACTCGACGATCTGGCAACGTTCGTACATCTGCCGCAATCGGCGTTCGGCGTCGTCCTGCGACTGCGCCATGATCGAAATGTTTTCCACCCGCTGACCGCTGCGGGTCCTGATGTTGAAGCCGTAACGAACCATCACCGTTGTCCCCCGGAATCATGCGCTCCCCGGCTTGGCACTTGAGCTCTGCGCGGCGGGCCTTCGAGGCCGGGGGTTATTATCATAGTCCGAAAAGTTGGCCAGCGCCCAGCCGATTCATGACCAAGCCATAGCATGGCGTTCCCCGCGCATCCGTCTTCCTCGCCCAACGCCGCGGTGGCCAAAAACCCCGTCGCCGATCCCGCAGCGCAGGACCTGCTTATCGACAGTCTGCGCCGGATGGGGCTAGTGAGCGCTCACCAATCTGTCTGCCTGACGCCTTTGACCGGTGGCGTTTCGTCCGACATCTACCGGGTCGAGCTTCCCGACCGGACTTTCTGCGTCAAGCGTGCGCTCGCCCGCCTCAAGGTCGCCGCCGACTGGCAGGCGCCCGTTGAGCGCAATCGCTGGGAGGTCGAATGGATGCGCGTGGCCGCCGGCATCGTCCCGTCGGCCGTGCCCGCCATCCTGGGCGAAGACCGCGCCGCCGGCTGCTTTGCCATGGCCTACCTCGGCGCGGCCGATCACCCGATTTGGAAAGCGCTCTTGCGCGACGGCGTCATCGATCCGGCCATGGCCGAGGAAGTGGGCGCCGTGCTCGGCCGGATTCACGCGGCCACCGCCGATCGCGCGGACCTCGCGGCGCGCTTTCCGACCGACGACATCTTCTACGCCATCCGGCTCGAGCCGTATCTCGTCGCGACCGCCCGGGCGCATCCCGATCTCGCGCCGCGGCTCGCGGCGCTGGTCGAGGTCACGCGGACGACCAAGCGCGTCCTCGTCCACGGCGACTTCAGCCCGAAGAACATCCTCGCCGGGCCGGCGGGCCCCGTGATCCTGGACGCCGAATGTGCGTGGTACGGCGATCCCGCCTTCGACCTCGCGTTCGTGCTCAATCACCTGCTGTTGAAGGGCGCGTGGCGTCCGGCCTGGCGCGTGCGGTATGCGGCGGCGTTCGCGACGCTGGTGGACGCCTACGTTGCGCACGTGTCGTGGGAGCCACGGACAGCGCTCGAGGCACGCACCGCGGCGCTCCTGCCGGGCCTGATGCTGGCCCGCATCGACGGCAAGTCGCCGGTCGAATACCTGATCGCCGCCGCCGACAAGGACGCGGTGCGCGCCTTCGCCCGAGCGCTGCTGATCGACCCTGTCGGCGCGCTCGGCGCCATCGCCGCGCGGTGGGTCGCCGCCGGCCAAGGCGCGCCGACGCGATGAGCTCGACGATCGTCGCCGTGCGCGGCCGCCGCGTCTGGGATTCGCGCGGGCGGCCGACCGTCGAGGCCGATGTCGCACTCGCCGGCGGCGCCTTCGGCCGCGCCATCGCGCCGGCCGGCGCTTCGCGCGGTTCGCGCGAAGCCATCGACCTGCGTGACGGCGGCGCGCGCTTCGGCGGCATGGACGTGACGCAGGCCATCGCCAATATCGACGGCCCCATCGCCCGCGTCCTCGTGGGGCACGATGCGCTGGACCAGGCCGGCATCGACGCGGCGCTCGTCGCGCTCGACGCCACGCCCAACAAGGCGCGCCTCGGCGGCAATGCGACCACCGCCGTGTCGCTGGCGGTGGCGCACGCCGCGGCCGAAGGGCAACGGCTGCCGCTGTGGCGCTATCTTGCCGGTGAGGCTCCGGTCTCGCTGCCGTTGCCGGAGATCCAGATTTTCGGCGGCGGCGCGCACGCCGGACGGCGCATCGACGTGCAGGATCTGATGGTGATCGCAACGGGTGCGACAACCTTTGCCGGGGCACTGGCGATGACCGCCGACGTCTATCGCGCCGCGGGCGAACTGATGCGGGAGGCGGGCAAGCTCGCCGGCGTGGCCGACGAAGGCGGTTACTGGCCCGCATTCGACAGCAACGAAGACGCGCTGACCATGCTGGTCCGCGCCATCGAGCGCGCCGGTTACGCGCCCGGCGCGGAGGTCGCGATCTCGCTCGACATCGCCGCCTCGGAGTTCGGGCGGGACGGACACTATCGCCTGGGGCTGGACGGCCGCGAGCTCGACCGCGACGGGATGGCCGACCTGCTGCTCGACTGGCTCGCCCGGTACCCGATCGTGTCCATCGAAGACCCGTTCGGCGAGGACGACCCCGACGGCTGGATCGCGTTCACGCGCGCCGCCGGGTCGCGGGTGCAGATCATCGGCGACGACTACCTGACCACCAGCGCCGCCCGGGTCGAGCAAGCGGCGCGCGAGCGCGCGTGCAACGCGGTGCTGATCAAGCCGAACCAGGCCGGCACGGTGACGGAGACGCGCGCGGCGCTGCAGGCGGGCAAGGCCGCCGGCTTCGGCACGATCGTGTCGGCACGCTCCGGGGAGACCGAGGACGTCGCCGTCATGCACCTCGCCGTGGGCTGGAACGCGGGTCAGCTCAAGGTCGGCTCGTTCGCACGGTCGGAGCGGATGGCAAAATGGAACGAGGGGCTGCGGATCGAGGAGGCGATGGGCGCCGCGGCGCCGCTGGCGACGCCGTTCGCGGCGTTTCGCGGTCCTTCGTGACCCGGGTTTCGCTTCACTCGACACCGGGCTGGGACGCCACGGCTCCAGGCAAGAAGTCGCCGACGGGAGAATGACGATGCCGATCGAAGAACGGTTGCACGGGCGGGCCAAGGATCTGGGCGGCGGGCTCATGGTTCGTCGGGTCTTGCCCTCTCACCCGCGGCAAGGCGTCGGACCGTTCGTGTTCTTCGACCATTTCGGGCCGATCACCGTGCAGCCGGAGGACAACTTCGACGTGCGACCGCACCCGCACATCGGGCTCGCGACCGTGACCTATCTGTTCGAGGGCGCGATGCTGCATCGGGACAGCCTGGGCTCGGTCCAGCGCATCGAGCCCGGCGCCATCAACTGGATGACGGCCGGCCGGGGCATCGTGCATTCGGAGCGCGCGCCGCCGGACCTGCGCGGGCAGCCGCATCCGATGCATGGCCTGCAACTGTGGGCGGCGTTGCCGAAGGCGCACGAGGAATGCGCGCCCGTCTTCGCGCACACGCCGGCCGCCGCTATCCCGGCATGGGGGAACGAAGGTGTACAGGTGCGCGTGCTGATCGGCGACGCCTTCGGCGCGCGCTCGCCGGTCAAGACGTTCGCGGCGACGCTCTATCTCGACATCGCGGCCGAGGCGGGCGGGGTGCTCGCGTTGCCGCCGGTGAGCGCGACCTTCGAGCGCGCCGTCTACAGTGTCGATCGCGACATCGTCATCGACGGCACCGAGGTCCCCGCGTACACGCTCGCCGTGCTGGCGCCCGGCGCGGACGCGACCATCGTCGCGCCGCGCGGCGCGCGGTACGTGGTCATCGGCGGCGAGCCGCTCGACGGCCACCGCACCGTGTACTGGAATTTCGTGTCGTCGAGCCGCGAGCGCATCGAGCAGGCCAAGGCGGACTGGCAAGCGCAGCGGATGGGCACGATCCCCGGCGAGCACGAGTTCATTCCGCTGCCGTAATCCCGCCGAACCGTAGCCCGGGCTGAGCACCGCGAAACCCGGGTGCGCGCCGAAATGGGCAGCAAATCGGGTTTCGCATCGCGCGTGCCCGATTGCATGTCCACCCGGGTTTCGCGGTGCTCAACGCCGGGCTACGCGAGCAGGAATCCCGCGAGCTCGGCGAAGCCGGCGCCCGCTTCCGCGTGGGTGACATACGCCGGCAGCGTAGGGATGCGATCGGCGAAATCGCGGACGTTGGCGACCCCCACCGCATTCGGAAAGAACGCGAACATCGGCGCGTCGTTCGGCGAATCGCCGGCGAACACGAACTGCTCGCGCTCATGGTCGAGGTCGATGCCGAACGCTTCGGCGAAAAGCGTTCTGGTCATCGACAGCTTGTCGTACGCGCCGAACCAGCCATTGACGTGGATCGAGCTGACCCGGGCGGTCATGCCCTCTTCCTCCATCAGCGCGACGATGCGATCGACCGCCGCGCGCGGCAGCGGCGGCACGTCCTCGCGGAAATCGATGGCGAGGTCCGCCTCGCGATAGAGCTGGTCGGAGGCGAGCGCGCATCCGGGCACCGCGGCGAGGATGCGCGTACCGATCGCCGCGAGCCGCGCGCGATTGGCCGCCCGTGTCGCGTCGTCGGCGACAAAGCGCTTGGTGAGCCGGCGCGCGACCGCGTCGTAGCGCATGTAGAACGCGCCGTTCTCGCCGACCACCGCGTCCACGGGCCACATCCGCGCGAAGTGATCGCACCAGCCGGCCGGCCGGCCCGTGATCGGAATCACGAGCTTGCCCGCGGCGCGCAGCCGCTCGAGCGCGGCGTAAGCGGTCGACGTGAGGCGGCCATGCGTGGTCAGCGTGTCGTCGATGTCGGCGAGCACGCCGCGCACCGCGCGCCGCACGGCATCCGGCATGGCGGACAGCGGGCGCATCGGCGCCGACGCCGGTTCTGCGGTCACACCGTCTCGCGCGGGGTCGGTGGCCGCCACGGCCTTCGCAACGCACGCGGCGACGCGCGCGCGCGCCGCCGCCGGCATCGCGAGCCCGCACTTGGTCCGCCGCCACAGCACATCGTCGGCGGTGAGCGCCCATTCGTCGCGCACGCAATGGTCGATCTCGGCCGCGGTCAGGCCGTTGCCGAAGTCCTCGCCGAGATCGGCGAGCGTCTTCGCGCTCCCCAGGATGGCGGTGGCGTGCGAGCCGTGCCGGTGCGCGAGTCCGCGCAGCAGCGCCGGCGGCAACGCCGGGTAGCGCCGGACCAGCTCGGCGGTCCACGCGGCAACGCCCCCGGGCGGCAGGTCGCCGCCGGGCAGGAGCGCCTCGAGGGTCCACGGCGGCCCCATCTGCGGGAAGTAGGCCTTGAGCTCCTCGAGCGCGTGCTCGGCAAGCTTGCGATAGGTGGTGAGCTTGCCGCCGAAGATCGACAGCACTGGTGCCCGCATCTCGCCGGTCGATCCGGCATCGATCCGGAACACGTAATCGCGGGTGATCGACGACGGGTCGGACGCGCCGTCGTCGTAGAGTGGCCGCACGCCGGCAAAGGTCCACACGACGTCGGCGGCGGCGAGCGGCCGCGCGAGGTAGGTGTTGGCGAGCGCAAGCAGATAGGCGACCTCTTCGTCGGTGATCTGCGGCGTCTCGAACGCCTCCACCGGAACGTCGGTGGTGCCGATCAGCGTGTAGCGGTCCTCGAACGGGATCACGAAGACGATCCGGTTGTCGGCGTTCTGCAGAATGTACGCGTGGTCTTCGCCGTGCACGCGCGGCACCACGATGTGGCTGCCCTTCACGTGGCGCACGTTCTCGCGGGCGGGCGAGTGGCTCACGAGATCGCGCACCTGCTTGACCCACGGCCCGCTGGCGTTGACGAGCGCCCGCGCGGTGACGTGATCGGTGCTGCCCGAAGCGTGGGCCAGCGTCACGCGCCAATGCCTGCCGTCGGCGGTCCGCGTGGCCGCCGTGAGCCGGGTGCGCACGCGCACGTCGGCGCCGTGGTCGCGCGCCGCCATCACGTTGTGCAGGACGAGCCGGGCGTCGTCGACGCGCGCATCGGCGTAGACGAAGCCCTTGCGGAAACTGGGCTTCAGCCCGGCGCCCCATTTGCCCGCGCCAAGGTCGACGCCGAACGAACCCGGCAGCGTCTTCCGCTGCCCCAGGTAGTCGTAGAGGAAGAGGCCGATGCGGATCAGCC
This sequence comes from uncultured beta proteobacterium, assembly GCA_963810845.1. Classification (GTDB taxonomy): domain Bacteria; phylum Pseudomonadota; class Gammaproteobacteria; order Burkholderiales; family Casimicrobiaceae; genus CAIWHR01. The sequence goes on along the minus strand of CAWEOX010000025.1, from coordinate 27,932 downwards.
ACGCCGGCCGCAGGTGCGGCTCGTGCGGCAGGACGAAGGCGAGGGGCTGGACGAGATGCGGCGCGCAGTGCAAGAGCACCTCGCGCTCGGCGAGCGACTCGCGCACCAGCCGGAACTCGTAGTGCTCGAGGTAACGAAGCCCGCCGTGGATCAGCTTGGTGCTCCACTGCGACGTGGCGCCGGCGATGTCGTCCTGCTCGACCAGGAGCACCTTGAGGCCGCGGCCCGCCGCATCGCGGGCGATGCCTGCCCCGTTGATGCCGGCACCGACTATGGCAAGGTCGTACGTCGTGTCGCGAGCGGAGGGCACGGGGAGGAATGCAGGAGGGACAGCTTGCATTCTACCGCAGCGGCCGGCGTCGCCATTTGCGCTACCATCGCAACCGGGCGGTCGTACCTCGCGACGCAATGGAGGCTTCATGAACATCGTCCCCGAAATCGCCGCGCTCGTGCCGGACATGAAGTCCTGGCGGCACCACCTTCACGCCCATCCCGAAACGGCGTTCGAGGAAACGGCCACCGGTGCCTTCGTCGCCGACAAGCTGCGCTCGTTCGGGCTCGACGTGCATACGGGACTCGCCAAGACCGGCGTCGTCGGCGTGCTGCGCGCCGGCAACGCGCCGGCCGACGCGCTGCATTCGATCGGCCTGCGCGCCGACCTCGACGCGCTGCACATCCACGAGCAGTCGGGCGTCGCGCACGGGTCGAAGAACCCCGGGAAGATGCATGCCTGCGGCCACGACGGCCACACGTCGATGCTGCTTGGCGCCGCGGCGACGCTCGCGCGGACGAAAGGCTTCAACGGCACCGTCCATTTCATCTTCCAGCCGGCGGAGGAGAACGAGGGCGGCGGCCGGGTGATGGTCGAGGAGGGGCTGTTCGACCGCTTCCCCATGCGCGCGGTGTACGGGATGCACAACTGGCCGCAGATGCCCGCCGGCACGTTCGCGCTGCGCGCCGGACCGCTGATGGGCGCCTACGACATCTTCGAGATCGTCGCCACCGGCAAGGGCGCGCACGCGGCGATGCCCTACGAGGGCAAGGACCCGATGCTGTTCGTCGCCCACGCGATCAGCGCGCTGCAGACCGTCGTGTCGCGCAATCTGCATCCGCTCGACGCCGGCGTGATCAGCGTCACCCAGGTGCACGGCGGCGACACCTGGAACGTGATCCCGCAGGAGGTCGTGCTGCGCGGCACCGTGCGCTCGTTCAAGCCGGCCGTCCAGGACTTGATCGAGCAGCGGATGCGCACCATCGTCGGCGGGATCGCGGCGATGTTCGAGATGACGGCGTCGCTCCGCTACGAGCGCCGCTATCCCCCGACCGTCAACTCGGTCGCGGAGACGGGGCACGCGCAGAAGGCGGCGACCGCGGTCGTGGGCGCCGCGCAGGTCGACACCGATCCGATGCCGAACATGGGCAGCGAGGACTTCGCCTTCATGCTGCAGGAGAAGCCCGGGTGCTACGTCTGGCTGGGCGCGGGGCGCGGCCCCGGCACGCCGGGCCTGCACAATCCGCTCTACGATTTCAACGACGACGCGCTCGCCATCGGCGCGAGCTACTGGGTCACGCTCGCGCGGCAGCAGCTCGCGGCTACGTAACGCGTGTCGAGGCGAGGGTCAGAGCTGCGGCGGGAGCCGGCTGCGCTGCTCGTGCGCGACGAGCTTCAGGACGGCGGCCGAGGCGAGCCGCGCGCGCACGCTGTCCGCCCGCGACGTCAGCACGATCGGCACGCGCGTGCCGAGCACGATGCCCGCGGAATCGGCGCCGGCGAGGTATTGCTGCTGCTTGGCGAGGATGTTGCCGGCCTCGAGGTCGGGCACGAGCAGGATGTCCGCCAGGCCGGCCACGGCGGACACGATGCCCTTGGTCCGCGCCGCCTCGACCGAAATCGCATTGTCGAAGGCGAGCGGCCCGTCGAGGATGCCGCCGGTGATCTGGCCGCGGTCGGCCATCTTGCACAGTGCGGCGGCGTCGAGCGTGCCCTGCAGCTTCGGATTCACCGTTTCCACCGCCGACAGGATCGCGACCTTGGGGACGCCGATGCCGAGGATGTGCGCGAGGTCGATCGCGTTGCGGCAGATGTCGGCCTTGGTCTCGAGATCCGGATTGATGTTGATCGCGCAATCGGTGACGAGCAGCAGGCGAGGGTAGGTCGGCACGTCCATCACGAACACGTGTGAAATGCGGCGGGCCGTGCGCAGCCCGGTCGCCGACGGCACCACCGCCTCCATCAGCTCGTCGGTGTGCAGGCTGCCCTTCATCAACGCGTGGACCTTGCCGGCGCGCGCCATCTCGACGGCCTTGGCCGCCGCGGCGTGGCTGTGCTCGACCGGGATGATCCGGAAAGGCGCGATGTCGATGCCTTCCGCCTGCGCCACGGCGCGGATCTTCGCCTCGGGTCCGATGAGGAAGGGGAGGATGAGGTCGTGCGCCGCCGCGTCGATCGCACCCTGCAGCGAATCGCGATCGCACGGATGCACGACCGCGCACACGACCGCCGGCATTTCGGCGCACGCGGCAAACAGCGGCACGAAGCCGTCGTTGTGGCGCAGCACGATCTGCGGCGTCGCGAGATTCGTGTACGCGACGCGGCGGGTGGGCGCGGCGACCGTGACGATGCCGGCGGCGAGCACGTCGCCATCCTGGTTGGTGCAGCGGCACTCGAAATCGATCCGATGGCCGTCGGCGTGCTTGGCGCGGGCGGTGACCGTCGCCGTCAGCGTGTCGCCGACGTGGATCGCGCCGCCGTATTGCAGTTGCGAGGCGATGATCGCGCCGCCCGGGCCTGGCAGCCGGCGGTTCAGCATCCCGGCGAGGATCGCGGCGGCGGCCGCTCCCTGCGTCGACGGGCCCTTGCCCAGCGCGCGGTCGGCGCCCTTGGTGTGAAACGACTCGACGTCGCCGGCGGCGAGCGAAAGCGCTTCGACTTCCGGGCCGGTGACTGCGCGGGTGACGGTCTCGCTGGCGCCGACGTCGATTTCGTCGAACGTGCGATTGGTGTAATCGGCCATGGGGGCTTGCTTCCGGCGGCAGGCCGGGGCCGACCCGCCGCGACGTGGGCGCTGGCGGCGCCGGTTCAGGCGCGGTGGCGCATCTTGCGGATCGCTTCGAGCTGCGCCAGCGCCGACGCGAGCTCAGCCTCGGCGCTCGCGATCTCTTCCTTGGACGTCTTGTTCTGCATCGCCTCCTCGGCGGCCTTCTTCGCTTCGAGCGCCTTGACCTCGTCCAAGTCCTTGGCGCGGATCGCGGTGTCGGCAAGTACCGTGACGCGGTGCGGCTGGATCTCGACGAATCCGCCCTGCACGAACACGAGCTCTTCCTGGTCCTGGTCCGGCAGCTTCACCCGGAGCGCCCCGGGCTTGATCTGGGTGAGCAGCGGCGTGTGCCGCGGGTATACGCCAAGCTCGCCCATGATGCCGGGGAGGATGACGAACTCCGCGTCGCCGGAGAAGATCTGCTCCTCGGCGCTGACGACGTCGACGTGGATGGTGTGGGCCATGGTTTTCTCGAAGTGGGCAGTGCGGTTGGGCGCGTAGCGGTCCCGGGTTTCGCTGCGCTCAACCCGGGCTACGCGTTCACTGGAGCGTCTTCGCCTTCTCGAACGCCTGCTCGATCGCTGCCGACCATGTAGAACGCCTGCTCGGGCAGGTGGTCGCATTCGCCGTCGACGATCATCCTGAAGCCCTTGATCGTGTCCTTCAGCGACACGTACTGGCCCGGCGACCCGGTGAACACTTCGGCGACGCTGAACGGCTGCGACAGGAAGCGCTGGATCTTGCGCGCCCGCGCCACGGCCAGCTTGTCCTCGGGCGAGAGCTCGTCCATGCCCAGGATCGCGATGATGTCGCGCAGCTCCTTGTAGCGCTGCAGCACCGACTGCACGGAGCGCGTCGTGTTGTAGTGCTCCTCGCCGATCACGTGCGGGTCGACCTGGCGCGACGTCGAGTCGAGCGGGTCGACCGACGGATAGATGCCCAGCGAGGCGATGTCGCGCGACAGCACGACGGTGGCGTCGAGGTGGCCGAAGGTCGTCGCCGGCGACGGGTCGGTCAGGTCGTCGGCCGGCACGTACACGGCCTGGATCGACGTGATCGAGCCGGTCTTGGTCGACGTGATCCGCTCCTGCAGCCGGCCCATTTCCTCGGCCAGCGTCGGCTGGTAGCCCACGGCGGAGGGCATCCGGCCGAGCAGCGCCGAGCACTCGGTGCCGGCCAGCGTGAAGCGGTAGATGTTGTCGATGAACATCAGCACGTCGCGGCCGTCGTCACGGAACGATTCCGCGATCGTGAGGCCGGTCAGCGCGACGCGCAGCCGGTTGCCCGGCGGCTCGTTCATCTGGCCGTACACCATCGCGACCTTCGACTTCGACAGGTCGTCCTTGTTGACGACGCCCGACGTCCATCATCTCGTGGTAGAAGTCGTTGCCCTCGCGCGTGCGCTCGCCGACGCCGGCGAACACGGACAGCCCCGCGTGCGCGGTCGCGATGTTGTTGATGAGCTCCATCATCGTGACGGTCTTGCCCACGCCGGCGCCGCCGAACAGGCCGATCTTGCCGCCCTTCGCGAACGGGCAGATGAGGTCGATGACCTTGATCCCCGTCTCGAGCAGCTCGGTCGACGGCGAGAGCTCCTCGAACGTCGGCGCGCTGCGGTGGATCGACATCGACTTCTCGGCGTCGACCGGCCCGCGCTCGTCGATCGGGCGGCCCAGCACGTCCATGATCCGGCCGAGCGTCTTCGTGCCCACGGGCACCATGATCGGCGCCTCCGGTGTTGACGATCTTCATGCCGCGGCGCAGGCCGTCGGAGCTGCCGAGCGCGATCGTGCGCACGATGCCGTCGCCCAGCTGCTGCTGCACCTCGAGCGTCAGCCCGATCTCGTCCATCTTGAGCGCGTCGTAGATGTTCGGCATGTCCGCGCGCGCGAATTCGACGTCGACGACCGCGCCGATGCACTGGACGATGGTTCCCTGGCTCATGTTCGTATCCTCAAATTCGTTCTGCTGGAGACTAGACCGCCGCGGCGCCACCGACGATCTCCGCCAATTCCTTGGTGATCGCGGCCTGGCGCGACTTGTTGTAGATGAGCTGCAGCTCGTCGATGATCGTGGCGGCATTGTCGGACGCCGCTTTCATCGCCACCATGCGCGCCGACTGCTCCGAGGCCATGTTCTCGTTGACCATCTGGAAGACGATCGCCTCGACGTAGCGGCGCAGCACGCCGTCGAGCAGCAGCTTGGCGTCGGGCTCGTAGATGTAGTCCCACGATCCGGCTCGCCACGTCGGCCTTGCGCACCGTGCCGTCGACGGCGAGGAATTCGTCGGGGATCGGCAGCATCACCGCGTGCCGCGGCACCTGCTTCATCGTGTTGACGAAGTTGGTGAAGTAGATGTGCACCTCGTCGATCGCGCCGTCCATGTACAGGTCGAACAGCACCTTCACCGGGCCGATCATCTTGTCGACGTGCGGGCGGTCGCCCAGCTGGACGACGCTCGACACGACATTGGCGCCCATCCGGTTGAGGAAGCCCAGGCCCCTGTTGCCGATCGCGACGTAGTCGACTTCGATGCCCTTGGCCTTCAACTCCTTGTGGTTCTGCAGCAGCAGCCGCAGCACGTTGGTATTGAGGCCGCCGCAAAGGCCCTTGTCGGTCGTGACGACGATCGCGCCCGCCGCGCTTCACGTCGGTGCGCCGGACGAGGAACGGATGCTTGTACTCGGTATTGGCCTTCGCCACGTGCATCGCGATCTGCAGCGCGCGCTGCACGTACGGCCGCGACGCGCGCATCCGGTCCTGGGCCTTCTTCATCTTGGAGGCCGAGACCATCTCCATCGCTTTCGTGATCTTGCGCGTGCTCTGCACGCTCTTGATCTTGTTCCGGATTTCTTTGGAGCCTGCCATGGGTCGGGCCGGACTCAGTACGCGCCGTTCTTCTTGAAGTCCTCGATGGCGGCGGCTAGCTCTTTCTCGTCGTCGGCCGTGAGGTCCTTGGTCTTTTCCATCCGGTCCATCAGCGCCGCGTACTTGCTCTTCATGTACGCGCGCAGCGCGCTCTCGAAGTGCAGCGCCTTCTCGACCGGCACGTCGTCGTAGTAGCCGCGATTGACGGAGAACAGGGTGACCGCCATCTCGTTGACCTGCAGTGGCGAGTATTGCGCCTGCTTCATCAGCTCGGTGACGAGGCGGCCGCGGTCGAGCTGCTTGCGGGTGGCCTCGTCGAGGTCGGACGCGAACTGTGCGAATGCGGCGAGCTCGCGGTATTGCGCGAGCGAGAGCCGCACGCCGCCGCCCAGCTTCTTGATGATCTTGGTCTGCGCGGCGCCACCCACGCGCGACACCGAGATGCCGGCGTTGATCGCGGGTCGGATACCCGCGTTGAAGAGGTCAGTCTCGAGAAAGATCTGGCCGTCGGTGATCGAGATGACGTTGGTCGGGACGAACGCGGTCACGTCGCCCGCCTGGGTCTCGATGATCGGCAGCGCGGTGAGCGAGCCGGTCTTGCCCTTGACCGCGCCCTTGGTGAACTTCTCGACGTATTCGGGGTTGACGCGCGCCGCACGCTCGAGCAGCCGCGAATGCAGGTAGAACACGTCGCCGGGGTACGCCTCGCGACCGGGCGGGCGGCGCAGCAACAGCGAGATCTGCCGGTACGCCCACGCCTGCTTGGTCAGGTCGTCATAGATGATGAGCGCGTCCTGGCCGCGGTCGCGGAAATACTCGCCCATCGTGCAGCCGGAATACGGCGCGATGTACTGCATCGCCGCCGATTCCGACGCGGTCGCGGCGACGACGATCGTGTATTCCATCGCGCCGTGTTTCCTCGAGCTTGCGGATCACGTTCTTGATCGACGACGCCTTCTGGCCGATCGCGACGTAGACGCAGAACAGGTCCTTGCCCTTCTGGTTGATGATCGTGTCGATCGCGACCGCGGTCTTGCCGGTCTGGCGGTCGCCGATGATCAGCTCGCGCTGGCCGCGGCCGATCGGCACCATCGAGTCGATCGACTTCAGGCCGGTCTGCACCGGCTGGCCCACCGACTGGCGCCAGATCACGCCGGGCGCGACCTTTTCGATGACGTCCGATTCCTTGGCATTGACCGGGCCCTTGCCGTCGATCGGCTGGCCGAGCGAGTTGACCACGCGGCCGATCAGCTCGGGGCCGACCGGCACCGACAGGATGCGGCCCGTGCACTTGACGGTGTCGCCTTCGGTGATGTGCTCGTACTCGCCCAGAATGACCGCGCCGACCGAGTCGCGCTCGAGGTTCAACGCGAGGCCGAACGTGTTCTTCGGGAACTCCAGCATTTCGCCGGCCATCGCATCGGACAAGCCGTGGATGCGGCAGATGCCGTCGGACACCGATACGACCGTTCCCTGCGTGCGAACTTCGGCGCCGGTGTCCAGATTCTGGATCTTGCTCTTGATGAGTTCGCTGATTTCGGAAGGATTCAACTGCATGGTGGGGTCCTCGCGTCGCGCCGGCGCGTCGATGCCGCCGGCGTCACGGTAGTTTCGAAATTAGGCCCGTAACTGGGTCGCCATCGCCTGGAGCTTCGCCTGCACCGAGCCGTCGATCACGGTATCGCCGACCGTTATGCGCGCGCCGCCGATCAACTCCGGATCGAGCTCGACCGTCGCTTCGATCTTCTTGCCGAAATGCATTTCCAGCGCCGCCTTGATGTCCGCAAGCTCGCTGTCCGACAACGGAAACGCCGTTTCGATGCGCGCCTTGGCGACGCCTTCGGCGGCGTCCTTCAAGCCCTCGAACAGGCTGAAGATCTGCGGCAGGACATCGACCCGCTCGGCCTCGATCACGACCCGCACGAAGTTGCGGCCGAGGGTATCGAGCCGGTCGCCGCAGACCTTGAGCAGCAGCGCTTCCTTGTCGGCCGCGGTGAGCTTGGGGTTGTCGAGCGCGGCGGCCATCTGCGGGTTGCCCGCCACCTGGCTCACGAGGCCCAGCATCTGCGACCAGGCCGCGAACGCGTCGTGCTCCTGCGCCATCCGGAACGCGGCTTCCGCGTACGGGCGGGCGATGGTGGTGGGTTCGGCCATGACGCGGCGGTCCTAGAGTTGTTTCCGGATCGCGGCCAGCAGGTCCGCGTGCGCCTTGGCGTCGACTTCGCGCTTCAGGATCTGCGCGGCGCCGGCGACCGCGAGGTCGCTTACCTGATCGCGCAGCGCTTCGCGCGCCCGGGAGAGCTCCTGCTGGATTTCGGCGCGGGCCGCGGCGAGGATGCGCTCGGCCTCGGCTTTCGCCTCGGTCTTGGACGCCTCGACGGTCTCGGTCTTCAGCTTGTCGCCCTGGGCGATGATTTCCGACGACCGGGTCTTCGCCTCGGACAGCATGTCGGCGATCCGCCGCTCGGCGTTGGCGAGGCTCTGCTTGCCCGCTTCGCCGGCAGCGAGGCCGTCCGCGATCTGCTTTTGCCGCGTTTCGATGGCCCCCATCAGCGGCGGCCAGACGAATTTCGCCGTGAACCAGATGAAGGCCCCGAACGCGACGGCCTGCATCACCAGCGTGAAATTGATGTCCATGGCAAGTCCTGCCGATTGTCGCGGTGAACGAATACCGCTATTTGATGACGGCGAGCAGCGGGTTGCCGAAGGCGAACAGCATCGCGAGACCCACGCCGATGATGAACGACGCGTCGATCAGGCCGAGGAGCAGGAACACCTTGGCCTGCAGCTGCGGCATGAGCTCGGGCTGCCGCGCCGCGCCTTCGAGGAAGCGCGAGCACATGATGCCCACGCCGATACAGGCGCCGGCGGCACCGAGGCCGATGATGAGACCGATCCCGATGCCGGTGGAGGCCTGGATCATCGCCAGCATTTGCATCTTGTCCATTTGCTTTCCTTTCTTTTCGGGGTGAACGGGGAAACGGAACGAAACGTCAGTGGTGCTCGTGCGCCATCGCCACGTAGACGATGGTCAGCATCATGAAAATGTAGGCCTGCAGCACGACGATCAGGATGTGGAAGATCGACCAGCCGAGGTGCAGCACGCCGCCGACGAGCGAGCCGACGAGGCCGGTCGCGGCCCACAGGCCGAGCAGCATGAAGATGATCTCGCCGGCGTACATGTTGCCGTACAGCCGCAGCGAGTGCGACAGCGGCTTCGACAGGTATTCGACGAGGTTGAACAGCAGATTGAACGGCCACAGCAGCGGGTTGCCGCCGAACGGCGAGCAGAAGAGCTCGTGGATCCAGCCGCCCAAGCCCTTGACCTTGATGCTGTAGAAGATCATCAGCGCGAACACCGACAGCGACAAGGCGAACGTGGTGTTGACGTCGGCGGTGGGAACCCCGCGCCAGTTGTGCTGATGCAGCACGTGCTCGTAGAAGAGCCCCATGACGTCGATGGGCAGGAAGTCCATCGCGTTCATGAACAGCACCCAGACGCCCACCGTCAGCGCCAGCGGCGCGATGGTTTTCAGCTCGCCGTGGAAGATGCCCTTGACCTGCTCGTTGACGAAATCGATGAGGAGCTCGACGAAGGCCTGCGTCTTGGTCGGCACGCCGGCGGTGGCGTTGCGGGTGACCCGCCACAGGAAGCCGAACGCGAGGACGCCGAGAATGATCGAGGTGACGACGGTGTCGACGTTCACGCTCCAGAAGCCGCCCGATTCGCTGGCCTTGGTCAGGAACGTGAGGTGGTGCTGGATGTACGACGTCGGTGTGAGTTCGCTTTCGGCAGCCATCCCCGATTCCCTGTTACAGACTGTCAGTCACGGACAAAAAACGCCATGCTGAAAATGACGACGGTGATCACGAAGGCGGAGAAAAACGCCACCGGCACGACATCCCGGTATATCGAAAGCACCAGCCACATGCCGCCCACGATCAGCAGGATCTTGCCGGCTTCCGCCCGCGCCATCGCCATCAGCGACATCCCCGCGCTCGGCACGCCCACGCGACCCGAGACCGAGTCCCAGGAGCCCCGCGTACAGGACACCCGCGGCCAGGTTGATGAACCCGCCCAGCACCGCCGACAGCGCCCCGTCCCAGCCGGCGGCCGCACCGGCGATCCCAGCGACCGCTACCGTGGCGATGACCTGCCACCGGAGGACGGTGCGGATGGGTTTGGTCTTGAGTGGGGGAATCAATCGGGCGCGCGAGACAGGCAGGACGTCGTGCGGCTCCGGCAAAATCAAACCGTCGAATTATAGCCGCGAAACCCCTTCTCCCGCAACGAAATTGCTGCAATGCAAACCGCCGCGTCGACCGGCGGGCGCCTGCGTAACCGGTGGATCAGGCGCGCGCTCGCGCGCAGATTCGCGGCGCGGTGGCGACGCGGAGGGGAGTCCCGCCGACCCCCGACGCTCAGCCCCCGGACAGCGCGCCGACGATCAGCAACGTCGCGGCCGGCTGGAGCGGCGCCGCGAGATCGCGCGCCTGCATCCCGTCGACGAAAAGCTTGATGTGCGGGCGGATGTGTCCCTGCTCGTCGATGATCCGGAAGCGCAGCCCCGGAAACGCGCGGTCGAGCGCGACGAGGCCGTCGCCGAGCGTCGGTGGCGGCGCGCCGGGCGCCCCAGGTACCGCGACCTCGACCCGATCGGCACCGGCCGTGTACGACCGCAGCAGACCGGGTACGACGACGGAAAGATTCATGTCAGGCAGCGGCAATGCCGTTGGCCGCGAGCCCCGTCAGGCCACCTCGACCGCGTAGATGTGCGGCAGATGCGCGGCCAGGCAGCGCCACGATTCGCCTTCGTCGCGGCTGCCCCAGAGTTCCCCGCTCGTCGTTCCGAAGTAAATGCCCACTTTCGCCGCCGAGTCCGTCGTCATTGCCTGACGCTTGACGGTCCACCACGCTTGCGCCGCCGGCAGCCCGACCGATTGCCGCCGCCAGGTGCGTCCGCCGTTGACCGAGCGGTACACCGCCGGCTTGCCGCCCGGCGAAACCCGCGGCCATACGCTGCTCCCGTCCATCGGGAACACCCACAAGGTGTCGGGATCGCGCGGGTGCACCGCCAACGGAAAGCCGATCGCGCCGACGGTCTTGGGCATGCCGGCGCCGATGTCGGTCCAGCGGGTCCCGGGCCGGTCGAGCCGGTAGATCCCGCAATGGTTCTGCTGGTAGAGCCGGTCGGGCAGCGCGGGGGCGAGGCGCACGCAATGCGGGTCGTGGCCGAACTCGGGGTTCGGGTCAGGCAGGAAATCCGCCCTGACGCCGGCGTTGAGCGGGTGCCAGTCGCCACCGCCATCCTGCGACTCGAACACGCCGCCGCTCGACATCCCGATGTAGAGGTGCGCCGGATCGCGCGGGTCGATCAGGATCGAATGCAGCTTGGGGCCATCGGGGGTCCCGTCCTGATCGCCGCCGCACCACGCCTTGCGCTGCGGATGCGCATTGAAGCCCTCGACCCCGGACCAGGTCGCGCCGCCGTCTTCGGATCGGAACAGCCCCTGCGGCGAGGTCCCGGCATACCAGACGCCCGGCTGCGACGCGTGGCCGGGCTCGAGCCAGAACGTGTGATCGACGGTGCGTCCGGCGTCGGCGGCGAACGCCGGCGGCCGCATCGCCTCCTTCCAGGTGCGCCCACGGTCGGTCGAGCGGAAGATCGTCGGCCCGAGGTGCCCGGTGCGCGCCGCCGCGAGCAGCGTCCGGCCGTCCCGCGGATCGACGCGCGCGTGGTGGACGATGTGGCCGAGGAAGTGGGGTCCGGCGAGCTTCCACGTTCGCCGCGCGGCGTCCGTCGCGAGCGTCCACAACCCTTTCCGGGTCGCGATCAGCAACGTCACCTGCGCCGCGCGTGCCTTGGTCGTGCCCTTCGCGCTTGTCGCCATGATGCCGCCTCCTTGTCCGCGGTTCTTGAAACCGCGAACCTACCGCTGCCGCGGAAACCCGGCAAGGGGGTTGATATCCCTGCGCGAGGCTGCGATTCTGTGCGGTCCCGTTCCCGAAAACCTCGAAGGAGAGAACATGACGGTCAAAGTCGGCGACAAGCTACCCCCCGGCAAGCTGTCCGAATTCATCGAAGTGGAAACGGCGGGCTGCACGCTCGGCCCGAACGACTTTCAGGTCGAAGACCTGATCCGCGGCAAGAAGGTCGCGATCTTCGGCCTGCCGGGTGCGTTCACGCCCACCTGCTCGGCGAAGCACGTGCCGAGCTACCTCGCGCATCTCGGCGAACTGAAGGCCAAGGGCATCGACGAAGTGATCTGCATGGCGGTCAACGACCCGTTCGTGATGGGCGCGTGGGCGCGCGACCAGAAGTCCGTCGGCAAGATCCGGATGATGGGCGACGGCAGCGCCGCGTACACCAAGGCGCTCGGGCTCGAGTTCGACCTGACCGCGCGCGGGATGGGCGTGCGCTGCCAGCGCTTTTCGATGGTGGTCGACAACGGCGTCGTGAAGACGCTCAACGTCGAGGCGCCGGGCAAGTACGAGGTGTCCGATGCGGAGACGATGCTAAAGCAGCTCGGCTGATCGCGCGCGCTCAACGCGGGCCGCGAATCCTGGCGAGGATGCCGTCGAGTTGCTCGAGGCTCGCGTAGCTGATCACGACACGACCCGCGCCGCCCTTCGCGGGCTCGATCGCCACCTTTGCGCCGAGCGATTCGGCCAGCGTTTCGGTGAGGCGCGCGAGATCGGGGTCGACGCGCTGCGCCGCGCGTTTCGACCGGCGCCTGGCGGGACTCGCGAGCGCATGTGCGAGCCGTTCGGTCTCGCGCACCGAGAGCCCCTGGGCGACGATCCGCGTCGCCGCCGCGACCTGCGCTCCCGCGGCCAATCCGAGGAGCGCCCGCGCGTGCCCCATGTCGAGCTGTCCGGACAGCAGATATTCCTGCACCGGCTTCGACAATTCGCGCAGCCGCAGCAGATTGGTGACCGCGCTGCGCGAGCGGCCGACGGCCTTGGCCGCGGCGTCATGGGTGAGGCCGAATTCGGTGATCAGCCGATCGAGACCCTGCGCTTCCTCGAGCGGATTCAAGTCTTCGCGCTGGATGTTCTCGATCAGGGCCATCGCCAGCGCCCCCTGATCCGGCACCGCGCGCACCTGCGCCGGGATCTCGGTCAACCCCGCGCGCTGCGCCGCGCGCCAGCGGCGCTCGCCGGCGATGATTTCGAAGCGCGCCCCGTCGACGGGCCGCACCAGGATCGGCTGCATGATCCCCTGCTCGCGGATCGACTGCGCGAGCTCGTCGAGCGACGCATTGTCCATGCGCGTGCGCGGCTGATACTTGCCCGGCCGGATGCGGTCGAGGGAGAGCATCTGCAGCGATTCGGTGGCGCTCGCGTCGTCGGAGCGCATGAGCAGCGCGTCGAGGCCGCGGCCGAGTCCTTTGGGTCGGATCATGGTGTTGCGCTCTCTCCGGTTGCCGCCACGCGAGGTTCGGCCACGACCGCCGCCGCTTCCATCCGGCGCAACATCTCGCCGGCCAGCGCAAGGTACGCCTGCGCGCCTTTGGAGGCCTTGTCGAGATAAAGCGCGGGGATGCCGTGCGACGGCGCTTCGGCGAGCCGCACGTTGCGCGGCACCACCGTCCGATAGAGCTTGTCCCCGAAGTGCTTTTCGAGCTCCGCCGCGACGTTCTGCGCGAGCGTGTTGCGCGGGTCGTACATCGTGCGCAGCAGCCCCTCGATCTCGAGTCGGGGATTCAAGTGTGCGCGGACCTTCTTGATCGTCTGCACGAGGTCCGACAGCCCTTCGAGCGCGTAGTACTCGCACTGCATCGGGATCAGCACCGAATCCGCAGCGCAGAGACCGTTCAACGTCAGCAGTGACAGCGACGGGGGACAGTCGAGCACGATGAAATCGTAATCGTTGGCGACCGTGGAGATCGCGTCGCGCATTTGCCGCAGGGCCTCCGCGAGCGCGTCCTTCAAGCGCGTTTCGCGCTCCGGGAGGTCGACCAGCTCGATTTCCGCGCCCGCGAGCTCGCGGTTGGCCGGGACGACGTCGAACCCGCCGGTCGGCGAGACGACGCGCACGTCCTCGATCCGCTTTTCGCCGAGCAGCACCTGGTAGACGGTGTCCCGCTGCGCGCGCTTGTCGAGCGCCCGCGCCGGTGGTGGCGTTGCCCTGCGGGTCCAAGTCGACGAGCAGCACGCGGCGCTTCATGGCGACGAGGGAGGCCGCGAGGTTGACCGCCGTCGTGGTCTTGCCCACGCCGCCTTTCTGGTTCGCGACCGCGATGATCCGGGTCATCGCGCCGTCGCCCCCTGCAAGCCTTGCGCCGCGTGAAATTCGCCGGCCGCGCGTTCCATGACGATCAGGTGGCGCTGGGCGTCGAGGCCGGGGACGGCGAGCGCGTGGGTCGCGACCACGCGAATGCCATCCGGGACGTGGGCCAATTCTTCATCGGGGTACACGCCTTTCATCGCGATCAGCTGGCCGCCGGGCGCGAGATGCCGCGCGCTCGTCGCCGAAAAGGTCGCAAGATCGGCGAACGCACGCGAAATCACGACATCGAACGGCATCACGGGCGCATAATCCTCGACCCGCGCGATCACGGCTTCAACGTTTGGCGAGCGAGAGCTCGATCACCGCCTGCTGGGCAAAGGCGCCCTTCTTGTGATTGCTGTCGAGCAGGACAACGTGCCAGCCCGGACGGGCGATCGCCAGCGGGATGCCGGGGACGCCGCCACCGCTGCCCACATCCAGCACGCGCAGGCCCGGCCGCGGGGAAAGGTGGGGCAGCACCGCGAGCGCGTCGAGCACGTGATGCGTGATCATCCGCTCCGGTTCGCGTATCGCCGTCAGGTTGTACGTCCGGTTCCACTTGGCGAGGAGCGCGAGGTAGGCGTTCAGGCGGTCGGCCGCGGCGGCGGGCAGCGTCGCGGCGGTCGGATCGAGGCGCCGCAGCGCGTCGAGGCCTTCGGCTAGGTCGATGGCCGCGCTCAAGCGGCGGCCTCTTTGTAGCGGCATCGCCGTGGACCCAACGGCGCGTCGGCCACGTGCGCAATCGCGCGGCGACGCGCCGTTCCGACGTCCTGGGCTTCGCCCGCGCTCATGCCGACCGCCGATGCGGCGGCGTCGGCTCCTCGCCGGCGTGCGGCAGGCCGGCGAAGCCGCGCTTCAGGTGCACGAGCAGCAGCGAAATCGCCGCCGGCGTAATGCCGGAAATGCGGGCGGCGTGGCCGATCGTTTCGGGCTGATGCAGATTGAGTTTCTGCTGCACCTCGGCGGAAAGCCCGCGCACGCTCCGATAGTCGAGGCCGGCGGGCAAGCGCAGGTCCTCCTGGCCCCTGTGGCGGGCGATCTCGTCCTGCTGGCGCTCGATGTAGCCCGCATATTTGGTCGCGATCTCGACTTGCTCGGCGACCGCGGCATCGGTGACCGGCTCGCCCGCCCCGGGCAACGTCAGCAGCGAGCCATAACTCACGGCCGGTCGCCGCAGGAGCTCGGCCAGCGAGTACTCGCGATCGATCGGCTGCCCGAGCACGCGCGTTGCCTCGTGCGCGGCTACAACGTTGGGATTCACGTAGGTCGTCTTGAGGCGCTCCTGTTCGCGCGCGACCGCGTCCCGCTTGCGCGCGAAGGCCTCCCAGCGCGCGTCGTCGACCACGCCGAGCCGGCGGCCGATGTCGGTCAGGCGCAGGTCCGCGTTGTCCTCGCGCAATTGCAGCCGGTACTCGGCGCGGGACGTGAACATCCGATAGGGCTCGCTCACGCCGCGGGTGATGAGGTCGTCGACCAGGACCCCCAGGTACGCTTCATCGCGGCGCGGGCACCAGCCGGGCTCGCCCAGCGCGCGGCGACCGGCATTGATGCCCGCGAGAAGACCCTGCGCCGCCGCTTCCTCGTAGCCGGTCGTGCCGTTGATCTGCCCGGCGAAAAACAGTCCGTGGATGGCCTTGGTCTCGAGCGTCGAAAAGAGCGCCCGCGGGTCGAAGTAATCGTATTCGATCGCGTAACCCGGACGCAGGATGTGCGCGGCCGCACAGCCTTTCATTGAACGCACGAGGGCGATCTGAACGTCGAACGGCAGCGACGTCGAGACGCCGTTGGGGTAGATCTCGCGGGTGGTGAGCCCCTCCGGCTCGAGGAAGATCTGGTGGCTCGGGCGATCGGCAAAGCGCGTGACCTTGTCCTCGATCGACGGGCAGTAGCGCGGGCCGACGCCTTCGATGACCCCGGTGAACATCGGCGAACGATCGAGTCCGGCGCGGATGATCTCGTGCGTGCGCTCGTTGGTGTTCGTGATCCAGCACGGCACCTGGCGCGGATGGAGCTCGCGCGTGCCCATGAACGAGAACACCGGCGCCGGATCGTCGCCAGGCTGCTCCGCCAGCACCGCGAAATCGATGGTACGGCCGTCGAGACGGGGCGGCGTGCCGGTCTTCAACCGCCCTGCCGGCAATTTGAGCTCGCGCAGGCGCCCGCCGAGCGTTGCCGCCGGCGGATCGCCGGCCCGGCCGGCGGCGTAATGCGACAGGCCGACGTGGATCAGCCCCGACAGGAAGGTGCCGGTCGTCAGCACGACCGCCCGCGCGTCGAACCGGATGCCAAGCTGGGTGACGATGCCGGTGACGCGGGCGTCGGCGCCGTCGCCATCGAGGGTCAGGTCGTCGACCGCCTGCTGGAACAACGTGAGGTTGGGATGGTTTTCGAGGCGCGAGCGGATCGCCTGCTTGTAGAGCAGCCGGTCGGCCTGCGCGCGCGTGGCCCGCACCGCCGGGCCCTTGCTGGAATTCAGTACCCGGAACTGGATGCCGGCCTCATCGGTGGCGAGCGCCATCGCGCCGCCCAGCGCGTCGATTTCCTTGACGAGGTGGCCCTTGCCGATACCGCCGATCGACGGGTTGCACGACATCTGCCCCAGGGTTTCGATGTTGTGCGTCAGCAGCAGCGTCTTGGCACCCAGCCTTGCCGACGCCAGCGCCGCCTCGGTGCCGGCATGGCCGCCACCGACGACGATCACATCGAATCGCGTATCGAAGATCATGATTTATATGAACATTTTTGCGTTCGCCCGCGCGGCCGGGACGACGCGGCGGAGGGACGAATCATACGACAAACGCCCGCCGCCGGAAAGGCTCGAGCAACCCGACGAGGCAGGTTTCACGTGAAACATCGCCCGCGCGGGGATCGCCTTCGGGCCGCGCCGTGGTTTCACGTGAAACATCACCCCCGTGGCGAGCCGGCGGTCAAACGCGGCGAACGCGGTCGGCAAGCGGGACGCGTCCGCGTACAATCCGGACGCCGCCCCATTCTGCCCTGCCCCCGCCTCTAGCCGCGCTTCCGATGGTCCGCGTTCTCTGTCTCGGCATGTCGGCGCTCGATGCGATCTATCGGGTGTCCAGCATTCCCTCTCGCCCGACCAAAGTGCTGGCCACCGGCTACACCGAGTGCGGCGGCGGGATGGCCGCGAATGCCAGCGTGGCGGTTGCCCGATTGGGCGGCGCCGCGCATTACTGGGGTCGGGTCGGCGACGACGAGCTCGGCCGTCGCATCCTGGCCCAGCTCGCGGCCGAAAGCGTCGACACTACCACCGTGCGACGGGTTCCGGGCTGCGTTTCGCCGTCGGCCGCGATTCTGGTCGCGGACGACGGCGAGCGGCTCGTGTGCGCCTACAACGATCCGTGCCTCGATCAGGACCCATCGTGGCTCCCGCTCGCGCAGGTCTGTCAATTTGGGGTCGTCCTCGTCGACGTCCGCTGGCCGTCCGGCGCGGCCGCCGTCCTCGACGCGGCGCGCGCCGCCCGCCTTCCGGCAATCCTGGACGCCGACACGGGGCCGCCCGAGGCCATCCGCGACCTCGCGCGGCGGGCAAGCCACGTCGCGTTTTCGGAGCCCGGTCTCGCGCTCGTCGCTGGCATCGACGCACCCGGCGAGGGATTGCGGCGGATGGCCGCGCAAACGCCTGCTGTGGTCGGCGTCACGCTCGGCGCCGAGGGCTTCCTCTGGCGCGACGGGACCCACGAGCGACGAGTGCCGGCGCTGGCGATCACCGCGGTGGACACGCTCGCCGCGGGCGATGTGTGGCATGGCGCATTTGCCGTGGCGCTGGGCGAGGGACAGGACGTCGCGGCCGCCGCCCGATTCGCCAACACCGCGGCCGGCCTCAAGTGCACGCGCTCCGGCGGCCGGCAGGGCGCGCCGTCGCGGGCCGAAGTCGACGCACTGTTGGCCGACCGTTAATTGCCGGCATCGAATTCAGCGCCGTAAAGACGTCGCAATGACCTCTGCACAGCCATTAAGGCGACAGTGTGCGCTCACACCGATAGCCGTTGGCCCAAGCGCTCGCGCTCGGCCGTCAGCGCGGGCGAGCGTTTCGTCCCCAGCTTGGCGAACAGCTGGTCGTGGGCGGCAAGCTCCGCGCCCCACGACGCGTAATCGACCTCCATCACCTGCGCGAAGCGGGCCGGCGGGTAGTCGAACCCGGTCCAGTTCAAGTCGCCATACGCCGGTTCGAGTCCGAGCGGCGTCTCGACCGCGTGGCCGCGGCCGTGGGCGCGTTCGACGACCCATTGCAGGACCCGCATGTTCTGCCCGAAGCCGGGCCAAGCGAACTTGCCGTTTTCGTCGGTCCGGAACCAGTTGACGTTGAAGATCCTGGGCGGCCGGGCCACGGCCTTGCCCATCTTCAGCCAGTGATTGAAATAGTCGCCGACGTGGTAGCCGCAGAACGGCAGCATCGCAAACGGGTCGCGCCGCACCTCGCCCACCTTGCCCGCTGCCGCCGCCGTCGTTTCCGAGCCCATCGTTGCCGCCTTGTAGACGCCCTCCTCCCACGACGACGCCTCGACCACGAGCGGCAATGTATCGCTGCGCCGCCCGCCGAAGATGAACGCGCCGATCGGCACGCCATCCGGGCTGTCCCAATGCGGATCGAGCGACGGACACTGGATCGACGACACCGTGAACCGGGCGTTGGGGTGCGCCGCTTTGCGGCCGCAGCCCGGCGTCCACGACTGCCCTTGCCAATCGGTGAGGTGGGCCGGCGGCTCCTTGGTCATGCCTTCCCACCAGACGTCGCCATCGTCGGTCAGCGCGACGTTGGTGAAGATCACGTTGGCGTGGAGCATGCGCATCGCGTTCGGATTCGATTCGTTCGACGTGCCCGGCGCCACGCCGAAATAGCCAGCCTCGGGGTTGATCGCATAGAACCTGCCATCGTCGTGCGGCTTGATCCAGGCGATGTCGTCGCCGATCGTCGAGACCTGCCAGCCGTCGAATCCCGCGGGAGGGATCAACATCGCGAAATTGGTCTTGCCGCAAGCGCTCGGGAACGCCGCCGCAACGTAGGTCTTCTCGCCGGTCGGCGCGGTGACGCCGACGATCAGCATGTGCTCGGCGAGCCATCCCTGGTCACGGCCCATGACCGAGGCGATCCGCAGCGCGAAGCATTTCTTGCCGAGGAGCGCGTTGCCGCCGTAGCCCGACCCGTAGCTCCAGATTTCGCGCGATTCGGGAAAATGAATGATGTATTTCTGATCCTTGTTGCACGGCCACGCCACGTCGGCCTGGCCGGTCGCGAGCGGCATGCCCACCGAATGCACGCAGGGCACGAACACGCCGTCGCCGCCCAGCACGTCGAACACCGCGCGCCCCATCCGCGTCATCAGGTTCATGTTGACGACGACGTACGGACTGTCGGACAACTCGATTCCGATATGCGCGATATGGCTGCCGAGCGGGCCCATCGAAAACGGCACCACGTACATCGTCCGGCCGCGCATGCAGCCGTCGAACAGGCCGCGGATCGTCTTGCGCATCTCCGCCGGGGCGACCCAGTTATTGGTCGGACCGGCATCCTCCTCGCGCTCGCTGCAGATGAACGTGCGATCCTCGACCCGCGCGACGTCGGACGGGTCCGATGCCGCCCAATAGCTGTTGGGCCGCTTCACCGGGTTCAACCGCTTCATGGTGCCGCTCGCGACCATCTCGCCGCACAGACGGTTGTATTCGTCGTCGCTGCCGTCGCACCAGACAATCCGGTCCGGCTTGGCGAGCGCCGCGACGTCCCTCACCCATTCCAGCAGCCGCGGGTGGCGAACGTAAGCGGGCGCCGAGACGGCCGCAGCGAGGGTGGACAGCGAATCGGTAGGGTTCATGGGTCGATGACGTGAATGGAAAGTGAGCGAAGGCCATGCCGCGCCCTGGCGAAGCGGGCTGCGCGGGAACCGGCAAGACTACCATGTGCGAACCCCGCGTCGTAGGCCTCGCCGCCCAGCGCGCAATTGGCCCGGTGGCCTGATCAATCGTGGCGGCCGCTGCCGGCGCGACGCCGGGCTCGCCGGACCGCCCCGCAGGACGATTGCGGCGAGCGCTCGCTTCAGCACGCCGGCACGCCGCGCGGACGTCGCGCCGGCGCCCCGGCCGCGATCGGAATCAGCGGTCGCCGCGCCGTGCCGGTCGCCGCGCGCGCCAGTCGCGCACGTGACGAAACAGCGGCGCGGTAAGGAGCAGCAGCACCACGAGGCGGACCACGTGGAACGCCGTCACGACGGGCACCCCCAGTTGCAGCACCTTCGCCGTGATGCACATCTCCGCAATGCCGCCGGGCGCCGTGCCCAGCACGAGCGTCGCCGGATTGAGGCCGGCGAACCAGGCGAGCAGCGCGCCGAACGCCGCCGAAAGACCGATCGCCCCCAGCACGGACAGCGCGACCGCGCCGATATACCGCGGCGCGCCGCGCAGGAAATCCGGCTGGAAGCGCGCGCCCAGCGCGCAACCGATCAGGCATTGCCCCGCATTCGACACGAGCGCGGGCATCGCCGACAGGTTGATCTCGCCGCCGGTAAGCGGAATCGCGACCGCCAGCGACCCCAGGACGAACGCGTTGGGAAGGCGCAGCCACTGCGCCACGGCCCCGCCCGCCGCGGTTGCCGCCATCAACAGCGCGAAGCCGCGCGCGTCGAACGCGCTCATTCCCGGCACGTAGCGATCGCTGCCGTGCAACCCGAGGAGCGCGTACGCCGTCGGCACCAGGGCCACCACGATCAGGATGCGCAGGCTTTGCGCCACCGCCACCCGATCGACGCGCGCGCCGAAGCGGTCGCCCAGCACGGCCATTTCCGCCGCGCCGCCCGGCACGCTCGCGAAAATCGCCGTCGTCCGGTCGATTCCCGCGAGACGGGCGAGCGCCAGGCCGCTCACGTAGCCGATCCCGATCGCAAATGCAGCGCCGATCGCGAGCAGCGGCCACAAGCCGCCGACTTCGCGGATCACGTGCGGCGTGAAATAGAGTCCGAGCGACGTCCCGATGATCCATTGCCCCGCCTGGCGCCCGCCGGGTGGCGCGGTGATGGGCGCTCCGGCCACCCGCAGCGCCGCCAGTGCGAACAGCGGCCCCAGCATCCACGGGATCGGCGTGCCGATGCGGCTGCAGAGCGCTCCGGCGACTCCGCCGAGCACGACGCCCGCGAGCCCTGCCGCAGCGCTCCGCGCGTTCATTTGCCGAGACAGAAGCGCGAAAAGATGACGCCCAGCAGGTCGTCCGCGGTGAAGTCGCCGGTGATCCCCGCGAGCGCCGTCTGCGCCTCGCGGAGCTCCTCGGCCAGGAGTTCGAGCGGCGGCGCGTCCTGCGCGAGTTGGCCGGCCGCGGCCGCGAGATGCGCCCCGGCATCGCGCAGCGCACCCAGGTGCCGCTCGCGCGCGAGGAACGCCCCTTCCATCTCCTCCTGCGCGCCGGCCTGCGCCAGCATCTCGCGCCGCAGCGCCTCGACGCCGGCGCCGGTTTTCGCGGACACAAAGACGTGACAGCGCGGGCGTGCCGCTTCCCCGTCGGGGTCGCCGCTCTCGACGCGCGCCACGCGATCGGCTTCGCCGGCGCACAGGTCGATCTTGTTGTGGACGATGATGCGCGGCAACGTCGCGGGCAGTTGCGCAAGAATCGCGTCGCTCGTTGGCGCGCTTCGGTCATTGGCGGCGCGGGCATCGACGAGCACGAGCGCGAGGTCGGCGCGTTGCACCGCCGCCCAGGTCCGCTCGATGCCGAGCGTCTCGATCGGGTCGTCGGTCGGACGCAGGCCGGCGGTGTCGACGACCGTGAGCGGAATCCCGCCGATCTCGATCTCGCTCGCGATCGCATCGCGTGTCGTGCCGGGAATCGGCGTGACGATCGCGACGTCGGTGCCGCAGAGGCGGTTGAGGAGGCTCGATTTGCCGACGTTCGGCTCGCCGACCAGCACGATACAGAGGCCGTCGCGGAGCAGCGCGCCCTGGCGCGCCGCGTTCAGCACGCTCGCGAGGCGCGCACGAATCGCGGCCAGTTTTCCGCGCGCGTCGGCCGCGCGCAGGAAATCGATGTCCTCGTCGGGGAAGTCGAGCGTTGCCTCGGTGAACATCCGCAGCTCGATCAGCGCGTCGACGAGCGCCCGGATCTCGTCCGAGAACACGCCGGAGAGGCTGCGCGCGGCGGCGCGCGCGGCGGTCGTCGTGGCGGCGGCGATCAGATCGGCCACCGCTTCGGCCTGCGCGAGGTCGAGCTTGCCGTTGAGAAACGCGCGCTGGGTGAACTCGCCGGGCTGCGCGAGCCGCGCGCCGAGCTCGATGCACCGCGCCAGCAGCAGCCGCAGCACCGCCGGACCGCCGTGACCCTGCAGCTCGAGCACATGTTCGCCGGTGTAGGAATCGGGTGCGGTAAAGAGGAGCGCGAGCCCCTGGTCGAGCGGCGCGCCGCGCGCGTCGCGAAACGTCGTCAGCGTCGCCCGACGCGGGGTCAACGGCCGGGCGAGAAGCGCCGCGGCGATGGCCGGCACGGCGCCGCCGGACACCCGCACGACCCCGATGCCGCCGCGGCCCGGCGGCGTGGCGATCGCGGCAATCGTATCGGGCGATGGCGTCATGGGTCGCCGGGAGGTCACCCGCCGTGTAGCCCGGTGTTGAGCGCAGCAATGCCCGCGTAGCGCGCCACTCGAAGCGCTGCGCCGGGTTTCGCTGCGCTCAACACCGGGCTACGGCATCACCGCCGTTTGGCGGTGGCGAGCGCCGCCTCGCGTTCCAGCACGCGATTCATGTGCCACTGCTGGAAGATCTGGATGCAGTTGTTGATGAGCCAGTAGAGCACCAGACCGGACGGGAAGAACAGGAACATCACCGAGAAAGCGATCGGCATGATCTGCATCACCTTCGCCTGCACCGGGTCCGAAATGGGCGTCGGCGAAAGCCGTACCTGCAAGTAAGCGGTCACGGCGTAGATCACCGGCAGCACGTACCACGGGTCCGGCGCCGACAGGTCGTGGATCCAGCCGATCCACGGCGCGTGCCGCAGCTCGACCGCCGACAGCAGCACCCAGTAGAGCGCAATGAAGACCGGGATCTGGACCAGGATCGGCAGGCACCCGCCGAGCGGGTTGATCTTCTCCTCCTTGTACATCTCCATCATCTTGATCTGCAGCTGCTGCTTGTCGTTCGCGTAGCGCTCCTGCAGCGCCTTCATCTTGGGCGCGATGACCTTCATCTTCGCCATCGACCGCGCGCTCGCGTGGTTCAACGGATAGAACGCGCTCTTGATGATGATCGTGAGCAGGATGATCGCCCAGCCCCAGTTGAGGACGATTCCGTGCAGCCATTTCAACAGCCAGAACAGCGGCGCGGCGATGACGGTGAAGATGCCGTAATCGACGACGAGATCGAGGCCTTTGGCGAGCTTGGCGAGGATGTCCTGTTCCTGCGGACCGACGTAGAGCGGTACCCGCACCTCGCTGGTGGCGCCCGGGGCGATGGTGCCGACCGGGACGATCACGCCGACGGAATAGAGCCCGTTGTCGAGCTTGCGGGCATAGAACTCGCGCGGCGTCTTTTTCTCGTCGGACGGCAACCAGGCGGCGACGAAATAGTGCTCGACCATGCCGACCCAGCCGTTGTCGGCGTTCTTCGTGTACGGGAGCTTGCGGCTGGGGTCGGCGGCGAGCTTGTCGAGATCGGCGAATTCGAGCTTCTTGTACTTGTCGGCCTCGTTATAGACGACCGGGCCGGTAAACGAAGCCGGCGCCATCGAGTTGTGCACCCCTTGCGTCTTGATGTCGCGCGTGAGCTGGAAATACGCGAACGGGGCGATCGGCGCGCTGCCGACGTTGGTCACGTCGTACGTGACGTCGATGACGTAGCTGCCGCGATGAAAGGTCAGGATCTGCACGACCTTGTCGCCGTTGGCCGCCGTGGCTTGCAGCCTGAGTTCGAGGCTGTCGGCGCCCGGGGCCAGCTCGCGCGGGCCGGGCAGCGCCTCGTAAACGGTGCGGTGATTCGGCAAGCCGGGGCCGAGAAGGCCCGACTGCGCGACGAAGGTCCGGTCGGCGGTCTTCTGCAGTGCTTGGTACGGCAGTTCGTCGTGCTCGACGTCGCGGTGTCCGGTGAGGGCGACGCGGGCAATCACGCCGCCGGCCGCGTCGATGTCGGCCGTGAAGAGATCGGTCTTGATGACGATCGGCTGCGCCACCGCGGGGGCACCGGCGTCGGTGACCGGGGTGCCGGGTACGGGACCGGCACCGGCCGCGGCCCCCTGCCCGGGCGCGGGTGCAGAGGGAACCGGCAGGTCGGCCGTCGCGGCGGGTTTGGCCGCCGTGGTGGGCGGCGGCAGCGGCGGCCGATGCTCGCGTTGCCACGCTTCCCAGAGAAACAGCGCGGAAAACGAGAAGATGATGAAGAGGATCAGTCGTTGGGTATCCATGGCGGCCTTGCGAGACGGCGGTGCGGTCAGGCGGTGCGAAGGGGAGCGGCTTTAGGGCACCGGGTCGTAACCACCGGGATGATACGGGTGGCAGCGCAGGATGCGGCGCAGGGCCAGCCAGCTACCTTTCATGGCGCCGTGCCGTTCGACCGCTTCGCGCGCGTAGTCGGAGCAACTGGGGTAAAACCGGCAGTTCGACCCCAGCAGCGGTCGAATAAGGTACTGGTAGCCCCGCAGCAACGCCAGCAGCACAGACTTCATGGTGGCGTATCTTCGGCGGCGGTGGCGATCAGCGTCGCCAGCAGCGCCTTCGCTTCCGCGGCAAGCGCGCGAACTTCGTGGCGGGCGCAGGGGCGCTTCAAGCGCAGGATCACGTCAAAGGACTCCACGGCCGGGCGCGCCCCGGCCAGCGCGACGCGCAGCACACGGCGGACCCGGTTGCGATCCACGGCATTGCGCAGCGCCTTCTTGCCGATGACGAAGCCGACACGACCCGGGACCGCGCGTGCCGGCGCGGCGACCATCTGCAGCCAGGCGCCCTCGCCCCGCTTCCCGGCGCGGAACAGCGCCTCGAAGGCGCCCGCTCCCGCAAGCCGGTAGCGGCGGGCGCCCCTGGTCGGCGTGGCGCGCGCGCCGGCAGCGATGGCTACCGGCGTCAGGGGGCGAGCCGGGCGCGACCCTTGGCGCGCCGCGCCGAGAGCACCTTGCGGCCGCCGACACTTTTCATCCGGGCGCGAAAGCCGTGCGTGCGCTTGCGCTTGACGACAGAGGGTTGATACGTGCGTTTCATGATCGGCTGCCTAGAATGAAAAAGCCTTACATTAGAGCGCGTTATACCCCCTACTGTCAACCGCCGCGGGGTTCGCACGAGGCGCCGCGAGCGACAGCGGATTCCAGGTCGGGGGCCGCTCAGGCTGTGGATAACTCACCCCGCCCGCGCTATACTTCAGCATCGTAACGAAGGAATGCCGCCCCCCGCGTCAGCACACGCGCGCCTGGCGAACTTCGACGACGCCCGCAGCCGAAGGATCTCCGCATTTACCGCTGACCGTGCCTCCCGGCGCCCTCCCTCAGGGCGCCGCTGGTGCCGCCGACGGCATTACCGCAAGGAAGGGCACGCGGCATGACGACTGTTCCCCTGTTCTGGCAACAATGCCTGGAGACGTTTCGCCAGGAATTGACGCCGCAACAGTTCAATACCTGGATCCGCCCGCTGGCGGTCGAACCTGCGGACGCGGGATTTCGCGTCGTAGCGCCCAACCGTTTCGTTCTCCAATGGGTGAAGGAGCGCTTCGCCGGCCGGATCAGCGAAATGGCGGCCGGCGCGGCCGGCACCCCGGTGCCGGTCACCCTGGCCGTCGCCGACGGGATCCGGAGTCCCGAAGCCTCTTTCGCACCGCAGCCCGACGCGGCGCCGGCGGTCGCGGCCGTGGTCCCCGCGGCGGAAGTGCCGTCCACGATGACGGCGCCGCCGATGGCGCTGCGCCGGCACGACCAGACGAGCCTCAATCCGAACTTCACGTTCGCGACGTTCGTCTCGGGCAAGGCCAACCAGCTTGCCCGGGCCGCCGGCATGCAGGTCGCCGATCATCCGACGTCCTACAATCCGCTGTTCGTGTACGGGGGCGTGGGGCTTGGCAAGACTCACCTGGTCCAGGCGATCGGCAACCACATTCTCGCGCGCGAACCACGCGCCAAGATCCGCTATATCCACGCCGAGACCTACGTTTCCGACGTGGTCCGGGCGTACCAGCACAAGGCCTTCGACGACTTCAAGCGCTACTACCGCTCGCTCGACCTCCTGCTGATCGACGACATCCAGTTCTTCAACGGCAAGAACCGCACGCAGGAAGAATTCTTTTATCTTTTCAATACGCTGATCGAAGCGCACAAGCAGGTCGTCATCACCTGCGACACGTATCCGAAGGAAATCGAGGGGATGGAAGAGCGCCTGATCTCCCGCTTCGGCTGGGGACTCACCGTGGCGCTCGAGCCGCCCGAGCTCGAAATGCGGGTGGCGATCCTGCTCGCCAAGGCGCAATCGGCACGCCTTGCCCTGGATGAGCAAGTCGCCTTTTTCATCGCCAAGCACATCCGCTCGAACGTCCGCGAGCTCGAAGGCGCGTTGAAGCGCGTCATTGCCTACTCGAGCTTCCACGGGCACGAGGTCTCGCTCGCGGTGGCGAAGGATGCGTTGCGCGACCTGTTGGCCGTGCAGAACCGGCAGGTGTCGATCGAAAACATCCAGAAGACGGTGGCCGACTATTACAAGATCCGGACCTCCGACATGCACTCGAAGAAGCGCTCGCGGGCCATCGCCCGTCCCCGCCAGGTGGCGATGGCGCTGGCGAAGGAACTCACCCAACTGTCGCTTCCGGAAATCGGCAGCAATTTCGGCGGCCGCGACCACACCACCGTCCTCCATGCCTGCCGCCAGATCGCGAAGCTCCGGGAGACGCACCCCGAACTCAACCACGACGTCAACTTTCTGCTGCAGGTGCTGCGCAATTGAGGCCTGCTCGCCGGGGCTTTGCCCGACGGCATGGCACCCGGTTCGTTCAGCCGTTTTTGGCGGCCGTTGGAGCTGGAAAACGCACTGATTTGCGTCTATAATCTGTTGATTAAGCCGGGTTTGGCCAAGGTGTCGAAACAATCCCCAAATTGCCCCCGGCGACAACCCCGGTTATCCACAACCCTGCCGCCAGTCCAACTTGCTGATACCAAAGGGCCAACAGCGGATGTCCCGGTCCTGGCCCGGCGCCTATTAGCTGTTATACGGTTTAAATAATGCAACTGAAGCAAATAGCGCGTGATGCACTGTTGAAACCATTGCAGGCGGTGTCCGGCATCGTCGAACGTCGCCATACGCTCCCGATTCTCGCCAATGTCCTGTTCGAGCATAAGGACGGCCGGCTCTACGTGACGGCAACCGATCTCGAAATGCAGATCACCGCGCATTCCGATCTCGCGGGCAAGGAAACGCAGGCGGTAACCGTCGCCGCGCGCAAGATGCAGGACCTGCTGCGCGCCTTGCCCGACGACGCGATGCTGAACATCGAGGCGAACGCCGGCAAGATGGTGGTCCGCGCCGGCCGCTCGCGCTTCAACCTGCAAACGCTGCCGGCCGCCGATTACCCGCGCATCGGCATCGGGCAGGATCAACTGCAGACGCTCACGCTGCCGCAACGCGATCTGCGCGGGCTTTTTCGCCTCGCCGAATTCGCGATGGCGCAGCAGGACATCCGCTATTACTTGAACGGCATGCTGCTGGTCGCGGACAAAGGGTCGCTGCAGGCGGTCGCCACCGACGGTCATCGGCTGTCGTGGGCAAGCCTCAAGGTCGACGGCGACTTCGCG